>JACPRN010000083.1 GCA_016189945.1 Betaproteobacteria bacterium
CCGTAGGCCGAGTCGTGATACAGGTTCACGATCTTCTTGCCCTTCAGCTTGTCCATCCCGCCTTCTTTCATGCCGATGAACTTGATCTTAGCGGTGTTTTGCGACCAGTAGTTCGTGATCAGCGGGAATATGTACGGGAAGACGCGGCCGTCGGAGGCATCCGTCCGGCCATAGCCAAGTGAAATCACCGGGATCTTGTCAGCCGACGCCTTCTCGATCAGCGAATAGGTGATCCCAGTCGACAGGGGGTGGATTACGGATGCTCCGGTCGGGCCCTTCTTCTTTGAGCGCTCGTAGCACTCGACGCCGCGCGCGTTGTTATATTCCGTTTCGCACTTCTCCCAGGTAAGCTTGACTCCGTTGATGCCACCGTCGCGCTCGTTGAGCATCGCGAAGTAATCGATCATGCCTCCGCCGAAGCCGGATCCGCCCGGGGCATAAGGCCCCACCCAGTAAAAGTTCGCCGGAACGAATTGCTCGTTTTGCGCGAGCACAGGCGCACCGGCAAGCCCCACCGCCGCGGCGCCGGCAAACGCCAGGTATCTGATCCCCGTAAGCATAGATATACCTCCTCAGGTCAATGAATCTCTCTATGGCAGGCCACTCAAACTGCCTAACATCCTCACTATACCGAATTCATCCTTCAAAGCAAAAATCCCCATATCCATGTCCATGGGATCAGTGCGGGAACGGCCACAGGCGCAGCTTTTCCTTCCCGATCTGCCACAGCCGCGCCAGGCCGTGCGGCTCGACGGCGAGGAAGAAAATGATCAGCCCGCCGAAAATGATCACCTCCAGATTCGAGAGCGTGGCGTGCGAAACCTCGACGCCGAAAACCCCGGAAACCGTGCCCGATACCAGGCTGAGGAAGATCGGGAGCAGAGTGATAAAGGCGGCGCCGAGGAACGAGCCCAGGATGCTGCCGACACCGCCGACGATCACCATGAACAGGATACGGAACGACAGGTCGAGGTTGAACGCCTCCGGCTCGACGGTGCCGAGGTAGGCGAAAGCGTACAGCGCGCCGGCCACGCCGCAGTAGAACGAGCTGATGGCAAAAGCGAGCAGCTTGGTGCGCATCATGCGGATGCCGATCACCTCGGCCGCGACATCCATGTCGCGCACCGCCATGAAGGTTCGCCCGGTTTCGCTTCGCATCAGGTTCTTGGCGAGCAGCGCGAGCAGCGCGACGATGGAAAGCGTGAGCAGATATTTGCTCGCCGGCGAATCGAACACGTAGTCGAACATGACGATCTTCTGCGCCGAGATGACGCCGGAAGCGCTGTAGTTCGTGAACCAGCCGATCCTCTGAATGGCCCAAAGCACGAAGAACTGGCAGGCGAGCGTGGCAACGGCAAGATAGAAACCCTTGATCCGGAGCGAGGGCAGGCCGAACACGATTCCCACCGCTGCCGCGCACACTCCCGCAAGCGCAAACGAGACGAGGATCGGCATCCAGGGGATGCGCAGCACGAAGTTGTAGGCCATGAACGCGCCGACCGCCATGAAAGCGGCGGTGCCGAGCGACAGTTGTCCCGCGTAACCGGTGAGAATGTTCAGCCCCAGCGTGGCGAGCGCGAGGATCAGGAACGGCGTCAGGATCGCCGAGAGCCAATACTGGTTGCCGATCAGCGGCACCACCACAAAGGCGAAAACCAGGACGATCCCCACCGCGATCCGATCCTGCAGGATGGGGAAGATCTGCTGGTCTTCAACGGAGGAGGCCTTGAATTGGCCGGCTTCTCTATAGAGCATCGGGGGTCAGGATCCAGTCGCTTCTCGGACGAGTATTGACGACATTGGAAAGAATTTGCCTTTCAAACCGTCTCCACGCTTTTGTGCAGTTGCAAGCAACTGCACAAAAGCGTGGAGATTGGTTAACGGCAAAACCAGCACCGCAGTCTTCCGACTCGTTCAGTTTCGGATTCAAGGTTAAGGGGGTGTGGTTCATACCCGCTCGATGTGCTTCTCGCCGAACAAGCCCTCCGGACGCACGAGCAGAAACAGCAGCGCAAGCACGTACGGGAACCAGGATTCGAGACCGCCGCCGACGAACGGCCCGATATAGACCTCGGCCAGCTTCTCCGAGGCGCCGATGATCAAGCCGCCGACGATCGCCCCTGCCACCGACTCGAATCCTCCGAGTATCAGCACCGGCAGCGCTTTGAGGGCGATGAAGGTGAGCGCGTACTGGACGCCGTTTCGCGCGCCCCACATGAGGCCGGCCACCAGAGCGACGAAACCGGCCACCGTCCAGACAATCGCCCAGATCTGGCGCAGCGGGATGCCGACCGCGAGCGCCCCCTGGTGGTCGTCGGCGACCGCGCGCAGCGCGCGGCCGATGCGCGTCTTCTGAAAGAAGACGGCGAGCACCGCCACCAGCGTCCCGGCCACCAGCGCCGCGAACAGATCGAACTGGCTGATGTTGATATTGGCGGTCTCCGAGAGCCACATCATGGGCTCATCGGGAATGCCCAGTTCCAGGCCATGCGGCTGCGAGTCCCACACGAGCTGTGACAAGCCCTCGAGCACGTAGGTCAGGCCGATGGTGGCCATGAACAGCGTGATCTGCGGCTGGTTCACCAGGGGCCGCAGGACCACGCGCTCGATCGCGACCCCGAGCACGACCATTACTGCCAGGGTGATCACCAGCGCCAGCCAGAACTGCACGCCGCGCTCGAGCAGGCTGACAAAGGTTAGCGCGGCCAGAAACACCATCGCCCCCTGGGCGAAATTGAACACCCCGGAGGCCTTGTAGATGAGAACAAAGCCGAGCGCGACGAGCGAGTACATCACCCCCGCGAGCAGGCCGCCGGCCAGGACTTCGAGGAAAAACTGCCAGTTCATGCGCCTTCCCGGCTCATCAGTGCGCCACCCCCAGGTAGGCCCGGATGACCACCGGGTCGCCGCGCACCTCGTCCGGGGTGCCCTCGGCGATCTTCAGCCCGTAATCGAGCACCACCACGTGGGTGGAAATGTCCATGACCACGCCCATGTCGTGCTCGATCAGGATGATGGTGGTTCCCCATTGTTCGTTTACGTCCAGGATAAAGCGCGCCATGTCCTCTTTTTCCTCGACGTTCATTCCGGCCATCGGTTCGTCGAGCAGGAGCACTTTTGCCTCCATCGCCAGGGCGCGGGCAAGCTCGACGCGCTTTTGCAGGCCATAGGGAAGCCGCCCGACCGGGGTCTTCCGGATGGCCTGAATTTCCAGGAAGTCGATGATTCGCTCGACCTGCTCGCGATGGGCGATTTCCTCCTTCTGCGCCAGCCCCCAGTACAGGGCATCGGTGAGAAAGTTGCTTTTCATTTTCAGCGAGCGCCCGGTCATGATGTTATCGAGCGTGGTCATGCCCTTGAACAGGGCGATGTTCTGAAAGGTGCGCGCAAAACCGAGCGCCGCCACCGCGTGCGCGGGCAGGTGGGTGCGGTCCTTGCCCTCGAATATGATCTGGCCGCGATTCGGCCGGTAGAAGCCGCTGATGACATTCAGCATCGAGGTCTTGCCGGCGCCGTTCGGACCGATGATGGAATAGATCTCGCCGCGGTCGACCTGGAAACCGACCCCGGAGAGCGCGCGCACGCCGCCGAAGCTCAAGTGGATGTCCTCGACCCGGAGGAAGACTTCCGCCGCGTCGGCGCCCAGGACTTCGCGCCGCTTGCGCATCTCGCCGATGGCGAACATCGCCTGGTCGCGCGAGTCGAAAATGTTGGCGCGAAACATCGCCCGGCCCGCGTGTTCGCGGATCGCATCGCGCGTGCGCGCGCTCGTTCCCACGCGCACGGTGCCGAGCGAATAGCCGATATTGGTGTTCTTGCCGCGGGCGGCGAATCGATCCCAGACCTCGGGGGCGATGACGCAATTGGTGTAAATCACGAGAAAATACCACTGCCGGTTGCTTGCCGCGAGCCGGCGCTCCGCTTCGTCGTAGAACTCGTCGACCTGCGCCTGGGTCGTCAAGTTCATGTCGGAAAAATCGAATTCCGCCACGCCGATGTCGTCGTGCAGCTTGACCCGATCCTGTACCGTCCGCTCGCTCATGGGTTATTGGCCGCGCTTCTCGGCCGCACTGCCGCCGCTGCTTCTGCGCTTAATCGAAAGCATCAGGCCGCCTTGGCAAGCGGCTCGTAGACCGCCGCGTCGCGAATCTTGATGTCCGCACTGATCGCGCCGCTGCGGCCGTCCTCGAACTTCACTTGGGTCTCGATGAACTGGCTGGTTCGGTCCGAATACAGGGCTTCGATCAGCGGCGCGTATTTCTGGGCGATGAAACCCCGGCGCACCTTGCGCGTGCGGGTGAGTTCGTCGTCGTCCGGATCGAGTTCCTTGTGCAGGATCAGGAAGCGGCGCACCTGGGAATGGCAGAGCACCGAATCCTGCGCCAGTTCGGCGTTCACCGTCTCCACGCACTCGCGAATCAGATCATAGACCTGGTCCATGGCCGCCAAATCGGTGTAGCCCGAATAAGGGATGCCGCGGCGCTCGGCCCAGTTGCCCACCGCCGACATGTCGATGTTGATGAAGGCGCAGACCGTATCGCGCTCGTTGCCGAAGGCCACCGCCTCCTTGATGTAGGAAAAGAACTTAAGCTTGTTCTCGACGTAATTGGGCGCGAACACTGCGCCGTTGCACAGCTTGCCTACGTCTTTTGCCCGGTCGATGATCTTGAGGTGCCCGTCATCGTCGAAGAATCCCGCGTCTCCGGTATGGAAATAACCCTGGCCGTCGATCGATTCGGCGGTGGCGTCGGGACGCCTGAAGTACTCCTTGAGCATGGCCGCGCTTTTCACCAGCACCTCGCCCGAGTCGGCGATTCGCACCTCGACGCCCGGGGCGGGCTTGCCCACGGTGTCGAGCTTGATCTCGCCGTCGGGCTGCAGGCACACGTAAGCGCAGGTCTCAGTCGAGCCGTAGAGCTGCTTCAGGTTGATGCCGATCGAGCGGTAGAAGCGGAACAGGTCCGGCCCGATGGCCGCCCCGGCAGTGTAAGCGACGCGAATCCGGCTCATGCCGAGCACATTGCGGAGCGGCGCGTAGACGAAGATATTTCCGAGCCAGTACAGGAGCCGGTCGGCAAAGGCGATTCCCGGCTTGCCGGCAAGAATGTCCGCGCCGCAGCGGCGCGCGACCTCCATGAAGGCGTGAAACATCCAGCGCTTCAGCGCGCCGGCGTCCTCCATGCGGATCATCACCTGCGTGAGCAGGTTCTCGAAAATGCGCGGCGGCGCAAAGTAGAACGTGGGACCGATCTCGCGCATGTCGGTCATCACCGTGTCTGCGGACTCCGGGCAGTTGATCGTAAAGCCGGCCACCAGCGCCTCGCAGTAGGAAAAGAGATGGTCGCCGATCCAGGCCATCGGAAGGTAGGAGAGCACTTCCTCCTCCGCGGCCAGCCGATCAAAATCGGCGCCGCCGCGGGCGGCGGCGAGCAGCGCCTCGTGCGTCAGGCATACCCCCTTGGGCTTGCCGGTAGTCCCCGAGGTGTAGGCCATGATGCCGACGTCCTGGGTGCGCGTTTCGGCCACCGCGTCAAGGAAGAAGTCGGGGCGTTCTTCGTGGCGCACGCGCCCCAGCGCGCGCAACTCGTCGTAGCCCTGGAGAAACTCCTGCTCGTAGTGGCGCAGTCCGCGCGGATCGTCGTAGATGATGTGCTCCAGGCTCGGGCAGCGCTCCTTGATCTCCAGCAGCTTGTCCACCTGCTCCTGGTCTTCGACCAGGGCGAAACGGACATCGGCGTCATTGAGCACGAACACCATTTCTTCGGCCACCGCGTCCTGGTACAGGGGCACGGGAACGCCGCCCAGGGCCTGGGTCGCGGCCATGGCCCAATACAGGCGCGGGCGGTTGTCGCCGATGATCGCCAGGTTCATCCCGCGCTTGAATCCCTGCGCCGCCAGGCCGCAGGCGAGCGCGCGCACTTCCTCGAGCACCTGCGACCAGTTCCAGGTCTGCCAGATGCCGAGATCCTTTTCCCGAATGGCCGGCCGGTCGCCGCGCACCTTGGAATGGTGCAGCAACAGGCGCGGAAACGTATCCAGCGGTTCGGCCATGCGTCCTCCTCCGCTTAGCAATGGCCAGCTTCTGCAAACAGTATCACATCTTGCCCGGCTGTCCGGGGTTTTCGCGAGCCCGATCATAAGCGGTAAACTCGCCTGTGGCTGTCGTCTCGTTGACAATCGGGGCACGATGCGGTCTCTGGACCAAATGCTGGAATTGAGCCCCTGGACCGGGGGGTTGACGCCGGAACAACTCGCCAGGGTGAGGGGCGCAATCGCGGAGCGCGAGTTCCCCGCCGGCGCCTACGTGTGCCGCAGGGGCGAACCGACCACGGCCTGGATCGGCGTGGTCGACGGCCTGGTGAAACTCAATGCCGACTCCGCCTCCGGCAAGACGGTCACCCTCGCCGGAATTCCCGCGGGCGCCTGGTTCGGCGAAGGCTCGGTCCTGAAACGCGAGCCGCGCAAGTACGACGTCATCACCATCCGCGAATCGCGCATCGCCTTCATGCCGGAGCCGACGTTTCGCTGGCTGCTCGATACGAGCATCGCCTTCAATCGCTTCCTGCTCATGCAATTGAACGAGCGACTGGGACAGTTCATCGGGATGATCGAGCACGAGCGCCTGCTCGATCCCGATGCGCGCGTGGCCCGCGCGCTGGCGTCGCTCTACGACCCCCACCTGTACCCGGTCACCGAGTCGCGGATCCAGATCTCGCAGCAGGAAATCGGCTACTTGTCCGGCGTGTCGCGCCAGCGGGTAAATCAGGCGCTGCAGGTTCTGGAGAGAAACGGCATGGTGCGCGTGGAGTACGGCGGGATCACCGTGCTCGACCTGCCGGGACTCAAGCGCATCGGCAGTTAGCGCCCCATCGCGGGCACCGGAGGCGTGCGCGGCGCGGCTCGCTCGGCGAATGCGCCGGGCGGCAGGATTTCGAAACCCCCGATGCGGGCTGCTGTTCGCGACAGCCTGAGCAGCGCCTTGTCCTTGGTGATCAGAAACCGCGCGCCGGCATGCCAGGCAAGCTCGATGAATTTCTGGTCCTCGCAATCCGCGCAGCGCGGCAATGGCACCGGCGCGGCCGAGGCCGGGCTGCCGGCGAGGCGCGCCTGCAAGCAATAGCGCTCGAACGCGGCGTTCTGTGCCGCTGCGTCGAGCTTCAGCTTCGGATAGGCGAGCACCCGCCGCAACTCCGCGAGGCATTCGTGGGTCGTCACTGAAACCGCAGCGCCGGCATCGAGCGCCTGCGCAATCGGCGCGGCAAGCGGGTCGCGGAAAACGACCAAATCGAGCACCACGTTGGTGTCGAGGACCAGGCGCTGCGGGAACCTTACGCGGGTCATTTCGCTGCCGGTGGAAACATCGACTGGTAAACTATGTTCTTTTTACACGGGAGAATCTTCCTTGCCAACCGCCCAAGCGCCAAGCCCGGATGAATCCTTTGACGTCCAATTGTCCGACGGTCCGAAAATCGAGATCCGCCGCTATGGCATCGGCAAGGGTCCGTGCCTGGTGATCACACATGGCAACGGTTTTGCCATCGACGGCTACCGCGTATTCTGGGAGCCGCTGCTCGAACGCTTCGAGTTGGCCCTGTTCGACATGCGCAACCACGGCCGCAACGCGCCCGTCGGGGCCGACGGCCATCACTATAAGCAGCTCTCGATAGATGTCGGCACCGTGCAACAGGCGATCAAGTCGCGGCTTGCTCCCAAGCAACCCATGATCGGTGTTTTCCATTCCTTCTCGGCGCGCTCTGCCATGAAACACGCCGTGGAGCAGGGCGGAGGGTGGGATGCGCTGTTTCTCTACGATCCTCCCAACGTGCCACCCCGCAGCCACCGCTTGTACGAGGCGATGCGCGCCTTCGAAGTGCGCCTGATCGAGTTCGCCTGCAACCGGCCCGACCGGTTCGATTCCGCCGAAGGCATGGTCAAGTACTATCGCGACAGCCGCGCCACGGCGCGCTGGGTGCCGCAGGCGATCGAGGACATGGGACGGGCGGTCGTTCGCCCCGACGGCGAGGGCTGGTCGCTCGTATGCCAGCGCGAGCTCGAGGCAACCATCTATCTCGGCGCGCTGACGGTCAACCTGTGGCCCAAGGCCTCGGATTACGGCGGGCCGGTGAAATTGATCGGCGCCGACCCCGACCTGAAAGGCAATGTGCCCACCGGGGCCGCCAACCAGGCGCTGGCGCGCGAGAACGGTTACGCCTACGAGTCCATTGCGAACACCGGGCACCTCCTGCAGGTCGAGCGCCCCGAGGAGTGCCGCGAGGCGATGCTGTCCTACCTGCGGGAGCTGGGGATCGCGTGAGCGGTGGTCAGTTGAGACAAGGGCGGTCGAATTTGACTTCTTAAATCGTCTCCACGGTTTGGTGCAGTTGCGCGCAACTGCACCAAACCGTGGAGATTGATCAAAGGCAAGAGCAGCCTCGCCGGTTCCGAATCGTTCGGCCTACATGTTGCGGCGGTATTGCCCGCCCACTTCGAACAGCGCGTGCGTGATCTGGCCGAGCGAGCAGCAGCGCACGGCGTCCATCAGCACAGCGAACACGTTTTCGTCTGCGATCACCACCTGCTTCAGCCGCTCGAGCGTGGGGCCAGATTCGGCCGCGTGGCGCGCGTGAAAGTCCGCCAGGCGCCGCAACTGCGATTGCTTTTCCTCTTCGGTGGAACGGATCAGCTCGATCCGCTGCGGGACCGCCTCGCCATGCGGATTGCGGAAGGTGTTGACGCCGAGAATGGGGTAGGAGCCGTCGTTCTTCTTGCGCTCGTAGTGCAACGACTCGTCCTGGATCTTGCCGCGCTGGTAGCCGGTTTCCATGGCCCCGAGGACCCCGCCGCGCTCCGAGATCGCCTCGAATTCTTTCAACACCGCCTCTTCGACCAGGTCGGTCAGCTCGTCGATGATGAAGGCGCCCTGGTTCGGGTTTTCGTTCTTCGCCAGACCCCATTCGCGGTTGATGATCATCTGGATCGCCATCGCGCGGCGCACCGACTCCTCGGTGGGCGTGGTAATCGCCTCGTTGTAGGCGTTGGTGTGCAGCGAGTTGGTGCTGTCGTAGGTGGAAATCAACGCCTGCAGCGTGGTGCGGATGTCGTTGAACGCTATCTCCTGCGCGTGGAGGCTGCGTCCGGAAGTCTGTGAATGGAATTTCAGCTTCTGGCTGCGTTCGTTGCCGCCGTACTTGTTCTTCATCGCGATCGCCCAGATGCGCCGCGCCACGCGCCCGAGCACGGCGTATTCCGGGTCCATGCCGTAGCTGAAGAAGAACGACAGGTTGGGCGCGAAGTCATCGACGTGCATCCCGCGCGCAAGGTAGGCCTCGACGTAGGTGAAGCCGTTCGCCATGGTGAAGGCGAGCTGCGAGATCGGGTTCGCGCCTGCCTCGGCGATGTGGTAGCCCGAAATCGACACCGAATAGAAGTTCTTCACACCGTGATGGATGAAATACTCCTGGATGTCGCCCATCACCTTGAGCGAGAACTCGGTGGAGAAGATGCACGTGTTCTGGCCCTGGTCCTCCTTCAAGATGTCGGCCTGCACCGTCCCCCGCACCGTGGAAAGCGTCCACTCGCGTATTTTTTCCGCTTCGTCCTCGGTCGGTTCGCGGCCGTTGTCGGCGCGGAACTTGTCCACCTGCTGGTCGATGGCGGTATTGAGGAACATCGCCAGCATGGTGGGCGCCGGACCGTTGATGGTCATCGACACCGAGGTGCTCGGCGCGCACAGGTCGAAGCCGTCATAGAGCACCTTGCTGTCCTCGAGCGTGGCGATCGATGCGCCCGAGTTTCCGACCTTGCCGTAGATGTCCGGCCGCGTATCAGGGTCGAAACCGTACAGGGTCACCGAGTCGTAGGCGGTCGACAGGCGCTTCGCGTCGCTGTCCTTCGACAGGTACTTGAAGCGCCGGTTGGTGCGGAAGGGATCGCCTTCGCCGGCGAACATGCGGGTGGGATCCTCGTTCTCGCGCTTGAAGGCGAACACCCCGGCGGTGAACGGAAACGACCCCGGCACGTTCTCGCGCATCAGCCAGGAGAGAAGCTCCCCCGCGTCCTCGTAGCGCGGCAGCGCTACCTTGCGCACGCGGTTGCCCGAGAGCGTGGTATGGGTGAGGCGGGTGCGCAGCTCGCGGTCGCGAATGCGGACCACGTATTCTTCGCCCGAATAGGCGCGCTGCATCTGCGGCCACATGTCGAGCAGCTTCTTCGCTCTGGAATCGAGCTTGGCCTCGCGCCCGGCGATCAGCGCATCCAGTTCGCTCGCGATGTCGTTCGTCGCGTGCGTCGAGGAATCGGGGCAGGCGGCATCGCTGGATCCCCGCGTTCGCGGGGATGACAGCGACGAAAGCAACATGGCTTTCGTCGCTGCCAGTTGCTGGCGCTCGCGCGCGAGCCTTGACTGCTCGCGCACGTGCCGGTGGTGGGCGCGCACGGTGTCGGCGATTTCGGCGAGATAGCGCGAGCGCGCGGGCGGCACGATCGCGTTCCTGCCCGAGGAAATTTTCGTCGCCGCGAGGGGCAGCCGCCCCGCGCCGGGGGCGAGCTTCAATCCATGCTCGGCGAGGCGCGCTTTGAGCCCCCGGTAGAGCGCGCTCACCCCGTCGTCGTTGAAGCGCGAGGCGATGGTGCCGTAGATCGAGAGGTCATCGAGCGCAACCGAAAACAGCTTGCGGTTGCGCTGAACCTGCCTGCGCACGTCGCGCAGGGCATCGGCCGCGCCGCGCCGATCGAACTTGTTGATGGCGACAAAATCGGCAAAATCGAGCATGTCGATCTTCTCGAGCTGGCTCGCCGCGCCGTACTCGGGGGTCATGACATAGACCGAGACGTCCACCAGCGGCACGATGGCCGCATCGCCCTGCCCGATCCCCGAGGTCTCGACGATGATCAAATTGAACCCGGCCACGCGGCAGGCGGCAATCGCGTCGGCGAGAGCCGCCGACACTTCGCTTCCGGTGTCGCGCGTGGCGAGCGAGCGCATGAACACGCGCGCGCCAGCGCCCCAGGGTCCGATCGCGTTCATCCGAATGCGGTCGCCAAGCAGCGCGCCGCCCGATTTCCGCCGCGAAGGATCGACCGCGAGCACCGCGATGTGCATGCGATCGTCCTGGTCGAAGCGCACGCGCCGTATGATCTCATCGGTAAGCGAGGACTTACCTGCCCCGCCGGTGCCGGTAATCCCGAGGACCGGGGCCGCGGCCGCGTCGGCGTCGCGCAGCAGCTCCTCGCGCAGCCGGGCGAATTTCCCCGCGGCACCCTGCGCGGGGTTCGCGCCCTCGCGCGGCGCAGCGGCCTCCAGCGCCGTGATCAGCCGCGCCAAGGCGCGGCGGTCTCCGGCTTTCACCGCCTGCAGATCGGCCGGAGCGTGCTCCGACAGGTCCTGGTCGCAGCGCTCGACCATGTCGTTGATCATCCCCTGCAGCCCGAGCTTCTGTCCGTCTTCGGGACTGTAGACGCGCGCAACGCCATAGGCCTCGAGCTCGCGGATCTCCTCGGCCACGATCACCCCGCCGCCGCCGCCGAACACCTTGATGTTCTCGCCGCCGCGCTCGCGCAGCAGATCGACCATGTACTTGAAGAATTCGATATGCCCGCCTTGGTAGGAGGACACCGCGATCCCCTGGACATCCTCCTCGAGCGCCGCGCTCACCACCTCCTCGACCGAGCGGTTGTGCCCGAGGTGGATGACCTCGACCCCGGTCGAGAGCAGCATGCGGCGCATGATGTTGATCGAGGCATCGTGGCCGTCGAACAACGAGGCCGCGGTGACAAACCGAATCTTGTTCTTCGCTTGGTATTCCGTGAGCTGCTGGCTCACGCTGAGATCGGTCATGGGCGTGCCATCTTGGCTGGAAAAGGCTTCATGGGCAAAGCATGCACAGAGCGTATGTTACGTTTACGTTAACGTCAAGCGCAAGTCACTGCCGATCCCCGAGCGGCTGCCGTATCGGTACCCGATGGCGCCAGAAAACGTCGCCAGCGCCTGGAAGCCGGCGGCAAATAACCCAAGGTAATAACCAATGTAATAACCAATCTCCAATTGGGTCCTAATCATCGAGCATGCAGCCGCTATACTTTGCGCTCCCAAATTTCAGGAACCGCGATGAAAATCGAAACGCTCGCCGTTCATGCCGGCTACAGCCCCGAACCCACCACCAAAGCCGTGGCGGTGCCGATCTACCAGACCACCTCCTACGCCTTCGATGATACACAGCACGGGGCCGATCTGTTTGACCTGAAAGTCCAGGGCAATATCTATACGCGGATCATGAATCCGACCCAGGACGTGCTGGAAAAACGGATTGCAGCGATGGAAGGCGGCGTAGCCGGTCTCGCACTGGCTTCGGGTCAGGCGGCGATCACCTATTCGATCCAGACCATCGCCGAGGCTGGAGATAACATCGTTTCGGCGAGCACGCTCTACGGCGGCACCTACAACCTGTTCGCGCACACGCTGCCCCAATTCGGGATCGAAGCGCGCTTTGCCGACTACCGCGAGCCGAATGCCTTCGACAAGCTGATCGACGGCAAGACCAAGGCCTTGTTCGTCGAATCGATCGGAAATCCCCTGGGCAACATCACCGATTTCGAGGAAATCGCCGCCATCGCGCATCGCCACGGTGTGCCCCTGATCGTGGATAACACGGTGCCGACCCCCTATCTGCTGCGACCCTTCGAACACGGCGCCGACATCGTGGTGCATTCGCTCACCAAGTATCTCGGCGGCCACGGCAATTCCATCGGCGGCATCATCGTCGATTCGGGCAAGTTTCCTTGGACCGAGCACAAGCACAAGTTCCGCCGCTTGAACGAGCCCGACGTGTCCTACCACGGTGTGGTCTACACCGAAGCCCTTGGCCCGGCCGCCTATATCGGCCGCGCCAGGGTGGTGCCGCTTCGGAATACCGGCGCCGCAATCTCCCCGTTCAACGCCTTCCTCATCCTCCAGGGCGTCGAAACCCTGGCGGTGCGGATGGAGCGCATCGTCGAGAACGCCCTCGCGGTGGCGAATTACCTCAAAGGTCACAGGAAGGTCATCTGGGTCAACTACGCCGGTCTTCCCGATCACAAAGACCACGCGCTGGCGAAAAAATACATGGGCGGGCGCCCTTCCGGGATTCTCACATTCGGCGTCAAAGGAGGCAAAGCGGCCGGGGCAAAATTCCAGGACGCCTTGAAGCTGTTTACCCGTTTGGTCAACATCGGCGACGCCAAATCGCTCGCGTGCCATCCCGCTACCACCACACACAGGCAGCTTTCGGCCGAGGAACTGGCGAAGGCCGGCGTGACCGAAGACACTGTGCGCCTGTCGGTCGGCATCGAGCATATCGACGACCTCAAAGAAGACCTGGAACAGGCGCTGGCCTCGATTTAGGGAAGCTCTGAAAAACGTCATTCCCGCGTGGTAAGCATGCCCCCGCGGAAGCGGGGGCGGGAATCCAGAAGATCCTTGATTCGACTGGACCCCCGCCTTCGCGGGGGTGACAAGAATCGAGTTCTGCAGAGCCTCCTTAGTCGCTGGCTGCGGAAAAAAACAGGCCAGATACCCGCAGCGAGGCTCGCTGCGGGAATATCCTCGGCTCGGTTGCGACGCGGGCGAAGGAATAATAAACTTAGGTTATAAGGGGATCGAATAAGCGTCGATATCCATATAATCAGCCCGACTTCAGCGTCCGGCCATGAATTTCCAGCAGTTGCGCTACGTGCGCGAAACCGTGCGCCGCGGCTTGAGCCTCACCGAAGCGGCCAACGCCCTGCATACGTCGCAGCCTGGGGTGTCAAAGCAGGTCCGCGAGCTGGAGAACGAGCTCGGCTTCGAGATCTTCGTGCGTCACGGCAAGCGCATCGCCGCGCTTACCGAGCCGGGCAAGGCGGTGCTGGAGATCATCGAGCGCGTTCTGCTGGAAGCTGAAAATCTGAAGCGCGCGGCAGACGATTTTCGCGACCAGGAAGCGGGGAGTCTCACCATCGCCACCACCCACACGCAGGCGCGCTACGCGCTGCCGCGCGTGGTGACCGAGTTCAAGCGCCGCTACCCACGAGTGCGCCTGACCATGCAGCAGGCCAATCCGCCCCAGCTCGCGGAGATGGTGCTTGCCGGTGCGGCCGACATCGCTGTTGCGAGCGAGGCGCTTGACGATTGCCCCGGACTGCTTGCGATGCCCGCGTACACGTGGAACCACTGCGCGGTGGTCCCTTCCGGACACGCTTTGCTCAAGGCCGAAAGGCTCACCTTGGAAGCCCTGGCGCGCCACCCGATCGTCACCTACGACCCCGCTTTTTCGGGGCGCGCGAACATCGACGCCGCATTCGCGGCGGCCCGTCTCGAGGCCGAGGTCGTGCTCTCGGCGATCGACGCCGATGTCATCAAGACCTATGCCGAACTCGGTCTGGGGGTCGGGATCATCGCCGCCATGGCTTTCGACGAACGGCGCGATTCGCTCCTGCGCGCCATCGACTGCGCGCACTTGTTTCGCTCCAACACCACGCGCGTGGCGGTGAAGCGCGGGAGCCTCCTCAGGGGCTACGCCTTCGCCTTCATCGAGCTGTTCGCGCCGACGCTCACCCGCCAGACGGTGCAGCGGGCGCTCGCGGGTGGCGGGGAGCTCTACGAGCTTTGAGCGGGCGCTCGCTTCCGCCGGGTGGTCGCAGCACCGCGTCATAGAGGAGCGACCGGTCAAATTCGACAGCACGCATCGCGAAATTCCGTCGGCCGCGAAGGCGTGTTTGCATGTTGGACACTATTGTCGTACAATGCATACGACTTTGTATTACAGCGTTGAGCACTGTTCATGACAATCTCGGTACGCCTGCCCCCACGCGTCGAGCAGAAGCTCGCCCAGTACTGCGTTTCGCAAAAGCTCACTAAGAGCGAGGCGGTGAAGCAGGCGCTCGAACGCCTGTTCGAGAACAATGAGGCCGCGCCCTCGCCCTATGAGCTGGGCGCCGACATCTTCGCGCGCCATGAGAGAATCGCGCCCAGCGTGGATATCGCACGCCACTCCAAGCGGCTGCTGCGCGAGCGCTTCAAGGGCAAGCATCGTTGAGACGAATCGCCGCGGACACCGGGTTTCTGGTCGCGCTGTTCCACCCGGCCGATCGCCTCGCCCCATCGGCGCGGGCCTATCTCAAGACGCATCGCCACCCGCTTGCGACTGTCGCGCCGGTGATCGTGGAGACCTGCTTTTTCTTATCGTCGGCCGAAAAATCCGATTTGCTCACCTGGGCGCAGCGCGGCGGCATAGCGGTCGTCGATACGCCCGTTGACTGCTACCCAGAGCTCGGCTCGATCATTTCACGCTATGCGGACCGCGACATCGACCTTGCCGACGCGGCGCTGATTTGGCTTGCCAACACGAGCGCTCAGAATCGCATCTTGACCGCGGACAAGCGCGACTTTTCCGCTTATCGCCTGAAACAGGGCAGGCGGTTCGATCTGCTGGAGTGGTACTGAGCGCGATCCCCTTGCGGGGACCTTTCCGAGGCAGGCGGCGAAGCGCCGATCGCAGATGCTCAGCGGCCGAAGCGTTTGACCACGCTCATCAGCTCATCGACCGCAGCCTCGCCGTCGCCGGACTTGATCGCCGCGCGCACGCAGCCCTTGGTGTGGTTTTCCAGCAGCCGCATGGCAAGGGAGTCAAGCGCCGATTGGATCGCCGCGATCTGGGTGACTACGTCCACGCAATAGCGGTCCTCCTCGACCATTTTCGCCACGCCCCGCACCTGACCTTCGATCCGGTTCAAGCGCTTCAGCAGGGCGCCCTTGTTGGGCTGCACTACCGAATGGTGCGCGTGATGCGCGCAGTCCTGCACGCTAGGGCGCGACTTCATACCCCGCCTCGACGATGGCGCGCTTCAACTGCTCGACGCCCAATTTGCCCGGGTCATAGTCGACCACGGCGCAGCGCTTCTCCAGGGACACGTCGGATTTCGCGACGCCCTCAAGGCCGTCCAGTACCCGGGTGACGCTCCTCACGCAGCCGCCGCAGGTCATGCCGGAAATTCCCAAAGTCACCGTTTGCATTGGATGCTCCTTTCACTGTTGAAATGAACCATCTCTCTCAGGCGCGCCGCCAGCGCCGCAGCAGCAGCGAATTGCTCACCACCGATACCGAGGACAAGGCCATCGCCGCTCCCGCGATCACCGGATTGAGCATCCCGGCCGCCGCGAGCGGAATGCCCAGCACGTTGTAGAAAAATGCGAAAAACAGATTCTGGCGGATCTTGCTCAGGGTCGCGCGCGACAGGCTGATCGCGTCCACAACCGAGAGCAGGTCGTTTCGCATCAGCGCGATGTCGGCCGCCTCGATGGCGGCGTCCGAGCCCGCGCCGATGGCGAAACTCACATCGGCCGCGGCCAGCGCCGGGGCGTCGTTGACGCCGTCGCCCACCATTCCGACGATGCGTCCCTTGGTTTTGAATTCGGTCACCGCTAGAGCCTTTTCCCCCGGGAGTACCTGGGCTTTGTACTGGGTCACGCCCGCGAATTCGGCGATTGCCTTGGCCGTTGCAGGGTTATCGCCGGTCAGCATCACAACCTCGATGCCCATCGCTTTCAGCTTGCCTACGGCTTCGCGCGAGGTCGGACGAAGCTTGTCGGCGACGGCGAGATAACCCAGGGTGCGGCCGGCGGCCCCCAGCGCGATCACGGTCTTCCCTTCAGCGACGAGCGGCGCGATCGCCGCCGCATCGATCGCGAACCCGGATTCCTCGAGAAACGCCGGGGCGCCGAGCACAACTTTCGCTTCGCCGCCCAGCGACGGAATCTCGGCGAGCGCCTGGATCCCCTTGCCGGTGACGGAGCGGAATTCGCGGATGGGCCCAAGCGCCAGCCCCTGCTGGTTCGCCTGTTCGACGACCGCGTGCGCCAGCGGATGCGCGGACCCCGACTCAAGGCTCGCGGCAAGCGCGAGCAACTCGCGCGCGGAAAAGCCGTTGGCGGCCACGATGTCCGTCACCACGGGCTTGCCCTCGGTGAGGGTGCCCGTTTTGTCGACGATCAACGTGCGGATCTTTTCCGCCTGTTCCAGGGCGACGGCGTTTTTCACCAGCACGCCGGCCTGAGCGCCGCGGCCTGTACCGACCATGATTGCCGTGGGTGTGGCAAGCCCGAGCGCGCAGGGACAGGCGATCACCAGCACCGCAACCGCGCTCACCAGAGCGCCCGCGAGCTCACCGCCGAACCCCCACCAGGCCGCCAAAGTGAGGGCGCTGATGGCGACGACCACCGGGACGAAAACACCCGAAACCTTATCGGCAAGGCGCTGGATCGGGGCCTTCGATCCTTGAGCTTCGCGCACCAGGCGGATGATCCCGGCGAGCATGGTCGCTGCGCCCACTCCTTGAGCCTCGCAGCGGAGCAGTCCCTCATGATTGAGCGTTCCGGCGAATACTTTGGCGCCCGGACGCTTGGCGACCGGAAGGCTCTCGCCGGTGAGCATGCTCTCGTCAACGCCGGATTCGCCGCTCGCCACCAGGCCGTCGACCGGAATGCTCTCGCCGGGACGAACGACAAAAATGTCGCCGATCCGAATGCTCTCCACCGGCGCTTCGACCACAGCGCCGTCGCGCTCCACGCGCGCGGTCTTGGGCTGCAAGCGGATAAGCGCTTCGATCGCCGCCGACGTTCCGAGCTTTGCGCGTGCTTCGAGCAGCTTGCCCAATAGCACGAGCGTAATGATCACCGTGCTCGCCTCGAAATACACGTGCTGCTGATGCATGCCTGCGAGCGTCACCACGGCACTCAAACCGTAGGCCATGGTGGTTCCCAATGCGATGAGCACATCCATGTTGGCGCCGCCGCCGAGAACGGCCTTCCAGCCGCCCACGTAGAATCGCCGCCCGATCCAGAACTGCACCGGCGTGGCGAGCACGAATTGCAGCCAGCGCGGAAGCAGTTCGCCGTGAGACTGGCCGAACATCCAGAACATTTGCGCCAGGAACGGAACGCTGAGGGCGATGGAAATCCAAAGCAGCCGGCGTTCGGCGCGATAGACCGCCACCCGGCGCGCCTTGTCCTCTTCGGCGCTCGCCTCGACCCGCTCGGAGGCCACGTAGCCCGCTTTGCGGATCGCCGCTGCCAATTGCTCGGGCGTAGCAAGGCCGGGCACGTAGCGCGCGCGCGCGGTTTCGCTCGCGAAATTGACCGCCGCTTGGACGCCTTCGATCTTGTTCAGGACTTTTTCGATCCGCAGCGCGCAAGCGGCGCAGGTCATGCCGCCTATCTGGAATTCGGCCGATTGAAGCGGCACCGAGTATCCGGTCTGCCGGATGGCCTCGACCACCGCTCGAGGGGTGGTAAGGTCCGGTTGCAGCGTGACCTGCGCCGATTCGGCGGCGAAATTCACGTTGGCGACGACGCCAGGCAGATTGTTCAGGCTCTTTTCTACCCGCGCCGCGCAGGCGACGCAGGTCATTCCCTCGACCGGGAAATCCAGACGCAACGCAGAGGTCGATCCCATGAAGGCAATCCGAGAATCACACGATGTCGCATTATACCCCGCATAGGTATTTGTGAAATACCCCCGCAGCGTATAAAATCACGGCCAACCCGTTCCTGCGGCGCCAAAGCGCTCAGGCATCCGGCTTGTATATTCTGGCGAGGTTCTGATGGCGAATACCTTGGCGTGCTCGGCTTTTCTGTTGCTCGCGGTACCGGCGCTCGCGGCGGGCGCGCCCGAGACCGACAAGGCACGCCTGCTGCAAGACGCGGCGGCAAGAGTCTTGCCCGCTGGCGGCCACCACAGCCGCGTGGCGCTGGGCGATGCCGTGGTCAAACTGGTCCAAGCGGGCGTGCTCGACGCGCAAAAGTTCGAGGCCATCTACGCTCGGCGCGGCGGCATGCCGGGCGAACTGAAAGATGTCCTGACCAAGCCCTCCTACGAGCCGATCCTCCTTACCCGAGCCAATGCCGGCGTTTACGTGAATCTTCTGTGGCCGCTCGGGCTAGCCAACCGGTTGAGGGCAAACGACACCAGCCCCTTGAACGGACCTTCGCGTTTCAATTTCGCCTCCACCGGCGGCTGGAACCTCGGCCGCTTGCCCAGCGGAGGTGATTACTTCAACCGGTTTGCGATTGTCGAGCTTAGCCCGCAACAGGAGGCGCTCGTGGTGCGCCTTGCCCGCGCCATTTATCGGCCGTGCTGCGATAACTCGACGTTTTTCCAGGATTGCAATCACGGCTCGGCGCTGCTGGGACTGCTTGCACTTGGCGCAGCGCAAGGTCTCGGCGAGGACGAACTGTATCGCGAGGCTGTTGCCTTCAACGCGTTCTGGTTTCCGGACAATTATGTGCAGACCGCGCTTTATTTCAAGGCGGTAAAGAACCTGGATTGGGCGCAGATCGATGCGCGCGTGCTCACGAGCGCTGCTTTTTCCAGCGCCAGCGGGTGGCGCAAGAATGTCGCCAATGAGTTGGCGACGCGCGGCCTGGTACCCTCGCAAAATGGACCCGGATGCAGCGCGTAGCGGTTTTCTTTCAACATGCGAAACAATTCTCGTGGAATGCAAGGGAAATCGAACATGAAGGATGCTTCGAGACGATCGGGATTTCAGGCCGGTAGTGCACATGCATTCCTTCGGTTGCAAGGAATGTTGATCATCTTGCTGGCCGCCATGCTCCTTCCGGCGCTCGCCGCCGCAGCCGCCGGCGGGAAGGCACCCAAGGGAAATCCGCGCCTGGCGAACCTGGAAATCGACCTCTGGCCGGAATACGACCGCCCGGCAATGCTGGTGATCCTGAAGGGCGAAATTGCTTCGAATGTCACTCTGCCGGCGGCGGTGTCCGTGCGCATCCCCGCGGTCTCGGGCGGCCCGTCGGCAGTGGCGATCTCGCCTGACGGGGGCGGAAATCTGCAGAATGCGAAATATGAGCGTGAAGACGCGGGCGAGCACCTCATCGTGAAGCTCGCGGTACCGCAGCGCAATTTCCACATCGAGTTCTACGATCCGATCGCGACGCGCGCGCCCGAGCGCAAGTACACCTATGTCTGGACGGGAGACCTAGCAGCGGACCGGCTCGCGGTGACCATACAGGAACCCGCCGGAACGCTTGACCTCACAACGACTCCTGCCCTGGAATCCGCCGCCACCGGCCAGGATGGGTTGCGGTACCGCTCGGCGCAACTGGGCGCGTTCGAGGCAGGCAAGCAACTTCCTATAAAGATCGCTTACACCAAGTCGGATTCGCGAACGACCACCGAGATACTCCGGCCGCAAGCTGACGGTTCATTGCCCGCACTCTCGTCGCCGCCAGGCCCGAGCGGCGGCGAGACGGCTTCAGGTTGGGTTTTGGCGGCCACCGTCGGCTTACCGCTGGCCATCGCTGGAGCCGCCGCTTACTTTCTGTGGCGGCGGCGAACTACGGTAACCGCAGCGCGGCGAAGCGAGCGGTTCTGCCCCGGGTGCGGCGCCGAGGCGGACGCAGGCGACCGCTTTTGCTCGAAGTGCGGAACGAAATTGAAATAGGCGATTCTTAGGCCG
>JACPRN010000086.1 GCA_016189945.1 Betaproteobacteria bacterium
AACCGAGGAACGATGCCATGATCCCCCATCTCACCACCGCGCTGACCGGCCCCCTGCAGGATCTGGAAAAACGGATCCTCGACTCGAGCGCGGAAATCGAGCACTTCTTTCGCGGCCAGTGGCTGGAGCACACGCCGCCTCTCTACTGCTCGGTGGACCTGCGCAATTCCGGTTTCAAGTTGGCGCCCGTGGACACGAACCTCTTTCCGGGCGGCTTCAACAACCTGAATCCGGTGTTCCTGCCTTTGTGCGTGCAGGCGGTGATGACCGCGATCGAACGCACCTGCCCGGAAGCGAGGAACCTGCTCGTCGTCCCCGAGAACCACACGCGCAACACCTTCTACCTGCAGAACCTCTCGTGTCTGGCGACGCTGATGCGCCAGGCGGGCTTGAACGTTCGCATCGGCACGCTGATGCCGGCGGTCACGCGACCGACCGAAATCGCGGTGCCCGACGCCCAGCCGCTGGTGCTCGAACCGCTCCAGCGCAGCGGGCGGCGCCTGGGGCTGGCCGATTTCGACCCGTGCATGATCCTCTTGAACAACGACCTGTCGGCGGGCGTTCCGGAGATCCTGAAAGGACTCGAGGAGCAGTACGTCCTGCCGCCGCTGCACGCGGGCTGGGCCACAAGGCGCAAGTCCAACCACTTTGCCGCCTACGAAGAGATCGCGCGGGAATTCGCCGCGCTGCTCAAAATCGACCCCTGGCTCATCAATCCCTATTTCGGCGTCTGCGGCGAAGTGGACTTTCGGGCGCACGCGGGCGAAGAGTGCCTCGCCGCGAACGCCGAAGCGCTCATTGCCCAGATCAGGCTCAAGTACCTCGAGTACGGCATCAAGGACGCCCCGTATGTGGTCGTCAAGGCCGATGCCGGCACCTACGGCATGGGAATCATGGCGGTCAAGGACGCAGCCGAAGTGAGGAGCTTGAACCGCAGGCAGCGCAATAAAATGGCGGTGGTGAAAGAGGGGCTCGAGGTGACCGAGGTCATCGTCCAGGAGGGCGTGCATACCTGCGAGCGCATCAACGAGGCGGTCGCAGAGCCCGTGGTCTACATGATCGACCGCTATGTCGTCGGCGGTTTCTACCGCGTGCACACCGCTCGCGCGAGCGACGAGGTCCTGAACGCGCCGGGGATGCACTTCGTGCCCCTGGCGTTCGCCGACTGCTGCACCACGCCCGATCACTACGCCCAGCCGGGCGCCGCCCCGAATCGCTTCTATTCCTACGGGGTCGTGGCGCGGCTCGCGCTGCTCGCGGCCTCGATCGAGCTCGAACGCACCGCGCCCGGCGAATGAAGATCGCCCTCATTCTCGATCCGCTTTCTTCGCTCAAAGTCAAGAAGGACTCGAGCATCGCGATGATGGCGGAGGCCGCTCGGCGCGGCCACGAACTGTACGTGATGATGCAGGAAGGGCTGATGTGGAAGGGCGGCCGGGTGGTGGGCGAGAACCTGCGCCTCACGCTCACCGGCGAAAAGGACCACTGGTACCGCGCTGCGCCGCCGATCGAAACCCCGCTCGCCGAATTCGACGCGGTGCTGATGCGAAAAGATCCGCCGTTCGACAGCGAGTACGTCACCAGCACCTGGCTGCTGGAGCTGGCGCAGCGCGAAGGCGCGCGCGTGTTCAACGATCCGCGGGCGGTGCGCGACCACAACGAAAAGCTCGCCATCGCGCGCTTTGCGCGCTTTGCCGCCCCGACGCTCGTCGCGCGCCTGCCCGAGCAGATCCACGAGTTCATCGACGCCAACGCCGATGTGATCGTCAAGCCGCTCGACGGCATGGGCGGACAGTCGGTCTTTCGCGTCACCGACAGCGACCCGAACCGCTACGTCATCGTCGAGACGCTGACGCGCCACGGCGCGCGCACCATCATGGCGCAGCGCTTCATCCCCGAGATCCGCGACGGCGACAAGAGGATCCTCCTGATCGGCGGCAAGCCCGTGCCCTATTGCCTGGCGCGCATCCCGAAGCCCGGTGAGACCCGCGGCAACCTCGCCGCCGGCGGCTCAGGGGTGGCGCGGCCCCTGTCGGCGCGCGACGCGGAAATCGCCAACGCCATCGCGCCGGAACTCGAGCGCCAGGGCCTGCTCCTGGTGGGGCTGGACGTGATCGGCGATTACCTGACCGAGGTCAACGTCACCAGCCCCACGTGCTTCCGCGAAATCGCCGATCAGACCGGCTTTGACGTCGCCGCCATGTTCATCGACGCGCTCGAGGCGGCCTGCGGGCGCTGATGCCGTGACCGCGCGCCGCGCGCTCGTCCTCGCGTTGCTCGCCGCGCCGTTCCTCCCGCTCGGGGCGCAGGCGCAAGAGGGCGATGAGCGCGCTGCGGCCCTTGAGCTCTACCGCTACCGCCTGCTCCGGGCCGGGACCAGGCTGCGCGGCTATCCGCAGGAGGCGCTTGCCCTGCGCCTGGAGGGGCAGACGGGCGTGCTCCTGCACATCAACGGCCAAGGGGCGCTCGCGCGCAGCACCGTCACGCGCTCGAGCGGCCACCGCATCCTGGATGAGCACGCCCTGGCGCTGCTCGCCGCTGCGGTGCCCCTTACGGAAATTCCCACGGCGCTGCAAAATACAGATTTTGCCGTGCGCGTCGTCGTGGCGTTTGCACTGCCCAAAGACAACTGACCATGGTCGGAATACTCATCGTTTCTCACGGCCGCTTCGGCGAGGCGCTGATCCGCTGCGCCGCGCACGTTTTGGGAAGCCGTCCCCCGCACGTCGCCACGGTCGGGGTTACGGCGCGGGACGATCCCGAGGCCGTCTTGCAGCAGGCGCGCGAGGCCGTGCGCGAAATCGACCAGGGCGACGGGGTGCTGGTGCTCTCCGACATTTGCGGAGCCACGCCCTGCAACATCGCCTCGCGGCTACTCGAGGCCGGCCGCGTCGAGGGACTCTCGGGCGTGTCCCTCCCGATGCTCATCCGCGCCCTCACCTATCGCAACGAGCCGCTTGATTCCGTGGTGAGCAAGGCCATGAGCGGCGGCGTCGAAGGCGTCGTGCACCTGAACCGCGATCCATGCCATGCCGCAGACCGAAGTTGAAATCGTCAACAAGCTCGGGCTGCACGCGCGTGCGTCGGCCCAGCTCACCCAGCTCGCCAGCGGCTTCAAGGCCGAAATCTGGATATCGCGCAGCGGCCGCCGGGTGAACGCGAAGAGCATCATGGGCGTGATGATGCTCGCCGCCGGGAGGGGCGCGCGGGTCGTGATCGAAACCGAAGGCGCCGACGCCGAGGAAGCGATGGCGGCCATCCTCGGCCTCATCGGCGAGCGCTTCGGAGAAGGCGAATGAGGAACCGGGCATGACGAGGCTGCCGAAGGCCGAAGCGGGCAATGAGGCGCTAGTCTCCGCGATCGTCGCCGCCCCAGCGGGGGCGAGCTTCACGCTCCACGGGGCGGGCGTCTCCGGGGGCATAGCGATCGGCTATGCGCACCTCGTCTCCACCGCGAGACTCGAAGTCGCCCGCTACGAGATCGCGGCAGCAGACGTCGAAGAGGAAGTCAGGCGCTTCAACAACGCGGTGGCCGAAGTGCGCGGTGAGCTTGCCGGGCTGGCCGCGGCGATGCCCCCCTCGGCTCCGGCCGAGATGTCCGCGTTCCTGAACCTGCATCTCATGATCCTGGACGACGCGCACCTGTCGCAGTTGCCATGCACGGCGATCCGCACGCGCCGCTGCAACGCCGAGTGGGCGCTGATGCAGCAGATGGACCTGCTCGTGCAGCAGTTCGACGAAATCCAGGATCCTTACCTGCGCGAGCGCAAGCAGGACGTCGTGCAGGTGGTCGAACGGCTGCTCAAGGCCATGATGGGCACCGGACACGCGCCCAAGACGCCGGCGAGCGAAGAAACCGCGATCGTGGTCGCGCACGACTTGTCGCCTGCCGACATGATCCTGTTCAAGCAGCACCATTTCGCGGGCTTTGTCACCGATGTCGGCGGCGTGACCTCGCACAGCGCCATCGTGGCCCGCAGCCTCACCATACCGGCGATCGTCGGCCTGCACCACGCGCGCGACCTGGTGCGCGAAGGCGAACTGTTGATCGTCGATGGCCGCGAAGGCGTGCTGATCGTCAACCCGGACCGCCGGGTGCTCGCCGAGTACGAGATGCGCAGCCGCCGCATGGAGGCGGAGCGGCGCAAGCTCAAGCGCCTGCGTTCGATGCGGGCGACCACGCTCGACGGCGCGCCGATCGACCTGCAGGTCAACATCGAACTGCCGCAGGATGTCGAGGAGGCGAGGGATGCCGGCGCGACCGGCGTCGGATTGTTCCGCAGCGAATACCTGTTCCTGAACCGCGACGATCTGCCGGGCGAGGATGAGCAGTTCGAGGCGTACCGAAAGGTTGCGCAGATGATGGACGGGCTGCCGGTCACCATCCGCACGCTCGACCTCGGCGCCGACAAGAGCGTCAACGGCGCGGACCGCGGCGGGCCCAACCCCGCCCTGGGACTGCGCGCGATCCGCTTCTGCCTGGCCGAGCCGCAGATGTTCATGACGCAGCTTCGCGCCATCCTGCGCGCCTCGCACTACGGGCGCGTGCGCGTGCTCATCCCGATGCTGGCGCACGCGCACGAGATCGAGCAGACCTTCGCGATCCTCGCGCACACCAAGGCGACGCTCGATCAGCTCGGCGTTCCCTACGACCGGGAAATCACCATCGGCGGCATGATCGAGATTCCGGCGGCGGCCCTGTCGCTCGGGGTTTTCATGCGCCGGCTCGATTTCCTTTCCATCGGCACCAATGACCTCATTCAATACACGCTCGCGATCGACCGCACCGACGACACGGTCGCGCACCTCTACGATCCGCTGCACCCGGCGGTGCTGCATCTGATCGCAAACACCATCCGCAAGGCGAACAAGGCCAAGGTCCCGGTCGCAGTCTGCGGCGAAATGGCCGGCGACACCGCGGCGACGCGACTGCTGCTCGGTTTCGGATTGCGCCAGTTCTCGATGCATCCGGCACAGGTGCTCGCCATCAAGGAACAGGTGCTGCGCACGAGGATCACGGAAGTCGAACCGGTCGCCAGGCGCATCCTGCGCACCGATGATCCGGACAGGTGCCTGGCGCTCCTGCAGAAGCTCAACGCCTGAGCAGCGGATCCTTATTGTTGTGCATTCGCGGGAAGATTTTGCTCTTGCATCGGTCTCGCGTTTCCCTGCGGTTGCGACTTCGCAACTGCAGGGAAACGCGAGATTGAAAAAGGGCAAACCCAGCCCTGGGGTTCCGGCCGTTCGGCGTCGCCGATTGACTGCACTGCCGCGATCGGGTATGGTTCGCTTCGCGCCGATTTGATCATCAGCTTGCGGGCGCTGGAAGCGACGGCTTCCTAAAACGGCTAAAGCGAGGGCGACCCGTTTAGCTTCGCGCAAGCTGAACGGGTTTTCGTTTTCTAGAACAATGAGCCAACCACGATCGGTCGGAGCGGTAGTCGCGCAGAGCGCGCATTTTGACGAGCCGCTCGCGACAAGAAGCGGCGGGGTGCTGCAGGCCTACGACCTCGCCTACGAGACCTACGGCACGCTCAACGCCGAGCACTCCAACGCCGTTCTGGTGTGCCACGCCTTGAACGCCGCGCACCACGTTGCCGGCTATTACGCCGACGATCCGAAAAACATCGGCTGGTGGGACAACATGGTCGGACCGGGCAAGCCCCTGGACACCGACAAGTTCTTCGTTCTCGGCGTCAACAATATCGGCGGCTGCTTCGGCTCGACGGGACCGGCCTCGATCAACCCGAAGACCGGCAAGCCATACGGGTCCTCGTTTCCGGTGGTGACCGTCGAGGACTGGGTGAACGCGCAGGCGCGGCTCGCCGACCGGCTCGGGATCGAGCGCTTCGCCGCAGTGATGGGCGGCAGCCTGGGGGCGATGCAAGCGCTGCAGTGGACGATCAGCCACCCGGCGCGCATCCGCAACGCGATCGCGATCGCCACCGCGCCCAAGCTCTCGGCGCAGAACATCGCTTTCAACGAGGTGGCGCGCCAGGCGATCACCACCGATCCGGATTTTCACGGCGGCAACTACTACGGGCACGGGGTCGTTCCCCGGCGCGGCCTGCGCCTGGCGCGCATGATCGGCCACATCACCTACCTGTCCGACGACGCGATGATGGAGAAGTTCGGGCGCGCGCTGCGCTCAGGTGCCCCCCAGTTCCATTTCGACGTCGACTTCGAAGTCGAGTCGTACCTGCGCTACCAGGGCGACAAGTTCGCCGAATACTTCGACGCCAATACGTACCTGCTCATCACCCGGGCGCTCGACTACTTCGACCCGGCGCAGGACTACGAGGGCGACCTTTCGCGCGCCTTTGAGCGCGCCAAGGCGCGCTTTCTCGTCATCTCCTTCACCTCGGACTGGCGCTTTGCCTCGTCGCGCTCGCGCGAGGTGGTCAAGGCGCTGCTCGACAACCGGCTCGACGTCTCGTACGCCGAAATCGACGCGCCGCACGGTCACGACGCGTTCCTTCTCGAAGACGCGCGCTACCACGCCCTGGTGCGCGCCTGGTACGACAATCTCCACCGCGAACTCGCGCCATGACCGAACATGAACAGGCGAGGCTCTCGGGCCGTGCCGATTTCGACGCGATCGCCGGCTGGGTAAGGGCGGGATCGAGCGTGCTCGACCTGGGCTGCGGCGATGGGCTGCTGCTCAAGTTTCTGCGGCAATCGCACGCAATCCGCGGCTACGGCATCGAGATCGACGCCGACAACGTCATCGCCTGCGTGAAAAACGGCGTCAACGTCATCCAGTCGGATCTGGAGCGCGGACTGGCCGGATTCGACGCCGATTCTTTCGATTTCGTGATCCTCACCCAGACGCTCCAGGCGGTGCGCCATACCGAAGAGATCGTCAAGGAGATGCTGCGCGTCGGGCGCGAGGCGATCGTGTCGTTTCCGAACTTCGGCAACTGGCGCGGGAGGCTCCAGGTGGGGCTGGGACGGATGCCGGTGTCCGCGGAGCTGCCCTACCAGTGGTACGACACGCCCAACATCCACCTGTGCACGATTGCCGACTTCGAGGACTTCTGCGAGGCGCACGGCATCGACGTTCTGGAACGCGTGGTCATTCACGAGGGACGCCGCGTCGCGTTCTTGGCGAACCTGTTCGGGAGCCTAGCGGTATTTCGCATCGCGTAGGGTTCAGGTCTTGCATTGACGCAAGTACCAGCGTCAATGCAAGACCTGACCCTTGGTGGAGCCGACGGCATCGATCTGCTCGCGCATTGCCCAGACCAGCCACAGGCCGGGCAGCGCGGCGATAAAGGTGATGATGAAGAAGTCGATCCAGCCGACCCAGACCACGAGGGCGCCTGTGGCCGGTCCGAAGAGCACGCGGCCGAGAGAGGCGAGCGCCGAGAGCAACGCGTACTGGGTGGCCGAAAAACTCGCGTTGCACAGCCCCATCGCAAAAGCGACGAAGGCGGCGGTGCCCATGCCGCTGGCGAGATTCTCGAATCCGACCGCGAAGACGAGCAGGGGATAGCTCTTTCCCGCCCACGCCAGCCAGGCAAACGACAGGTTCGATATCGCCTGCAGCGCGCCGAAGATCATGAGCGCGCGGTACAGGCTCATGCGCGCAAGCAGCACGCCCCCCGAGAGCGCCCCAAGCAGAAGCGCGCCCAGCCCAAGGAACTTGTTCACCACGCCGACATCGGTCGGCGTGAAACCGGCGCCGCGGATCAAAAAGGCGGTGGTGAGCGTCCCGGCCAGGGCATCGCCGAACTTGTAGAGCATCACCAGGGCGAGCAGGCTCAAGGCCCCCGGCCGCGCAAACAGGTCGGATAGCGGCTGCACCACGGCCTCGCGCAGCGTCGCGGGCGGCGCCGCCGGCTGGGCGGGCTCCGGGGCGAGCAGCGAGGTCGCGAGGCCCACCGCCATCAGGGCCGCCATGATGAGGTAGGCGCTCCTCCAGCCGACCTGGTCGGCGAGAACCAGCGCAGCGGCGCCGGAGGCGAGCATCGCGATGCGGTAGCCGAACACTCCTACTGCCGCACCCATGCCGCGCTCGGGCGCGCGAAGCACGTCGGTGCGATAGGCATCGATGACGATATCCTGAGAAGCCGAAGCAAATGCCACCGCGAGCGCGAGGGCCCCGAGCAGCCACAGCGACTCTCCAGGGGGAGCGAGCGCCATCGCGGCGATGCCGAGGGCAAGCGCGATCTGCGCGATCGCCATCCAGCCGCGCCGGCGCCCAAGGGCGGGCGGACTGAAGCGGTCCATCAAAGGCGACCAGAGAAACTTGAGCAGATAGGGCAGGCCGATCCAGGAGAACCAGGCGATGGTCGTGATGTCGATCGCCGACACCGTCAGCCAGGCCTGCAACGTGCTGCCGGTGAGGGCGAGCGGCAATCCGGACGAGAACCCAAGCAGGAGCACCGCGGCAACGCGCGGGCTGCGAAAGACTGCAACGTAGGGTGAAATCACGGCCGGATTCTAAGCGGCGCCGCAGAAAACGGCGCAACGCGCGGGATGGATCGCCACGCCGCCGGCCGTTCACAGTTGATTTTGCACTGCAAAATCGGTAGTCTTGCTGTGAGGGAGGCCGGGCGTCCTGACCGGCCACATCATCCAGCCAAGAGGTCCTCGATGGAAACCACCGAAGTCACTCGTGAAAAGCTCGCTGCCGATTTGAGAGTCGTCGTCGCGGACGCCGAGGAGCTGCTGCGCGCAACGGCAACCGCCGCCGGAGAGAAAGCCGCCGCCGCGCGCGTCAAGGTCCAGGACAGCCTGGAGGCCGCCAAGGTCAGACTGGCACAATTCAGCGAGGCGAGCGCCGAGCACGCCAAGGCCGCGGCCCGGGCAACCGACGACTACGTGCACGACCATCCCTGGTACGCCGTCGGCGTGGCCGCGCTGGTCGGGTTGGTGCTCGGCGCGCTCATCAGCCGGCGCTAGAAGGCGAAACGCCCGATGGCTGACGAGGCCGGCCAGCCAGTCGGCCTTTTCGATTCGCTGAAGGCCTTTGCGAGGATCTTGCTCGGGCTCGCGCAAACGCGCCTGGAGATCCTGCTCAACGAGATCGATGAGCAGCGCGCGCTGCTCGCGCGCGAGGCGCTGCTCGCCCTGGCCGCGGCATTCCTGTTCGGGCTGGGCGTCGTGTTCACGGCGATATTTTTCGTGATTCTGTTCTGGGACACTCACCGGCTGCTCGTCGTCGGCCTGTTTGCCGCGTTGTTTCTCGCCGCTGCCGCGGCCGCCTACGCGGCTTTGCGCGCCGTGCAGGCCGGGCGCCCCAAGGCCTTCTCGACCACCCTGGGCGAATTGGCGAAGGATCGCGAATCGCTGCGATGAACCGGATAGAGAGAATCCGCGCCCGAAGGTGGGTCCTCGTGGAGCGCGCAGCCGTGGAGCGCGAACGCCTGGCTGCGCAACTGGCCCCCTGGCGCGCGCGGCTCGGCCTCATCGACCGCTCCGCAACGGCGGCGCGCTCGGTGCTCGCCCACCCGGAGTGGCTGGCGGCGGCCGCCGTGCTGATTCTGATTCTGCGCCCGCGGCGCGCCCTCGCCTGGGCGCGCCGCGGACTTCTGCTCTGGCGCGCCTGGCGATGGACGCGCCAGGCCGCGCGTGAAATCCTCGCCAGGAAGCCTGCATGAGCCGTCAGGGAAAGCTGATTCGCGAGTTCTACGAAACGATGGAACGCGAGCGCCGCTACATGCTCACCGAGGTGGTGAAAGCGGGCGGTTTGATGCCCCTGCTGATGAAGCAGCGCAACAAGCAGAAATGGTCGGCGCAGGACAAGCGCGAGCTGATGCTGCACCTGCGCCATCTTCGGCATGTGAGCCCGTACATCGCGGTGATCGTTCTCCCCGGGGGCTTCGCCATGCTGCCGGCGCTCGCCTGGTGGCTCGACCGCCGCCGCGGCCGGCGCGCTCTGGCCCAGTCGACTTAACCCAGATCGTAGTCGTAGTCGATGACGAGCGGCGCGTGATCCGAGAAGCGCCTGCGCTTGTAGATCGAAGCCCGGGTTGCCTTTGCGGCGATCGCAGGCGTGGCGATCTGGTAATCGATGCGCCAGCCGACGTTCTTCGCCCAGGCCTGCCCGCGGTTGGACCACCAGGTGTACTGCTCGGCCCGCGCATCGAGGCGCCGGAAGACGTCGACCCAGCCGAGTTCGTCGAACACCCGGGACAGCCAGGCGCGCTCCTCGGGCAGGAAGCCGGAGTTCTTCTGGTTCGCGCGCCAGTTCTTCAGGTCGATTTCCCGGTGCGCGATGTTCCAATCGCCGCAAACGACGATTTCCCTCCGCTCCTGCCTGAGCTTGCGCAGCAGCGGCAGGAAGGCCTCCATGAAGCGGAACTTCGCCCGCTGGCGCTCTTGCGAGCTCGAACCCGAAGGCAGATAGGCCGAGATGACCGACAGGGGGCCGAAATCGGCGCGCAGGAGCCTCCCTTCGGGATCGAATTCGCGGTTGCCGAAACCGCGCGAGACGGCACGGGGGGCGGCGCGCGCGAACAGGCCGACGCCGCTGTAGCCTTTTTTCGTCGCGCAATGGTAGTAGGCATGGAATGCGCGCGGCGAGCGCATCCCCTCCGGCAGGTCTTCTTCACGCGCCTTTATTTCCTGCAGGCAGACCACATCGGCGCGCTGGCGCGAAAGCCAGGCGGAAAACCCCTTGGCGCAGGCCGAGCGGATACCGTTGACGTTGAGGGTGATGATGCGCATTCAGACGCTGATGAGTTAGGTCATTTGGCGAGAATTGGGTTTCTTAAAAAGTCTCATCGTTGTGCAGGGGTCTCTTGGGGGTCAGGTCTTGCTTCTTGCAAAAAAGGCAAGAAGCAAGACCTGACCCCCAAAACTGCAACGATGAGATTGATAAACGGCAAAAACCGACACCGGCGATTCCGAATCGTCCCGCTCAGGACTCCTGCAAACTCGACGCCCCGCCATGCTCAGCCGACCACTGCGCCGGTGCATGCAGGAATTTCTCCACTTCGGCCAGGGTCGAGGCGCTGAAGTGCTTCTGCTCCTTGGCCACGCGAAGCACGTCCCACCAGGTCGCCAGCGCGTGCAGCTCGACTTGGAGATCGGCGAGGATATTCTTGCTCTCGGGAAAAATGTCGTAGTAGAAAATCACGAACACGTGATCGACGACGGCGCCGGCATCGCGCAGCGCCTTGCAGAACCTGACCTTGCTGCGAGCGTCGGTGGCGAGGTCCTCGACCAGCAGGACGCGCGCGCCCTCGGCCAGGTAACCCTCGATCTGGGCGTTGCGCCCGAATCCCTTCGACTTCTTGCGCACGTATTGCATCGGCAGCATCAGTTCGTCGGCGAGCCATGCCGCAAACGGGATGCCGGCGGTCTCGCCGCCGGCCACCGTGTCGATCGCCTCGAAGCCGATCTCGCGCATGATGGTCGAGGCCGCAAAGCCGATCAGCGTGCGCCGCAGGCGCGGATAGGAAATGAGTTTCCGGCAATCGATGTAGACCGGGCTCGCCCAACCCGAGGTGAAGACGAAGGGCTTGTCCGCGCCGAAGTGCACGGCCTTCACTTCGAGCAGTGCCTTGGCGGTCAGCTCGGCGACGACTTTCTTGTCCTGCACGATGATGCCTTGCATGAAACGGCTCCCCAAATGGCGTTGCCGCGGTCTCGCGCCCGCGCCGGGCAAGCTTATACCAGAACCCCGGACGCCTTGTCTCCTCGCGCTTGTCTCCGGCGGCCCGCGGGCGCAAAATAGCCGCTGCGCTCAGGGCAGTCCGTCCGCGAAAGGCAAGGGCCGCCGAGGCGCTCACAGGATCGAGGGGCTATCGTGAACGAAATCCGAAACGCCGCGTTTGGTTTCGCCGCGCTTGCGCTTGTCTGCTCGGCTTCCGTCTCCGCACAGCAGCGCATGTACAAGTGCGTCGATGACAAGGGCAAGGTCTATTACACGCAAACGCCGCCCAAGGAATGCCTCGGCAGGGAGACGCAGGAACTCTCGCGCCAGGGCCAGGTGCTCAAGAAGAGCGAAGCGGCCCTCACTCCGGAACAGCGCGCCGCGCGCGAGGCCGAGCGCAAGAAGAAGATCGAGCAGGAGCAGCTCGCGCGCGAAGAGCGGCGCAAGAACGAGGCGCTGCTCAACACCTACTCGAGCGAAAAGGACATAGAGGATGCGCGCGCCCGCGCGTTGAAACAGGCCGAGGAGGCGATCAAGGGAATCGAAGCGAAAATCGCCGAAGGCGAAAAGCGCAGGAAGAAGTACGAGGCGGAAAAAGAGTTCTACGCCAAGAAACCGCTGCCCGCGAAGCTCCAGGAAGACATCAAGAACAACGAGATCGAACTCAAGAACCAGACCGAGTTGCTCGTGGCGAAGAAGAAGGAAAGCAGCACGATCAACGCCAAGTACGACGAGGACAAGCGCCGCTTCCTCAACCTCACCAAGGGGAAACCGGCCTCGCCCGCTCCCCCGGTGGCGAAGAAGTAGCCGCGCCCTTCAGCTCGCGAGCTTCCTCCTCAGGATCTCGCTGATGCGTGCGGGGTTGCCTTTGCCCCCGGTCGCCTTCATCGCCTGGCCGATGAGCGCGTTGAAGGCCTTTTGCTTGCCGGAGCGGTATTCCTCGACCGATTTGGCGTTGGCGCCGAGCACCTGATCGACGATCGCTTCCAGCGCGCCTTCGTCGCTCATTTGCTTGAGGCCGCGGGATTCGATCAGCGCGTCGACGCGCCGCGGGTCGCCGCCGCGGCGCGCGTATGCGGACTCGCGGGCCTCGCTCCAGAATTCCGAAAACAGATCTTTCGCGGTCTTCGCGTTGATCGCGCCCTCGCGCAGCCGGCGCAGGATATGCCCGAGGGTGTCGCCGCCGACGCCGGCCTTGGCAGCGGGCAAATTCTCCTCATTGAGCTTCGCGGACACCTCGTTGATGACCCAGTTCGCGCACAGCTTGAAATCGGCGCCGGCCAGCGGCTCGCCCTCCTTGAGCGAATGGCGGACGACTTCCTCGAAATGCTCGCCCAGTTCCCGATCCGCGGTCAGCAAGGCCGCGTCATAGGCCGACAAGCCGAATTCGCTCATGTAGCGCCGCCGGCGCTGCTCGGGCAATTCGGGCATTGAAGCGCGAATTTCCGCGATCGTCGCCTCGGTGACGACCAGGGGCGGCAGGTCCGGATCGGGGAAATAGCGGTAGTCGTGCGCATCCTCCTTGGTGCGCATGGCGCGGGTCTCGCCCGTGTCCGGGTCGAAGAGCACCGTGGCCTGCACGATCGTCCCGCCGTCCTGGATGGTCTCGATCTGCCATCTCGCCTCGAATTCGATCGCCTGCTGCAGGAAACGGAACGAATTGAGGTTCTTGATCTCCCTGCGCGTCCCCAGCGCCTGCGCGCCCTTGGGCCGCACCGAGACGTTCGCGTCGCAGCGGAACGACCCCTCCTGCATGTTGCCGTCGCAGATGTCGATCCAGCGCACCAGCGAATGCAGCGCACGCGCGTAGGCGACGGCCTCCTCCGCGCTGCGCATGTCGGGTTCCGAGACGATCTCCAGCAGCGGCGTTCCGGCGCGGTTCAAGTCGATTCCCGACATGCCGTGGAAATCCTCGTGCAGCGATTTGCCGGCGTCTTCCTCCAGATGCGCGCGGGTGAGGCGAACCGCCTTTTCGCCGTCCCTGAGGACGATGTTGATCGTCCCCCCGAGCACGACCGGCAGCTCGTACTGGCTGATCTGGTAGCCCTTGGGAAGGTCCGGATAGAAATAGTTCTTGCGCGCGAAGACCGAACGGCGATTGATGTTGTGGGCGCTCATGCCGTTGACCGCGAGTCCGAAGCGAATCGCGCGCTCCACCGCCCCCCGGTTGGCAACCGGCAGCACCCCGGGGAGCGCGATGTCCACCGCGCACGCCTGGGCGTTGGGCGGAGCGCCAAACTGCGTCGAGGCGCCGGAGAAAATCTTCGAGGCCGTGGAGAGCTGGGCGTGGACTTCGAGCCCGATGACGGTTTCCCACTCCATGGTCAGATCCCTTTCGGGGCGCGCAGGTGCCAGTCCGTCGCGCGCTGGAAATGGTGCGCGACCTTGAGCATGCGCGCCTCGGAAAAATAGTCGCCGACGACATGCAGGCCGACCGGCAGATTGCCGGCGCCGAAGCCGCACGGCAGCGACATCGCGGGGAGTCCGGCCAGATTCGGCGGGATCGTGTAGATGTCGTTCAGGTACATCTGCACCGGGTCGGAGACCTTCGAGCCCAGGGGAAACGCGACCGTCGGCGAGGTCGGCCCCATGATCAAATCGCAGCGGGAAAACGCGCGGGCGAAGTCCTCGGCTATCAGCCTGCGGATGCGCTGCGCCTTCAGGTAGTACGCGTCGTAGTAGCCGTGCGAGAGCACGTAGGTGCCGATCAGAATGCGCCTCTTGACCTCGGCCCCGAACCCTTGCGCGCGCGTCTTACAGTACATGTCGAGGAGATCGCGGTACTCGGGGGCGCGATAGCCGTAGCGCACGCCGTCGAAGCGCGAGAGGTTCGAAGAGGCCTCGGCCGGCGCGATCACGTAGTAGGCCGGCACCGAGAGCTCCGATCGCGGCAGCTCGATATCGACGCGGCTTGCGCCCAGCCTCTCGAATTCGGCCAGCGCCCCCCGTACGGCCTCTGCCACATCGGCGGCGAGCCCGGCGCCGAAATGCTCTCTCGCGACGCCGATCCTGAGGCCGGCAAGCGGCTGCTCGGCGGCAGCGCCCGCCCAGGGTTGCGCCAGTGCGCCGGCAAAGTCCTCCGGCGAGCGTTCCAGGGACGTGGAGTCGCGCGCGTCGAACCCCGCCATGACGTTCAAGAGCAGCGCCACATCCTCGGCACTCTTGCCCATGGCCCCGCCCTGATCGAGGCTCGAGGCGAACGCGACCATTCCGTAGCGCGAAACCCGCCCATAGGTGGGCTTCAGTCCGGTGATCCCGCTCAGGGCGGCGGGCTGCCGGATCGACCCGCCGGTATCGGTTCCCGTCGCCCCGGGAGCAAGCCGCGCCGCGATCGCGCACGCCGAGCCCCCGGAGGAACCGCCGGGAACAAAAGCGCGGTCCCACGGGTTCTTCACCGGCCCGTAGAACGAGGTTTCGTTGGAAGAGCCCATGGCGAACTCGTCCATGTTGGTCTTGCCCAGAATCACCGCGCCGGCGCGGTTGAATTGCTCGATGACATGGGCATCGTAGGGACTGACGAAGTTCGAGAGCATTTTCGAGCCGCAGCTCGTCAGCCACCCGCGGGCGCAGAAAATGTCCTTGTGCGCGATCGGGATGCCGGTGAGCGGGGCGGCATCGCCGCGGGCGATGCGCGCGTCGGCCTCCCGCGCCTGGGCGAGGCTCTTCGCGCGATCGACGGTGATGAAGGCGTTCAGATCGCCGTTGAGCCGCCCGATCCGATCGAGAAACTGCTCGGTGAGATCCACGCTCGAGATCTTCCTTGCGCCGAGCGCGGCGGCGATTTCCTTCAGGCTGGCGTTGAACATGGCGGCGAGGATCGGGGACCTGGCTCCTCAATCCTCTTACTCGATCACCTTCGGCACCAGATACAGCCCCTCTTCGACCTGCGGCGCGACCGACTGAAACAGCGATTTCTGATCGGACTCGGTGACCCCGTCCTCGCGCAGGCGAAGCGCGCGCCCTTGCGCGTGGGTCATGGGCTCGACCGCGCTCGTGTCGACAGCCTGCATGCGTTCGATGAGGCCGAAGATATCGTTCAACTGGCCTTGGGTCCTGAGCGCCTCGGATTCGCTGATTTCAATGCGCGCGAGATAGGCGATGCGCTTTACTTCGTCAAGGCTGAGCGGCACAAAAAATTTCCTTCGATGGCACCAGTGGGATGCGGTATTATAACCCATTCGATTCACGCCCTTTTCCAAGGGAATCAAGAGGATGTCAGCGATGTTGGGATTTTTGCGCGGTTATTTCTCCGATGACCTGGCGATAGACCTGGGCACGGCCAATACGCTCATTTACGTGCGCGGCAAGGGCATCGTGCTCGATGAACCGTCGGTCGTCGCCATTCGCCAGGAGGGCGGTCCGAGCAGCAAGAAGACCATCCAGGCGGTGGGCAAGGAAGCGAAAATGATGCTGGGCAAGACCCCGGGCAACATCACCGCCATCCGGCCGATGAAAGACGGCGTGATCGCCGATTTCACGGTCACCGAGCAGATGCTGAAGCAGTTCATCAAGCGGGTGCACGTCTCGCGCCTGCTTTCGCCCTCGCCGCGGATCATCATTTGCGTGCCCTGCGGTTCGACGCAGGTCGAGCGGCGCGCCATCCGCGAATCGGCGATCGGCGCCGGCGCCTCCCAGGTCTATCTGATCGAGGAGCCGATGGCGGCGGCGATCGGCGCGGACATGCCGGTCTCCGACGCCACCGGATCGATGGTGGTCGATATCGGCGGCGGCACCACCGAAGTCGGCGTCATCTCTCTGGGGGGCATGGTGTACGCGGGCAGCGTGCGCGTGGGCGGGGACAAGTTCGACGAGGCGATCATCAACTACATCCGCCGCAACTACGGCATGCTGATCGGGGAGGCCACCGCCGAGACGATCAAGAAGCAGATCGGCTCGGCCTTTCCCGGCTCCGAGGTGCGCGAGATGGAAGTGAAGGGCCGCAACCTCGCCGAAGGCATACCGCGCAGCTTCACCATTTCCTCGAATGAGATCCTGGAGGCGCTCACCGAGCCGCTCAACCAGATCGTCTCCGCGGTCAAGTCGGCGCTGGAGCAGACGCCTCCGGAACTCGGTGCGGACATCGCGGAAAAAGGCATGGTGCTCACCGGCGGCGGCGCGCTGCTGCGCGACATCGACCGCCTGCTGATGGAGGAGACGGGGCTTCCGGTCATCGTCGCCGACGATCCGCTCACTTGCGTGGTGCGCGGATCCGGCGTGGCGCTGGAAAAAATGGACAAGCTCGGGATCATTTTCACCAACGACTGAAGTGCGCAAGGCGTGAGAAACAAAGCGTGAGGAGAAGAACCGACACCGATCGCGCTCTTACTCCTCACGCTTCTCTCCTCGCTCCTTACTCCTAATGGAACACCAGGCGCCACCGCTTTTCGCCCGCGGTCCCGCGCCGCTGGTCCGCCTGGCATTCTTCGCCGGGCTCGCGGTTCTCCTGATGGTGCTCGACGCGCGCTTTCGCTACGCCGAAGCGCTGCGCCAGGGGCTCGCCCTGCTCGCCTACCCCATTCAGCGCCTGGCGCTCGCGCCGGTGCAGTTGCTCTCGGGAACGGCCGATTATTTCGCCAGCCAGGTGCAGCTTCAACGCGACAACGAATCGCTGCGCGCTCGGCAGCTCGAGGCGGCGAAGGATCTGCAGACGCTCGGGGCGCTCGAGGCGGAGAATGCGCAGTTGCGGCGCCTGCTCGCGGCGCGCGAGCGCCTGCCGCGCAAATCGACCTTCGCGGAGATTCTCTATTCGGGGCGCGACCCTTTCTCGCGCAAGGTCATCATCGACAAAGGCGGCAATCACGGCATCCAGGCGGGCCTCGCAGTGGTCGACGAAATCGGCGTCATCGGCCAGGTGACGCGCGTGTATCCGCTGCTGGCGGAGGTCACGCTGATCACCGACAAGGACCAGCCGATTCCGGTGCAGGCGGTCCGCACCGGGCTGCGCGCCGTCGCCTATGGCGCCGGGGACGGCGCGACGCTCGACCTGCGCTTCCTGGCGGCGAACGTCGACATCCAGAACGGCGACGCGCTGGTGACTTCCGGCATCGACGGCACCTACCCGGCAGGCCTTCCGGTCGCCAACGTCGCGCGCATCGAGCGCGATGCCGCCTATACGTTCGCCAAGATTAGCTGTGTACCCGCCGCGGGCGCCGGGAATCACCGCCAGGTGCTCGTGCTCTCGCAGGAAGCCCGCGTTCCGCCTGCCCCGGAGGCCGAAGCCCCGGCGCCAAAACCGATCAAGAGCAAACGCGTGCGGAGGCGAGAATGACCGGCGAGCGCCCGCATCGCATCCTGCGCCCGGCGAGCGCGGCTTTCATGACGCTGACGGTCGCGCTCGCGCTCCTGTTCAACCTGCTGCCCTGGCGCGACGTGAGAGGCATCCCCGATCTGGTCGCGCTGGTGCTCGTGTTTTGGTGCATCCACCAGCCGCGCCGGACCGGAATCGGCATCGCTTGGCTGCTCGGGCTCCTGATCGACGCCGGCAACGGCACGCTGCTCGGACAGCATGCGCTCGCCTACTCGGTGCTTGCATTCGGCGCCATGGCGCTGCACCGGCGCATTCTCTGGTTTCCGCTCTGGCAGCAGGCCGCGCACGTGCTGGTTCTGCTCCTCGTCGGCCAGTCGCTCGAGGTGGCGGTGCGGCTCGCCACGGGCGGGGCGTTTCCCGGCTTCTTCTATTTTGCCGGCAGCCTGATCGCCGCGGCGTTGTGGCCTGCCGCCACCTTCGTTCTGCTCATGCCGCAGCGCCGACCGGAAGACGTCGATTTGAACCGGCCCATCTAGACATGAGCTACGCCGAGCTGAAGAACACCGAGCGCGAGATCTACCGTTTCCAGATGCGCGTGGGTTTCCTCGGCGTGCTGGTGCTGGCAGCATTCGGCCTGCTGCTCGCGCGCTTCGCCTATCTTCAGGTGGTCCAGTACGGCTACTACCACACCAAGGCCGAGGACAACCGGATATCGATCGTGCCGATTTCGCCCAACCGCGGAAATATCGTCGACCGCAACGGGGTGGTGCTGGCGCGCAATTACTCGGCCTATACGCTCGAAGTCGCCCCGGGCAAGGTGGGCGACCTCGAAGCGACCATCAACGAGATCGCGGCCATCATCGAGATTCGGCCAAGCGACCGCAACCGCCTGCGCCGGATGCTCCTCGAGGCGAAAGGCGCGGAGACCCTACCCATCAGGACCCGTTTGAGCGACGAAGAGGTGGCGCGCTTCGCCGCCAACCGCTACCGCTTTCCCGGCGTCGACATCAAGGCGCGGCTGTTTCGCCAGTATCCGCACGGAGAACTCGCCTCGCACGTCTTGGGCTACATCGGCCGCATCAGCGACCGCGACCTGGAGGCGATCGAGGCCGAGGGACTCGCCGCCAATTACAAGGGCACCGATCACCTGGGCAAGACGGGCCTGGAGCAAAGCTATGAGCGCGAGCTGCACGGCACCACCGGATACGAGCAGGTCGAGGTCGATGCGGCCGGCCGCGGCGTGAGGACGCTCTCGCGAACCGCGCCCAGCCCGGGGAACAAACTGGTGCTCACCCTCGATATCAAGCTGCAGGAGGTGGCCGAAGCCGCCTTCGGCGATCGCCGCGGGGCGCTGGTCGCCATTGAACCGGCCACAGGCAGCGTGCTTGCATTCATTTCCAAACCGGGATTCGACCCCAATTTGTTTGTCGACGGCATCGATCCGGCCAATTGGGAACAGTTGAACACCTCGGCTGACCGGCCGCTCAATAACCGCGCGCTCACCGGCGTGTATCCGCCGGGCTCGACTTTCAAGCCTTACCTGGCGCTCGCCGCGCTGGAGTCGGGCAAGCGCACCCCGGCGCAGACTATCAACGACCCGGGCTATTTCATGTTCGGCGGCCATCGCTTCCGCGACTCGAAGAAGGGTGGGCACGGAACGGTCGACATGTACAAATCGATCGTCAAGTCCAGCGACACCTATTACTACATGCTTGCCAACGACATGGGGATCGAAAGCATCGCCAGATTTCTCGCCCCCTTTGGTTTTGGCGCGCCGACCGGCATCGATCTCAAGGGGGAGGCTGCCGGCGTGCTGCCCTCGCCGGCGTGGAAGATGAAGCGGTTTCGCCGGCCCGAGCAGCAGAAATGGTATGCCGGCGAGACCATCAGCGTGGGCATCGGCCAGGGCTACAACGCCTATACGCCGCTGCAGCTCGCGGTTGCCGTTGCGACCCTGGCCAATAACGGGGTCATGGTCCGGCCGCACATCGTCAACACCATCGAAAACGAAAAGACCGGCGCGCGCACCACCGTCGAGCCGCAGCCGATCAGAACGATTCCGCTCAAACCCCAGCATATCGAATTCGTCAAGCGGGCGATGGTCGGCGTGAATCGCGAGGGCACCGGCGCGCGCGCTTTTGCCCGCGCCGAATACGTAAGCGGGGGTAAGACGGGCACGGCGCAGGTGATCGGGATGAAACAAGGCGAAACGTATTCGGCGTCGCGGGTTCAGGAGCGGCTCCGCGACCACGCGCTTTTCATCGCTTTTGCGCCGGCAGAGTCCCCGCGCATCGCGCTTGCGGTGGTGGTGGAAAACTCCGGTTTTGGTGCAGTCGCAGCCGCGCCGATCGCGCGCAAAGTGCTCGACTACTATCTGCTTGAACCCCGCAGTGCAGCGGCCGAAAAACCCGCGCCGGTGCCGCCCGATGACCACGAGCACGACCCGGACGATGAGAGCGACTGAGCGGCTCCTCGAGCGAGTCGCCGCGCCGCTCGATCGGGCGCTGCTCTGGATCGTGCTCGGGCTGCTCGCGCTCGGACTGCTCACGCTCTACAGCGCCAACGTGGAGGCTCCCGCCAGGGTCTCGGCGCAGGCGGCCAACATCGGGCTTGCGCTGGCGGTCATGTGGGTTGCGGCGCAGATGCCGCCGCAGCAGTTAATGCGCTGGGCCTTGCCGGCCTACGTTGTCGGCGTTCTGCTGCTCGTCGCGGTGGCCCTCTTCGGCGACGTGCGCAACGGCGCGCGCCGCTGGCTGCCGATCGGCATCGGCAGCGTGCAGCCTTCCGAGGTCATGAAGATCGCCATGCCGCTCATGCTGGCGTGGTATTTCCACAAGCACGAGGCTGCGCTGCGCCTGCGCGATTACGCCCTCGCGGCGTTGCTGCTGGCAGCGCCGACGCTGCTGATCGCGCGCCAGCCCGACCTGGGCACCTCGCTGCTGGTGGCCGCCGCCGGGTTCTATGTCATTTTCCTCGCCGGGCTGCCGTGGAAGATCCTGTTCGGATTCGGATTGGCCGGCGCGGCAAGCCTGCCGCTCATCTGGTCGGTGATGCACGATTACCAGCGCCGGCGCATTCTCACCCTGCTCGATCCGACGGAAGATCCGCTCGGCGCGGGCTATCACATCATCCAATCGACCATCGCGGTCGGCTCCGGGGGCATCGCCGGCAAGGGCTGGCTCAAGGGAACGCAGACGCATCTGGAGTTCATTCCGGAGCGCTCCACCGATTTCATTTTCGCGGTGTTCTCCGAGGAATTCGGTCTGATCGGCAACCTCCTGCTGCTGGTGCTGTACCTCGCCCTCGTGATGCGCGGACTGATGATCGCCGTCAACGCGCCGACTTTTTTTGCGCGCCTGCTCGCCGGCGCCATCACGCTCACCTTTTTCACCTACGCCTTCGTCAACATGGGCATGGTGAGCGGCATCCTGCCGGTGGTGGGCGTGCCCCTGCCGTTCGTTTCCTATGGAGGCACGGCGCTGGTGACGCTGTTTCTCGGGGTGGGTATATTGATGAGCATCAACGGGCATCGGACGCTGGTGCAGACGTAGGCGATAGGATCTAGGATAAGCGCATTTGGGGTGCGCGCACGCGGGAGGGAGGACCAGGGAGTGATGATTCGGGAGTCAAGGAGCGGCATGCGGGGGCTTGCGCTGGCCGCTCTCGCGCTCGCGGCGGCCGGGTGCGCAAGCGTTTCTCCGCGGCCGCCGGCAATCGAACGCGAACCGGCAGCGGCCAAGCCGGCTCCTGCGCCGCGCGTGGTGCGCCCGGGCGGCTACTACCAGGACGACGGTCCCGGAGACAATCCGCCGAACATCGGTGCCATCGCGGAACCGGAGCCCCGAGTGGAGCCGCTGCACCGCTTCGCCAACAACCCCTACAACGTGTTCGGCCGCGACTATTCGCCGTTTCGGGAACTGCGGCCGTTTCGCGAGCGCGGGGTCGCGAGCTGGTACGGCCGCAAATTCCACGGCCAGCGCACCTCTAGCGGTGAGCCCTACGACATGTACGCGATGACCGGCGCGCATCCGCTGCTGCCGATACCGAGCTACGCGCGCGTCACGCATCTGGGCAACGGCAGGAGCGTCATCGTGCGCATCAACGACCGCGGACCGTTCCGATCCGAGCGCGTGATCGATCTTTCCTGGAGCGCCGCGGCCAAGCTCGGCTACGCCGAGATCGGCAGCGCCTTGGTCGAGGTCGAAGCCATTACGGCGGCCGACATGCCGGTGCTCGCTTCGCGCCGCGGCGCTCAGGCGCCAGCGCCCATCGCCTCCGCGCGCGGCGAAGCGGTTGCGCGGGCACGGCCGGTGGCGCCCGCTCCTGCCTCCGAGGCGTCGCTGCTCGATCCCGCGCCGCCCCGGGCGGCGGCACCGGCCCCCGCGGCCGCGGACGCCGGCGGCGTATTTCTGCAACTGGGCGCTTTTTCCGCGCGCGAGAACGCGGAGAGTTTCCGCACGCGCCTGCGTCAAAGCCTCGCCTGGCTGGGGGAGGCAATCCATATCCTGCACGCAGACGGCCTGTTTCGCGTGCACCTTGGCCCTTACCGCGATCGGCTTGAGGCCTCCGGGATCGCCGAGCGCATCTGGCGCGCGCTCGAGGTGCGAGCGGTGTTCGTGACCCGATGAAAAGCGCGGACCGCTGCACGCCGTCGCTCGGGCTGGCCATCGCCCTGGCGGCGCTGGCGATCGCCGGCTGCGCCGAGGCGCCAACGGGCGGTGCGCGCGAGTCAGCCACGGCGGTGAGACCCGCGCCGATACCGATCGCGCAGCTCCTGCGCCGGCCCGGGGGCACCTACAGCGACGATGCCCCCGATGGCGCGCCGCCGCTCGATCTGGACCGTCTGCCCGATGCCGTGCCCCGGGCCGAACCGCTGCATCAGTCCGCAAACGACCCCTATACCGTGTTTGGGCGCGAATACGTGCCGATGAGGGCCCTTGCGGCCTACCGCCGCCAGGGAACGGCCTCCTGGTACGGGCGCAAGTTTCACGGCCAGCGCACCGTGAGCGGCGAGGTCTACGACATGTACGCGATGAGCGCGGCGCACCCGACGCTTCCGATCCCGAGCTTTGCGCGCATCACCAACCTGGAAAACCGCAGGAGCGTGGTCGTGCGCGTCAACGACCGCGGGCCATTCGCTTCCGGGCGCATGATGGACGTTTCCTATGCGGCCGCACACCGGCTCGGTTTCGCCGCCAGCGGCTTCGCCCAGGTCGAAGTCGAGAGCGTGTTGCCGCCGGACGCCGCCGCGCGCGCGCCCGAGGCCGCGGCTCGCCCGATGCCGGTTGCGCCGGCATCCGCAGCCGAGCCGGCCAAGGCCGCTCAGCCGCCCGCGGCCGAGATCGCCGCAGTCGGACCGCCTGCCGCACCGGTGCTGCAGGCGCCTCAGCCGGGCAGTGCGCCGACCCTGGACAGCGAAGCGCCAGTGCCGGTTTCGGCCGAGCGCGGCGGAATTTTCCTCCAGCTTGGCGCATTTTCGGTGCGCGCCAACGCCGAGTCCTTCCGCGTGCGCATGGCCGGCCGCCTCGAGGCGATCGGCGCTCCGCTCGCAATCGAGCAACGCGAGAAACTCTTTCGCGTGCAGCTCGGACCGTTCGCGGACCGCGCCGAGGCGAACGCCGCCGCCAGGCGCGTGCGCGAGCTGCTCGAGCTGCGTCCGATCCTCGTCGTTCGTTGAAAAAGCCAGGGCCGCATGCGCATTCTGCTCCGGCGCAAATCGGGCGCCGGGGGCGAATGCGCCCCGGAGCCGGTATAATTTCCCAATTTCTGGCGGTAACGATGTTCTTCCGGCTGCTCCTCGCCGTTCTTCTCTCCCTGGTTTCTATCGCCGCGCGCGCGCAGATCGCCCCGCCGCCCGTTGCGGCGCGTGCCTGGCTGCTGCTCGACACGGCAAGCGCGCAGCTCATCGCCGCGCACAACCCCAACGATCGCATGGAGCCGGCCTCGCTCACCAAACTGATGACCGCCTATCTCACCTTCGCCGCGCTGAAGGCGAAGACCCTGGCGCTCACCCAGGTCGTGCCGGTTTCCGAGCGCGCCTGGCGCGCCGGGGGCTCGCGCATGTTCATCGAGCCCAACCGCCCCGTGACCGTCGAAGAGCTGATCCACGGCATGATCGTGCAGTCCGGCAACGACGCCTGCGTCGCGCTCGCCGAGGCGATCGCCGGTTCCGAAGATGTGTTCGCGCAGATGATGAACCGCGAGGCCCAGCGCCTGGGAATGAAGAACACCCATTTCACCAACGCATCGGGACTCCCCGATCCCAAGCACTACTCGAGCGCCTACGACCTGTCGCTCCTCGCCGCGGCGATCATCCGCGATTTTCCCGAGCAGTATCGCTACTACTCGGTGCGCGAATACCGCTACAACAACGTCACGCAGCAGAACCGCAATCGCCTGCTCTGGCTCGATCCTCACGTCGACGGCGTCAAGACCGGGTATACGGAGAACGCCGGCTACTGCCTGATTGCCTCGGCCAAGCGCGGCGAGCGGCGCCTGCTCTCGGTGGTCCTGGGGGCCGCCTCCGAGAGCGTGCGCGCGCAGGAGGCGCAGAAGCTGCTCAACTTCGGCTTTCAGTTCTACGACAGCGTGCGCCTGTATGCGCGCGGGCAGACGGTGAGCGCGCTTCCGGTCTGGAAGGGCGGCGAATCGACGGTGAAGGCAGGGCTCGCGGCCGCGCTCAGCGTCACCGTGCCCAAGGGCATGGCCGAAAAACTCAAGGCGGAACTGGTCAGCATGCAGCCGCTCATCGCGCCCATTTCCGCGGGCCAGCGCGTGGGCACCGTGCGCGTCATGCTGGAGGGCAAGCCGATCGGCGAATATCCCGCAGTGGCGCTTCAAAACGTGGCGATCGCCGGGTTCTTCGGCCGCGCCTGGGACACCGTGCGGCTCTGGTTCAAATAGGGAACGACGCGTGACCGTATATCTGAACGGCAAGTTCATGCCGATCGAAGAGGCGCGAATCCCCGTGCTCGACCGCGGCTTCATGTTCGGCGACGGCGTCTACGAAGTGATTCCGGTCTATACGCGCCGGGCGTTTCGCCTGCCCGAGCACCTGGCGCGCCTGCAGTCGAGCCTGGAGGCGATCCGCATCGCAAACCCGCACAGCCTCCCGGAATGGACGGCGCTGATCGCGAGGATCATCGAAGCCAATCCCTGGGAGGACCAGGGCGTGTATCTGCAAGTGACGCGCGGGGTGGCCGCGCGCGACCACCGTTTTTCCCCGGGCCTCACGCCGACGGTGTTCATCATGGCCAATCCGCTGGTGACGCCGACCAGGGAGCAGATCGATCGCGGCGGGGCGGCCGTCGTCCTGCCCGATTTCCGCTGGCTTCGCTGCGACGTCAAGTCGACATCGCTGCTCGGCAACTGCTGGCTGAGGACGCTCGCGGCCGATGAGGGCTGTGTCGAGGCGATCCTGGTGCGCGACGGTTTTCTCACCGAGGCCTCCGCGAGCAGCGTCTTCATGGTCAAGAACGGCGTGATCATTGCGCCGCCCAAGTCGAACCTGATGCTCCCGGGGGTCACCTACGACGTCGTGCTCGAGATCGCGCGCGCGCAGGCCATGGCGCACGAAGTGCGGCCGGTCGCCGAGACCGAGTTGCGTGCGGCCGACGAACTGTGGATCACCTCGTCCTCCAAAGAGGTATTTCCGATCACCACCCTTGACCACGCCCCCGTCGGCCATGGCCCGAACGCAGGCAAACCGGGACCGGTGTTCGCCCGCATCTATGCGCATTACCAGGCGTTCAAGGAAACGGTGATGCGCGCACCCGCCCATGTCTGACGCAGAGACCCTGCTCGCATTTCCGTGCGACTTTCCGATCAAGATCATGGGCAAGACGCAGAGCGGTTTCGCGCAGGCGGTGATGGAAGTGGTACGGCGCCATGTTCCGGAATTCGATGCCGCGACGCTCGAAATGCGCAGCAGCCGCGAGAATCGCTACATCTCGATCACCTGCACCGTGCGCGTGACCTCGCGCGAGCAGTTGGACGAGCTGTACCGCGAACTGTGCGATCATCCGATGGTCACATTGGTACTCTGACCGGGGCCGCCATTGGCGTTTGCATTGGGTATGAACGACTCACCCGTCATCGGGACGGAGAGCGCCTCTCCGGCTCGGGGCGCCCTTCGAGCCCCCCCTATCATCCGCCGCCTGGGCCTGGTCGAGTATCAGGCGGCCTACGAGGCCATGCGCGGCTTCACCGCCGCGCGCACGAGCGCGACCCCCGATGAGCTTTGGATCGTCGAGCATCCGCCGGTCTACACCGTCGGCGTTGCCGGACGGCTGCAGCATTTTCCGTGCGCCTCCTCGATTCCGCTCGCGCGCGTCGACCGCGGCGGGCAGATCACCTATCACGGCCCAGGGCAGGTGCTGGTGTACACGCTTCTCGACATGACCCGGCGCGGACTGAAAGTGCGCGAGCTGGTGCGCCTGCTCGAGCAGGCGGCGATCGACGTGCTCGGTTTCCATGCAGTTCGCGCCGAGCGGCGCAGCGGGGCCCCCGGCGTCTATGTCGGGGGGGCGAAACTCGCCGCGCTCGGGCTGCGCGTTCGCGCCGGGCGCTGCTATCACGGCATCGCCCTCAACGTCGACATGGACCTCGCGCCGTACTCGGCGATCGATCCCTGCGGCTACCCGGGGCTTCGCGTCACCCAGACCAGGGCGCTCGGCATAGCGGCGGACCCCGCGGCGATGGGAGAGGCGCTCGCGCAGGCCATCGTGCGGCTGCTCGGGGAACAGCATGGCTAGCGAGAACTCCGAGCGCCAGAAGGGACGCGCCAAGACCGCGCGCATTCCGATCAAGATCGTGCCGCAGGCGCCGCTCGCCAAGCCCGCGTGGATCCGCGTGCGCGCGCCCGCCGCGGGCTCGCGCTTTCACCATATCAAGCGCATCCTGCGCGAGAACGCGCTGCACACGGTCTGCGAGGAGGCCTCCTGCCCCAACATCGGCGAATGCTTCGGCAAGGGCACGGCGACCTTCATGATTCTCGGCGACCTGTGCACGCGGCGCTGTCCGTTCTGCGACGTCGCCCACGGGCGGCCGACCCTCCCCGACCCCGAAGAGCCGCTGCACCTGGCGAACACCATCGCCGCCATGCGCCTGGCCTACGTGGTGATCACCAGCGTCGATCGCGACGACCTCAGGGACGGCGGCGCGCAGCACTTTGCCGAGTGCATCCGCGCGGTGCGCCAGCATTCGCCACAGACCCGCATCGAAATCCTGGTGCCCGATTTTCGCGGGCGGCTCGAGCGCGCGCTCGAGATCCTGTCGGGGACGCCACCGGACGTGATGAACCACAATCTGGAGACCGTACCGCGCCTGTACCGCCAGGCGCGGCCCGGCGCCGACTACGCGCATTCGCTCGCGCTGCTCAAAGCATACAAGGCGCGCCATCCCGCGGTTCCCACCAAGTCGGGGCTGATGCTGGGGCTGGGGGAGACCGACGAGGAGATCGTCCAGGTGATGCGCGACCTGCGCGCGCACCAGGTGGACATGCTCACCATCGGGCAGTACCTGCAGCCGTCCAGAGATCACCTGCCGGTGGCGCGCTACGTTCACCCGGAGGCCTTTGCCGCGCTCGAACGCGAAGCGCTGGCGCTCGGATTCGCGCACGCCGCAGTGGGGCCCCTGGTGCGCTCGTCCTACCACGCCGACGAGCAGGCGCGCGCAGCGGGCGTCGCTGGCGGCTTATCGGGAAAGTGATGGCGAAGTTGGCGAAGATTTGGCTTTTAATTACGTCTCAACGTTGTGCAGTTGCTTGCAACTGCACAACGTCGAGATTGAGTTAAACGGCAAAATCAATCCCGCTGATTCGGCTTGTTCGCTGTAGAGAAGATGGACTCGGCGCCGAGCTACCAGAACACTTCCGTGCGCGCGCCGCCGCGCGAGACCTCCCACAGCGCGCGCCAGACGATATTGGCGCATTTTTGCAGGCCGGATTTCGACAGCAGCGCGTGGTCCGCGTAATCGCCGCCCTCGCTGCAGGCATTGCGCAGATCGACAATGGCGATGCCTGCTTCGAGCGCGCGGCGGAAAATGCGCCAGTTGAAAATCGTGAGCGCGGCCACGGCCGCGCGCTGGCGCACCGGCTCAGGGTAGCGCGGCGGGCACATGGTGCAGATCACGC
>JACPRN010000087.1 GCA_016189945.1 Betaproteobacteria bacterium
GCGCGCGGGATCATGTTCAGCAGTTGCATGAACCAGGACACCAGATCGTCCGGCCCTTCGACCTCGACGCGGAAATTCTTCGCCGCGTGGATGATCTCGGCGTGATCGGCGGGGAGTTTCAGGAAACCGAGAGCCGTTTCCCGGTCCTTGAAGACGATGGCGGCGTCGGCTCGTTCTTCGGTCCCGCTCCAGGACCTCACGCGGCCGTCCTCGAAGCGGTAGACCCGGCCCTGCGAGTTGTCCTTGAGCCTGATCTGCACCGTGCAGTTTCGCTTCCGCAGATGGTCCCTGAAGGATGCGTGCCTCCAGGCGCTGTAGCGGATGGCCTGGTGCACGCCGTAGAGCATCACCGGAAGCTTCAGTTCGTTCGCCATTTCATTTCGCCGCGAAAAAGGGCCTGCAGATACCTCAAAGCCGGGTCGGCTAACCGGAGAACGCAGGGCGCACCCCCGCCTCGTCGGAATAGCGGGAGCGGCATAGGGGATTGCGCGCGCTCTGGCAAAGCAGAGCGTTTCCGTTCTTGTCAGCTCCTCCCACGGGAAACCATACCATACAAATCCACCGCGCCACAGGGCAACGGCTCCCGGAGCCGGGCGCTTCCCGCTATTGCGCGAGGAGCCTTGCCTGCAGGTCGTCCATGGCCTTGTTCCATGCCCCTTTTTCCCTGTAGAACCTGATCGCGCCGGGGTGATAGGGAATGAATGCCTGTGCGCTCACCATGCGCTCCTGCCGCCACGACGACAAGGCGGCATAGGCTGCCCACAGGTCCTTCGTGTTTTCCCACAAGGCCTTGACGATGGCGTAGGCCGCCTCCTCGCTCAGGTCCTTGGTGCCTACCAGGTAGATGTCGTTGGTGAGCATCGCCGTGTCTTTCACCAATCCGGTGGCGGTCCCGGCTTTCGCCGTCGAGGGGTAGCTTCCCGGGTAGATGGCGTTCATCCTCTCGGCGCCTTGCGGGGTATCGTTCACCGAAATCCACCGCACCCCGCCGAGGCGCGCATTGCCTTCTTCAACCAGGGGGCTTCTGAGGCCGAGCCAGTTGGCATCGGTTCTGCCCTCCATGAACGCCTGGTTGGCCGCCTGCAGATCGGATACGGGCACCTTGACGATGTCGCTGTACGACAGCCCGGCCGAGGCGAGGCCCGCGGTGCTGCTCAGTTTCACGATCGGAATTCCGGGAAAGTCGGTCGGAACGCGCTTTCCTTTCAGGTCCGCGATCGTTTGTACTGGCGAATCCTTGCGCACGTAGAAGGAGAGCTGTATGGCGCCGCCGACGAGCAGAATCCGGGTGTTCTTGAACGGCCTCTTGTAGGGGTTCATCCCCTGGTAGGAAGTCACCGCATCGGCGCTGGTCAGGACCCCCATGTCCGTGTCGCCCTGGTCCATGGAGGGGAGCCAGGCCGGCGGGCCGGCAAAGGGCTGGACGCGCACCGTGATGGGCGAGTGGCGGCTCAGCACCGTGGCGATCCCGGTTCCGATCGCGTGGTACAGGCTTGCCACGGCATGGGTGGCGAGCGAGGCGCTGCGCGGAACTTGAGCCGATGCCGAGATCGGCACCAGTGCCGAAACGAACAGCGCGGCATGCAGAAGACGATTGGTTCGCGCAGGCATGCTTTTCTCCTTTGGCGATGGCAGCCAGTTTCTTGTTGGCTATTGCCGGATCAATCTACAGCAATCGCCGCGACGCGACAAACGGGTTTACCCGCACCCGATCGGCTGCCGTGACGATTCGATTCGGACGCGAAGACTATTGGCAATGGTCACGCCTGCGCCCCGCGCATTCGCCGCACCGGCGGGCCAAGTCGCTCGCGGCGCGCAGGCGAAGGGCGGCGTGCATTTTTGGTACCCTGCCGGGAGGTGGCGGAGTTGCTTCCGAGCGCTGCACGCGCAGCCAACACCTTGAGCGCAGGTGCCGACAGTTCGTCGCGCATGCCTTCGAGGCGCCGCAGACCCAGTCTCCGGTCGGCCACCTTCATGATGTCGGTGAGCCCCCAGCGGTCGTCGGCGAACACGCGGTGGAGAAGCTGCCACCGGGGCGTGTCGATGTAGAGGCGAAGAAGCTCCGAGATCGTCGACATGTCCGTCAGGCAGGGATAGTCCTGCGCGGAGTCCGGGAAGTCCTGCGGATAGGACCAGATCGTCTGGCGTCCGAGACAGACCCAGCAGCGCGGAAGATCGGTCTCGCCGCGAGCCGAGTCCGTCCGGTGCACGCCGCATTGAATGTCCATGTGCAAGGCGGGCACGAACAGCGCGCGCAGCTCGTTTTGAAGTCTGCTCCAGCGTTTCATCCAGAGCGGCCGATGCGCGGCCTACGCTTGATTCGCCGTAGCCCGGCGATCGATCCATCGCCGGACCGAAGGCCGCTGCCACTGACTTCTCGCATAGTCGGAGAGCCTTTCGGGAACCGGATCGCCGTTCAGAACCAGCCGATTGAGCATGAGCGCGAGATCGGTATCGGCGATGCACCAGTCGCCGAACAGGTTGCGCGCGCCGGCAGCGAGCAACGCGCCGGCGGCAGCGAAGAGCTTTTCGGCCGATGCCTTCGCCTGTGCTGAAAGCGGTGCATCCGTACGCCTATGCAAAAACACGACCTCGGTGGAGCGCTCCTGCCTGAGCGGCATGAGATCGCTGCGCAGCCACGCCTGGACCTGCCGCGCCCGTGCACGGGCGCGCGTGTCGCGCGGGTAGATGGGCGGTTGCGGGAAAAGCTCGTCCAGATACTCGGCGATCGCGGACGATTCGGAAAGGCCGAAGCCCTCGTGCACCAGGGTCGGAACGCGGCGCGTCAATGACGTGGCCGCGAAACCTGCGCCCAGGTTCTCCTTGGCTGCGAGATCCACGGTGGTGACATCGAAGGCAAGCCCTTTCTCGTGCAGGGCCACGAACGCGGACATTGCGTACGGGCTCACGAACTGGGCATCGACGTAGAGGAGGAAGTTGGACGACGGCAAGGCAGGCTCCCGAGTGCTCGCGGTGACCAAGGCGCGGGTGCAGGAATGGTACCACCGCAGGATATGAACCTGCGACCGCCGGCCGCAATCAAACTGTTTCGCGGCTCTTTCGTGATGGGCTAACCCAAGGAGACCATCATGGTCATTTCCAGGTTCACCGCGGAATCGCTCCGCCTGCACGGGTCCCTCGCGTCCGAGGGCTCGCCATGAACAGCGCGGACGAATCCTGCGCCGTATGCGAAGTCCGCATGCACGAGGCCCGCATCCGCGAAACCACCC
>JACPRN010000080.1 GCA_016189945.1 Betaproteobacteria bacterium
ATCCTACTTGGCGCGGAAAACGATCCGCCCGCGCGTCAAGTCGTATGGGGTCAGCTCCACCGTCACCTTGTCCCCGGGCAGGATGCGTATGTAGTGCATGCGCATTTTCCCGGAAATATGTCCGAGGACGACGTGCCCGTTTTCCAGTTTCACGCGGAAGGTCGCATTCGGCAGATTTTCGGCGATCTCGCCCTGCATCTGGATGACGTCTTCCTTCGGCGCGCTGCGCTCGAACTCTTTCTTGCGTTTCATCGGGTAGGGAATCCCGCTCCCTTGAAATTGGCCTTCTTGAGAAGGCTTTCATACTGGTGGGTCATGACGTAGGCCTGCACCTGGGCCATGAAGTCCATGGTCACGACGACGATAATGAGCAGCGATGTGCCGCCGAAATAAAACGGCACGTTCCATTTCAGGATCAGGAACTCCGGCAACAGGCACACCGCGGTCACGTACAGGGCACCGGCCAGCGTCAGCCGCATGAGGATCTTCTCCAGGTAGCGCGCGGTCTGGTCGCCCGGCCGGATTCCCGGCACGAAGGCCCCCGATTTCTTCAGGTTATCGGCCGTCTCTTTCGGGTTGTATTGCAGCGCCGTGTAGAAGAAGCAGAAGAAAATGATCGCCCCCGCGTACAGCATGATGTAGATCGGCTGCCCGGGCGAGAGCGTCGCGGCGATGTCCCGCAGCCAAACGGTCCCTTCCCCCGAACCGAACCAGCCGGCAATGGTCGCCGGAAACAGGATGATGCTTGAGGCAAAAATCGGCGGAATCACGCCTGACATGTTGAGCTTGAAGGGCAGGTGGGAGCTTTGGCCGCCATAGACCTTGTTGCCGACCTGGCGCTTGGCGTAGTTGACCAGGATCTTTCTCTGGCCCCGCTCGACGAAACACACGGCGTAGCTGACCACCACGACCGCAGCGACGATAAGGATTGCGGTGAGGGGGTGCATGGCGCCGGTTCGCACCAGCTCCAGCAGGCCCGCGATGGCATTGGGCAATCCGGCCGCGATGCCCGCGAAAATGATGATCGAGATGCCGTTGCCCAGCCCGCGCTCGGTCACCTGCTCGCCCAGCCACATGAGAAACATGGTGCCCGTCACCAGCGTCACCACCGTGGTAAAGCGGAACATAAGACCCGGCTCCATCACCAGTCCCGCCTGGGATTCGAGCGCAATCGAGATCCCGGTGGCCTGGAACATGGCCAGAAACACCGTACCGTAGCGCGTGTATTGCGTGATCTTGCGCTGCCCGGCGGCGCCCTCCTTGCGCAACTGTTCGAGTTGCGGCGATACCGCGGTCATCAACTGCATGATGATCGAGGCCGAGATGTAGGGCATGATTCCCAGTGCGAAAATAGTGAATCGCGACAAGGCACCGCCCGAAAACATGTTGAACAGCCCGAGGATGCCGCCCTGCTGCCCCTGGAACAGCTCGGCGAGCTTCGCCGGATCGATCCCGGGCACCGGAATGTGCGCCCCGACGCGAAACACGAGCAGCGCGCCGAGCAGGAACAGCAACCGCTTCTTCAGGTCGCCGTACTTGCCCGTCTTGCCCAGTTGTGGAGTCGCGCCCGCCATCAGCCGGCCTTCTTGCCGTTGCCGCCGCGCGGCGCCTTGTCCGGGCCGGGTTTAGCGGGGGCGGACTTGGCGGGGGTGGGCGACTCGACCTGGGCGACCTCAACGCTGCCGCCTGCCGCCTCGATCGCTGCCTTTGCGCCTTTGGACACGCGCAGGCCGCTCAAGCTGACCTTGCGCGTGAGCGCCCCGGCGAGAAACACTTTCGCCGCGGTCGCCAGATGCGGCACGACGCCTTCGCCCTTGAGCGCATCGAGGTCCACGGCGTCGGCCTTCATGCGCTCCAGATCGGAGAGCCGAACCTCCGCAACCACCTTTTTCGAGCTGAAGCCGCGCTTGGGAACGCGCCGCTGCAGGGGCATCTGACCGCCTTCGAAGCCGACCTTGTGAAAGCCGCCCGATCGCGCTTTCTGCCCCTTGTGGCCGCGACCCGCGGTCTTGCCCAGGCCCGAGCCGATGCCGCGGCCCGCGCGGCGGCGCGCGTGCTTCGACCCCGGAGCGGGTTTCAGGGTGTTCAGTTCCATATCAAGTGCCCTCAATGATTCGGCGCGCGCGGCCTTCAGTCTTCACAGCGCACCAGGTAGGCGACGCTCAGGGCCATGCCGCGCGCCTGGGGCGTGTCGGGAAGTTCCACCGTCTGGCTGATGCGCCTCAACCCCATGGCGCGCACCGTTGCGCGATGGGCCTGTTTGCAGCCGATCGGGCTCTTCACCAGCGTCACCTTGAATCGTTTCTCTGCCATATCGTGTTCCTTAAGCGCGCTGCGCCGTCGGGCGCGCAAACGCCTCATTCCACCTAGGCGGTAATGTCCGCCACCGATTTGCCGCGCTTGGCGGCGATCGCCGAGGGCGGAGCCATGTGCTTCAGGCCGTTCAGCGTCGCTCGCACCACGTTGTACGGATTGGTCGAGCCGAGGCACTTGGCGAGCACGTTGGTGACCCCCATCACCTCGAAGACCGCTCGCATCGGACCGCCGGCGATGATTCCGGTTCCTTCGGAGGCCGGCTGCATGATCACCTTCGATGCGCCGTGGCGGCCAATCAGCGCATGCTGAAGGGTCCCGTTATTGAGACTCACGCGGAACATCCTGCGACGCGCTTCCTCCAGCGATTTCTGCATCGCCACCGGCACTTCGCGCGCCTTGCCTTTGCCCATTCCGATCGCGCCGTCGCCGTCGCCGACCACGGTGAGCGCGGCAAAGCCCATGATCCGGCCGCCCTTCACGACCTTCGTGACGCGGTTCACGGCGACCATTTTCTCGCGCAATCCGTCGCTGCTCTTTTCGCTGCCTTGCATCCTCGGTTGCATTCTTGCCATAGTGCTTCCTTTGCGTTACCGGTTCCGGCTTGGGGATTTGCGGGGGGGCAAAGTTGGGATGGTATGCCTCGCCTCCCGCCTGCCCCTTTCTAGAACTTGAGGCCCGCTTCGCGCGCCGCTTCGGCCAGCGCCTTGACCCGGCCGTGGTACTTGTAGCCCGAGCGATC
>JACPRN010000090.1 GCA_016189945.1 Betaproteobacteria bacterium
ATTCTGAACGGCCCTTCGGCGCGCCGCAATCAGGTGCCTGAACCCGCCCCGAACCGCGCACAATGTGTCGCCTAGAATGCCCGTCGGCGGCGGCTAATTCGGGGCCGCTGTCTCCCGTCGCTTGTCGGCAGGACTATTGGACGGTAGGATCGTCGTAGACTCGGAAATCCAGGCGCGCAGCAGCCAAGGGTAATAGTACTGTCATCGGTCGGCGCGAAAGCGACTGACGTGCGGAGGGCGACGGAAATTGCGCAGCGCCGCCGGGAGGAGTTGCTGGCGGCGTGGAGAAAGCACCATGAGTGAGCAGAACGAGATCAAGCTGACGGAAGAGATGCTGGCGAAAGCCGCTGCCGCCGGGGAGAAGGAGCTCGAGCGCCCGCGTGCGATAGCGGTGCGCTATAACGCCGAGCGCGTGCGCCTCGTCATAGCGCTTGTGAGCGGCGCCATGCTGGACATTCCCCTGCCGATGACCGAACGTCTTGCGAATGCGTCCGAACGCGAACGCAGCGTGATGGCGCTCGCCCCTTTCGGGCTGGGGACCCATTGGCCGCTGATCGACGAAGATCTCTACGTGCCCCGACTCGTAGAGCGATACACGGCTTCGGTGATTGGCCTAGCCGCTTCTTGAGGCGAGAAACGCGCCGAGATCGTCCCAGGCGAGCGGCTTGCTGACCAGGTGTCCCTGCATCTGGTCGCAGCGCAGCAGCCTCAGCACCTTGGCCTGCTCGATCGAGTCCACGCCTTCGGCCACCACTTTCAGCCTGAGCGCGTGCGCCAGGCTGATGATGGTCGAAACGAGCGCCATCGCGTCCGGGTCATCGAGCATGGAGACGATGAACGAGCGGTCGATCTTGAGCGTCTGCACCGGAAGCTTGGCGAGGTACGCGAGGGACGAGTACCCGGTGCCGAAGTCGTCGATGGCGATGCTCATTCCCAGATCGCGGACCGCACGCAGCTTTTCGACGTTGCCCTGGATGTTTTCCATGAGCAGGCCTTCGGTGATCTCCAGGTCGATTCCGGGGGGCGCTGCGCCCGGCGCGACCGCCTTGCGCACGACCTCGACGAAGTCGCGCTGGCGCAACTGGATCGGGGACACGTTGACCGCGATGCGCGGCGCGGCCGCGTACTGCCTGCGCAGGCGCTCGTAGTCGAGCGCCGCCCACTGCAGGGCCCAGGCGCCGACGCCAAGGATCAGGCCTGTTTCCTCCATCATGGGAACGAAGTCCAGGGGCGAGACCAGCCCCAGCTCCGGGCTCCTCCAGCGGATCAACGCCTCCAGGCCGACGATGCGCTTTGACTCGAGATCCTCCTTGGGCTGGTAATGCAGCGTGAATTCTTCCTTCTCGAGCGCCTGCCGGAGCCGGTTTTCCAGCGCGAGCTTTTCGGCGACGCGCTCGTTCATCTGCTGCGTGTAGAAAAGGTATTTTTCGCCGCAGGCCTTTGCCTTCTTCAACGCGGCTTCCGCGTTGCGAAACAGCGTATCGGCCTCAAGGCCGTCCTCGGGATAGACCGCAACGCCGGCCTTGGCGGACATTCTGAGATCCGAGCCGTTGATGCGGAACGGCTCGCCGAACCATTGGCGGAAGTTTTCTTCGACGCGCCGCGCCAGGAGTTCTTCCGTTTTCACGTCGGGCCAAAAGGCGACGAATTGGTCGCCGCCGACCCGGGCAATCCGGTTGGGTTCCGATTCGTGCTTCAGCATGCGCTCGGCAATCCGCTTGAGAAGCTCGTCGCCCGCGTGCCTGCCGAGGGTATCGTTGACGGCCTTGAAGCGCTCGATGTCGAGCAGCACGAGCGCCAGTTTGTGGCCCTCGCGGCCCGCCGCGCGCGCTCTCTCGTGCAGCCGCTCGTGGAACAGGGTGCGGTTGGCCAGACCGGTGAGCGAATCGTAGTAGGCGAGGTAATTGAGCTTTTCCTCCTTGACGATGTGATCGAGCGCGAAGGCGATGTCGCCGGCGAGCTCGGCGAGCAGCTTCATTTCATCGCCGGTGAAGAATCCCGCCTCAGCGGCGTGCAGGGCGAGAACGCCCGCGACCTCGCTTCCGACGAGCAATGGCATGAGCGCCTGCGAGCGTATCCCGAGCTCAAGGAGCTTCTGCGCGTAGGGATCGAGACCCGGTTCGCGCTCCACGTCGTTCACGATGACCGGTTTCCTCTCCCGCACCGCGCGCGCCGCGGCGCTCGCCGCCGAGCCCTCGCCCACGAACAGCCGATCGGCGACCATCTCGACGTACCGCGGGGTGCTGCCTTTCGAAGCGATGGTCCTCACCTGCATTGCGCGCCGGTCGAGAATGCCGATCCACACCAGCGGAAAGCCGCCGATGTCGACGCCGATCCGGCACGCCTCCCGGAACAACTCGTTGCGCTCGTGCACGCGCACGATCGTCGAGTTGATCCCGCTCAGGACGGCGTAAATGCGCGAAAGGCGGGCGATTTTCTCCTGCTGCAGCCTGCTTTCGGTCACGTCTTCGGCTACTCCCGCGATGCGGTACGGTTTTCCCGCTGCATCCTCGATCGGAAAGCCCCGCGCCCTGATCCAGCGCACTGCGCCGTCGGGACGCACGATCCTGAACGACAGGTCGATCCTGCCCGTCTTGCGCTGTTCCTGGAATTGCGCCTCGACGCGCTCGCGGTCCTCGGGATGCACCGCGTCGGTCCAGGTTTTCGGATCGGCGTAGACCTCATCGCGGCCGCGTCCGAACACCTTTTCGAAATTCGGATTGACGTACAGGGTCTTCGCATTGACCGGGTCGGCGAGGAAGATCACGTCGCGGATGTTCTCCGCGATCTGGCGAAAGCGCTGCTCGCTCTCCGCCAGGGCCTTTTCGGCCTGGCGGCGCTCGGCCACCTCCAGTTGCAGATGCGCGGCGTGGCGCTGGATGAGGTCGTAGAACATCGCGTTTTCGTAGAGCTGGGCAAGGCGCGCGGCGAGGATCATCGCCAGACGCTCGTCTTCCTCGCTGAAGTCGTCCTGCTTATCGGCGAAGTAGAGCCAGCCGTAGGCCTGGCCGTTCGAGGCGAGGGGCACGCCGAGGAAATTGCGCACCGGCGGATGGCCGGCGGGAAGTTCCCGCGCCTCGATCGCGGCGTCGGCGCTGCGACGGCTGACAGCGCGTCTGGCGGCGAGCACGGACTCGATGAGCCCGGAGCCGCCGGCGTCGAAGTTCTGGAAAATCCCCGCCTCGACTGATTTGCAGAATACGTATCTCAGGTGGCGTTCCTGTTCGTCCAGGACGCCGATCCCGGCGTATCTGGATGCGATGATTTCGCAGGCGGCGCCGAAGAACAGCTCGACCAGGCGTCCCGGGTTGCGCTCCGAGCCCGCTTCCATGACGACTTCGATCAGGGCGGAGAGCCGGAACAGGATCCGCTGCAAGCCGGTCACATCCTGCGCAAGCTGCTCGGAGAGGACGCCTGTACGCTCGCCCCCGGTGCGCGGTTCTGCCGCGTCCTGTGAAATGGCGTCGATCCTGCGCCTCATCGCTTCCAGGTCGCCGGCATAGTCCGCCAACGCTGCGTTGAGCGGCTGCCCCGCGCCGGAGGCGGGAACGCTCGCGTCGGGGCGCGCGCGGCCTGCCGAATCTCCGCCGCCGAGCGCCTCGCTGACCGCCGCGAGCATCGCCTCGGGCTCGCAGGGCTTGGGCAGGACGGTGCGCACGCCGCAGGACTTGGCCAGCGCCTCGGCCTGCGGTTCGCTGTATGTCGCGGTATAGAAGATGACCGGCACGCGCGCCAGATCGGGGTCGGCGCGCAGGCGCTGCACGAATTCGTACCCGACCATGGTCGGCATCAGGATGTCGGTGATCACCAGGTCGGGGCGGTTGGTCTCGACCTGTTTCAGCGCCTCCAGGCCATTGCCCGCCTCGATCAGGCTGTGGCTCGTATAGCCGAGCAGCGTCGCCAGGAACTGGCGATTGGTCGGACGATCGTCGACGACAAGGATCTTCGCCATGGCGCGCTCAGGCAGGCTTGGGGCTTCCGCGGGCGCGCAGTTCCGGCCGAAGGAAATCCTCGATCTGGCCGACGAACGTTTCGGGATCGATCGGCTTGGAGAAATAGCCGTTGAATCCGGCGGCGATGGCTTTTTCCCGGTCCCCCGGCATCGAAAAGGCGGTGACGGCGACCACCGGTATCGCCCGCAGCAATGGGGCTTCCCTCAGCGCGCGTATGACTTCGTATCCGTTCAATCCGGGCATCTGCAGGTCGCAGACGATGAGATCGGGAACCCATTCGCGCGCAAGCCGCAGCCCTTCCCGGCCATCGGCGGCGGTGCGCGTCGCATACCCCATGGCGCCGAGCAGGTACTCTACCAGTTCGAGGCTCGCGCGGTTGTCCTCGGCGATCAGTATCCGGGCGGGCATCGTTCAGCGGTCCGGCAACTCCAGGGTGAAGGTGCTCCCGCCGCCATATTCGCTTCGCAGCGTGATTCGACCGCCGAGGAGCTCGGCCAGCTTTTGACTCAGATGCAGGCCCAGCCCGGTACCCTCGTTGGCCTGCTGCCCCTCGGTATTGACGCGCGAGAAGGCGGCAAAGAGCTTGGCCTGATCTTCGGCGCGAATCCCCGTTCCCGTGTCCTCCACGCTGATCTGCGCCGACTTGCCGGCCCCTGCGGCGCGATGGGTCGCCTTGATCCGGACGCTTCCGCTTTCGGTGAACTTGAGCGCATTGTTGGCCAGGTTGATGACGATCTGGCTCACCGCGCGCCGATCGGTGTTCAGGCTCAGGTCCTCCTCGGGTACGCACACCGCCAGTTCCAGTCCCTTGGCCTGCGCCTGCGGCGCGAGCGTCAGGGCAACGTCTTCGACCACGCTCTTCAGGTCAACCCGGGAGATCTTCAGCTCCAGCTTCCCCGCTTCAATCTTCGCCAGCTCGAGCAGGTCGTTGATCAGGGAAAGCAGGTGTTTCGCGCTCCTCTGCACTGTCGCGAGCTGCTTTTCCTGGTCGGCGTTGAGCGGACCGGGAAGCTTCATCAGCAGGGTGCCGGTAAAACCGATGATCGCGTTGAGCGGGGTGCGCAACTCGTGGCTCATGCTGGCGAGAAAGCGGTCCTTGGCGCGGTTGGCGTTTGCGAGCTCGATGTTCTTTTCCTGAAGGGCGGTCTCGAAGCGCTTGCGCTCGGTGATGTCCCGGATCGCGCTCGTGACGAATGAGCCTTCTTCCGTTTCCAGCGGGCTCAGACTGATTTCGACCGGAAACTCGGTGCCGTCCTTGCGCCGGCCATAGAGCTCCAGGCCTACGCCCATGGGCCGGAAGCGGGGATCGGCGACAAAGCGCTCGCGGTGGCCCGGATGCGTCGCGCGGAAGCGCTCCGGCAGCAGCTTCTCGATCTTCTGGCCCAGCAATTCGGCGCGCCCGTAGCCGAACATTTTCTCGGTCTGGTAATTCACGAGCGCGATGTCGCCGCGCCTGCCGACGATCACCATCGCATCGGGAGCCGCCTCCAGCAACCCCCGGAATTTCTGCTCCGCTTTGTTACGCTCTATCATGTCGGGAGCGGCGCTCATAGGCATACGTCAAGCTGGTGTCCTCATGCGGATGAAGGTCCGACCCTGCCGGCGCTCATGACCATGACGCGCTAACGGAAATCCGCCGCGACGGATTCAGCGCCGTCGATGACGCGCCAAGTGAAAGCCGCGCCGCCCATACGAACGTTCGACTTGCGCTTGCAAAGCATCGTTCCGCCGGCGTGCCGGTGGCCCGCGGGGGAGCAAACGGGCAAAATGGCAGTAACCGCGATGCAAGAAGGGATGCAAGGGCCCGCAGGCTCGAAGGAGTTCGTCGTATGAGAATCGATCGCCGCTATTTCGTGGAATCTCTGGTGGTACGGCTGGGCATCGCCCTGGGGGCGATCGTCGCGCTCGCGCTTGCGGCGACCATCAGCGCCACCGTGTTCGCCGAACTGACCAGCGGCAAGGCGGCCGCCATCAACCTGGCGGGCAGCCTCAGGATGCAGTCGTACTGGATTACCGTGCAGGTCCTGCGCTCTCTCGACATGGGCTGGCCCGTGCCCGAATTGCAGCAGGCGACCGCCGAGTTCGAGGCGCGCCTGAACAGCCACCTGCTCAACGGCGGCGTGCCCGCCGAGAGCGCAAATCCGACCCGGCGCGCCTACGAGCGCGTTTCTTCCCTCTGGTGGAACACGCTCAAGCCCGCCGTCGCGAGCGCCGCCTCCGGAGGCGCCTCGGCGCGCGAAGCTTTTGTCGCGCGCATGGCGACCTATGTGCTTGACGTGGACCGGCTGGTCTATCTGCTCGAGCACGATCTGGAGCGGCGCATCCAGACCCTGAGGCTGATTCAAGGCGGGGCGCTGTTTGCGATCATCGTGGTCATGTTCATCTCGCTGTATCTCATGCACGCGCAGGTGATCGTTCCGCTCGCCGACCTGCTCGCCTGCGCGCGCCGCGTTCGCGCGGGCGATTTTGCCGTGCGCGCGCAGCACGCCGGCAAGGACGAGCTGGGCCAGCTCGGCCAGTCGTTCAACTACATGGTGGCCGATCTCTCGCGCAGCTACGCCACGCTCGAGGCGCGAGTCGAGGAGAAGACCGAGCAGCTCGCGCGCAGCAACGTGTCGCTGGAGGTCCTGTACAACACGACGCGGAGCCTGGCCGAGAATCCGCTCAGCCAGGCCACGCTTGAAGCCGTGATGCGCGATGTGGAGCGCGTCACCGGCTTCCGGGCGGGCGCGATCTGCGCCCGCGAGGCGAGCGAGCGGCACGGCTATCCGATCGCCACGATCGGGGACCTGGCCCCCGGCTGGTGCCGGCAGGAACTGTGCAGCGCTTGCCCGGGAGAGGGCGAGACCGGTGTGCGCACCGTGGACCGCGGCGGTGAGCGAATGCTCTCGGTGCCGCTCTCGGAGGGCGGCACGCCCTACGGCGTGATGCTGCTTCACCCGCCGGCCGGCGTGGCGCTCGAAGACTGGAAAGTGAAGTTGCTCCAATCGATCGGACATCATATCGGCGCTGCGCTTGCCATGGCCAAGCGCAGCGACGAGCGGCGGCGCATCGCGCTGCTCGAGGAGCGCTCGGCGATCGCGCGCGAGCTGCACGACTCGCTGGCGCAATCGCTTTCCTATCTCAAAATCCAGGTGGCCCGGCTCAAGTTCCACCCGGACGGACCGCGCCCACAGACCGCCGAGGTGGTCGAAGAACTCAAGCTCGGACTGAACAACGCCTACCGCCAGCTTCGCGAACTGCTCACCACGTTCCGCCTGGGCATGGACGGCCGCGGGCTTTCCGACGCGCTGCGCGACACGGTCGAGGAGTTCTCCCGGCGCACGGGGCTGGATTTTCGGCTGCACGACGACTTGCGCGGCCACGAGCTCGATTCGAGCGAGCAGATCCACGTGCTCCAGGTGGTGCGCGAAGCGCTGACCAATGTCGAGCACCACGCGCAGGCGCGCCGCGCCGACGTCCGGCTCTCGATCGAGGAGGGCAGGCTCAGGGTGAGGGTGGAAGACGATGGCGTGGGGATCAGCGATGCAGAGCCGCCGACGCACCACTATGGGCTGGCGATCATGCGCGACCGCGCGGCGACCCTGGGCGGGACGCTCGCCGTATCCCGGCGCGCCGAGGGGGGCACGCGCGTGGAGCTGGCGTTTCACCCCCATGGGCCGTTCCAGTCGGCGGGCGTCGGCGCGCTCGGCGCCGCGGGAACGTGACGGAGCAGGCCAACATGACAGGAACAAGCGACGGCAACCGTATCCTGATCATCGACGACCATCCCCTGTTCCGCAAGGGCGTATCGCAGCTCATCGCCATGGCCCCGCACCTCGCGCTGGTGGGAGAGGCCTCAGGCGGCGAGCAGGGGGTGGCGCTGGCGAAGGAGCTCGATCCGGACTTGATCCTGCTCGACCTGCACATGCGCGGAATGAGCGGACTCGAGACGCTGAAATCGATCCGCGACGCCGGCCTGGACTGCCGGGTCGTGATACTCACCGTTTCGGACAACGCCGATGATCTGGTCGCGGCGATCCGCACCGGGGCCGACGGCTACCTCCTGAAGGACATGGAACCCGAGGACCTGCTCGCCGCCATCGACGAGACGCTCAACGGGCGCACGGTGATCGGGGAGCGCCTGAACGGGCTGCTCGCGCGCGCGATTCGCGAAGAAGCGAGCGCGAAGCAGCGCAACGCCGCCGTTCTCACCGATCGCGAACGGGACATCCTCGAAGGACTCGCGCAGGGATGCTCCAACAAGCTCATTGCGCGAAACCTCGACATCACCGAGGCCACCGTCAAGGTCCACGTCAAGAACCTGCTCAAGAAGCTCGGATTGCACTCGCGGCTGGAGGCCGCCGTCTGGGCGGTGGGGCGGCGCGCCAAGTAAGAACCTGTTTCATAATGATTCGCACACGTGGCCCAGGTTCTAAGCCGGGGCGCCTCTTTACACGACAGGCGGTGACTGGCATAATATTCATATGAAATACACCTTATAACGGCGCTTGGCCCGCGGTCATGCGCCTCACCACGTTTTCCGACTATTCGCTGCGGGTGCTGATCTACCTCGGCGTCAACGAGGGGCAGCGCTCGACGGTGGAACAGATCGCCCGGGCCTACGGCATCTCGCGCAACCACCTGATGAAGGTGGTGCACTACCTTTCCCAGGCGCACTACATCGAAACCACGCGCGGCAAGGGCGGCGGCATGCGGCTGGGGCGCGCGCCCGAAAAGATCAATATCGGGGCGCTGGTTCGAGCGACCGAGGAGAACCACAAGCTGGTCGAATGTTTCGACCGGAACGCATCGGAGTGCCGCATTGAACCGGCCTGCGTCCTTCGCGGCGTGCTCGGGCGCGCGCTGGAGGCATTTTTTCGCGCGCTCGACCAGTACACGCTCGCCGATCTGCTGGCATCCAGGCCCAGGCTCGCGCGGCTCCTCGTGCTCGAGGACCGGCGTGCGGGCCGGCGCCCTCTCGAATCCGAAAACGCCCTCAAGTAGAGGAGATTCACCATGAAGGCTACCGAAATTCTGGAGCAGGAGCACGCGCTCATCCAGGAAGTGCTCAATTCACTGGAGCGAGGCGCGCAGAGGCTGGCAGCCGGCGAAGAGGTCCCGGCGGACTTCTTCATCGACGCCGCCGAATTCATCCGCGGCTTCGCCGACGGCGCTCACCACAAGAAGGAGGAGGGCGTGCTGTTCAAGGCGATGGGCAGGCATGGCTTTTCGCCCGAAGCGGGCCCGGTGGCGGTCATGCTGGCAGAGCACGACGAGGCGCGCCGCCACACCCAGGGGCTCGCCGAATCGGCGCAAAAGCTCAAGGGCGGAGACCGGGGCGCGGGCGGGGACGTCAGCATGTACGCCATGTCGTACGTGAGGCTCCTGCGCCAGCACATCATGAAGGAGAGCGGCATCCTGTTTCAGATGGCCGACAGCGTGATACCCAGGGGCGAGCACGCCGGAATCGAGGCCGAATTCGCGCAAGTCGAACGCGATCAGATTGGGCCCGCGGTGCACGAGAAGTATCAGGCGCTGGCGCGCAAACTGAAGGGACAGATGGCCTGAGGCGGAAGTCCGCTTTTCGGGGCGAAACTGGCGGAGTTGGCTCGATTTTGGTTTTTTTCCGTCTCACGATGTTGTGCAGTTGCAGGCAACTGCACAACATCGTGAGATTGAGAAAGACCAAAACAGCATCGCCGATCCAGACTCGATCAGAGATTCGTTGCGTCATGACCAAACAATACGTCGAATTCACCACCGACAAGCGCTTCATCCGGCGCGCGCGCGCCCTCAAGACCATCGAGGCGATGGTGCGCATGTACTGCCGCGGCAGCGGCCACCGCGAGCGCGCGCCGCTTTGTCCGCAGTGCGCCGAGCTGATGCAATACGCGCGCCGGCGCCTGGAGCGCTGCGTTTTCGGCGACGCCAAGCCGAACTGCGCCGACTGCGTCGTGCACTGCTACAGCGCGGACATGCGCGAGAAGGTGCGCACTGTGATGCGCTGGGCCGGCCCGCGGATGCTCCTGCGCCATCCCATCCTCGCCATCACCCACATGCTCGACGAGCGCCGGCCCGTGCCCACCCTTCCCGCCCGGCCGGCGCCGAGATCGGCGCAGGATCAGCGCCGGTAGCGTTCCCTGATCGAGCCGGAATTCAGCAGCGCGCCGGCGAGGACGCTCAGCAAGGCGACCGAGCCCAGAATGACGGCGGCGGCGAGCCACGCCCGCCCCGCTTGCTGGCGCGCCTCGATCAGGCGCAGGGCCACGCCGATCCAGAGGCCGGCAGCGCCGTAGGCCAGGAGCTGCAGCAAGACTAGGGTCCAGCGCTTGCGGTGCAGAAACAGCAGCGGCGCGCAAAGACTGAGCGCCAGCGCGACGAGATTGCCCTCGCGCAGAAAGTGCGCCCCCAGCAGCAGCGCGGCTGCGATGAAAAGACCTATGCGAAGGGCCATGTGCTGGTCAGCTCGATTCCGCGATGATAACGCGGTACCATTGCCGCGCCAGACCGGCGCGGCGCCCGGCAGGTCCCGCCCGGGGCACCAGCGGGCATCCCAGACAAAAGCACCCCGCGCGTTGGGGTTCGGACTATCGTGGAGACGAAATGAAGCTCGATATCTTTAATCACATTTTTCCCAAGACGTACTACGAGCGCATGCTCAAGGAAGTGCCCAACCCCACGGGCATCAACAAGCGGGTGCGCCATATACCGGCCATCGTCGACCTGAAGGAGCGCTTTCGCAAGATGGACCTGTTCGGCGAGTACGCGCAGGTAATTTGCCTGCCCAATCCGCCGATTGAAACGCTCGGACCGCCGCGGGTATGCGTCGAATTGGCGAAAATGGGTAACGACGGCATGGCCGAACTGGTGAGCAAGCACCCGGCGCGCTTCCCGGGGTTTGTCGCCGGGCTGGCGATGAATGATCCGGATGCCATGCTCAAGGAAGCTGAGCGCGCGATCAAGAAGCTCGGCGCGGTCGGCGTGCAAGTCTTCACCAACGTGCTCGGCAAGCCGCTCACGGCCCCGGAGACGATGCCGCTCTTCGACCTGATGGCCAAGCTCGACCTGCCGATCTGGCTGCATCCGGCGCGCACCGAGGCATTCCCCGACTACCAGAAGGAAACAAAAAGCCCCTACGAGATCTGGTGGACCTTCGGCTGGCCCTATGAGACCAGCGTGGCCATGGCGCGTATCGTTTTCGCCGGCTTGTTCGACAAGCATCCCGACCTCAAGATCATCACCCATCATCTGGGGGCGATGGTCCCCTATTTCGAGGGGCGGGTCGGTCCGGGGTGCGACCAGATCGGCACGCGCTCGAGCGACGGCTACGAGCGCCTGGTGAAAAGGCTGAAGAAACGCCCGGTTGATTATTTCCACATGTTCTACGCCGACACGGCGGTGTTCGGCGCCTGGGAGGCGACCAAGTGCGGGCTGAAGTTCTTCGGCGTCGACCGGGTGCTGTTCGCCTCGGATGCGCCCTTCGACCCGGAAAAGGGCTCGATGTACACCCGCACTACCATCGAGATCATCGACCGGCTCGACATCTCCCCCGAAGAGCGCCAGAAGATCTACGAGGGCAATGCGCGCCGGATCATGCGGCTGAATTAGGCAGGCAGCGCGCACGCGCGCGCCGAACGCTCTAGCGGGCTCGGCCGCGGCTACGGTTCTTGTTCGAGCGCGCGGTTGCAGACGAACGGGTTGGACGCCCGCTCCTCGCCGAAAGTCGACAGCGGTCCGTGCCCGGGAATGAAGGTGACGTCGTCGCCCAGCGGCCAGAGCTTCTGCGTGATCGAATGAATCAGCGCGGCGTGGTCGCCGCGCGGAAAGTCGGTGCGCCCGATCGAGCCGGCGAAAAGCACGTCGCCGACGATCGCAAGCCGATCGGCCGCGCTGAAATACACCACGTGCCCCGGCGTGTGTCCGGGACAGTGAATCACCGCCAGCTCGACTTCGCCGAAGCGCACGCGGTCGCCGTCCTCCAGCCAGCGCTCGGGCACGAACGCCTCCAGCGATCCAAAGCCGTAGGAGCGCCCGTGGTTGGGCAACTGGTCGATCAGGAATCGATCCTCGCGCTGGGGACCTTCGACGGGCAGGCGCAGGCGGCGCGCGAGCTCGGCCGTGCCGCCGGCGTGATCGACATGGCCGTGGGTGAGGAATATGCGTTCCGGGGTCGCGCCGATCTTCTCGATGGCGCCGACGATGCGATCGATGTCGCCGCCGGGATCGACGATGGCCAGAGCACCGGTCTTCTCGCACATCAGAAGCGAGCAGTTCTGCTCGAACGGGGTGACCGGGATGATGCCGAATTTCATGGCGCGCAATTGTACGTGCAAAAAGTCGCACGTGTAGCTTCGCAGTGATCCGGAACCGGCCCGGCGCGGGTGTAGAATTCTCCGCTCTTTTGCGAGGACGCATGAGGCACTCAACAGGCCGAGTTGGCGCAGCGCTCGTTGTCGGCGCGCTCTTGAGCCCGCTCGCAGCATCTGGGCAGGGCGTCGCTCACAAGGTAATCACCACGAGCGTCGCCAGCTCCGGCGCGCACAAGGAATGTCTTTCGCTCGCCGGCTCGCAGCGGCTGCGCTACTGGTTTCGCGCCGACGGGCCGCTCGACTTCGACATCCAGGTTCAGGTTGGCAGGGAAGTCCGCTATCCGGTGCGCCGGCGCAAGGTCTCGATGGGCTCGGGCATATTTGCCCCCAAGGTGTCGGAAGTGCATTGCATGGTGCTCACCAACAGCGCGGAGCATCCGGTTACGGTGAGGCTGGAGTTCGCCAGGTTCAAACAAACGCCGGGAAATTAGGTTTTGCCGTCGATCAGATCGGCGACAACTTGGCGAATGGTCCTCAAGACCTCCCGGCCGGCGCGGCTCATCGGACGCTGGGTGTTGGTGGTCACGACGACCGCGCGCGTCAGTTCAGGCTTGACGATGCGGCTCGCCGATAGCGCCCCGGAGGCGAGCTCCTCGAAGATCGCCTGCGAAGTGAGCAGCGCATAGCACGCACAGCGCCGGACGACGGCTTTCTGCGCATCCAGCGAATCGGCTTCCAGCACGACGTTGAGCTTCAGCCGCTGCTTGCGCGCTGTCTCATCGAGCAGGACGCGCAACCCATTGGGGCTTGCCGGCAGCACCAGGGGCATCCTGGCGAGCCGGCTGAACTCGGTTGTCGCCGGCAACGCGGCGGGGGCGCCGGGGCCGACCAGCAGCAGCCGCGAAGTGAGCAGCACATCGTCCACGCTGGCGCGGATGGCCCGGTAGCGGCTCAGCAGGCCGATGTCCACCCTGCCCTCTGCGACCCACTGCGCAATCTGTTCGCTGAACCCCTCGAATACCCGCAGCCGAATGCCCGGCAGTCGGGCGCGCAGTTCTTCAAAGAGCCTTGCGGCAAGCGGCCCCATCATCGAAGGAAGAATTCCCAGCGTCACGCCTCCGGAGGGCGAGCGTCCCAGGTCGCGCATGTCGGCCGACCACTGTTCGGCGTCAACGAGCAGCGCGCGGGCGCGCGGCAGCGCCGCTTCCCCGAGCTCGGTGAGGCTCACGCCGCGTCCGGTACGATGGAACAACGCGCCCCCGATTTCCCGCTCCAGGCGTCCGATCACCCGGCTGAGCGAAGGCTGGGTCACGCCAAGCGCGGCTGCAGCCTTGGTGAGGCTGCCCAACTCGCTGACGCGAACCAGCGTTTCCAGCGATCTCAGGTCCATCGGCTAGTCATAACCAGTACACATATCTGATATGTTACCCATACGATGGGCAAATGACTACCCGGCACTTAGAATACAAAGATAAAGACGGCTGATCTTGCGAGCAAACTCGTGAGCGAAAGCCGCAGCGATGGATGCGCCGAATCCGCCCAAGTCGGTTTCATTGAATCGGACTAACTGCCAGAGAAAATCATGCCCAGAACAATCGATACGGACGTCGTTGTGATCGGCGGCGGCGCGGCAGGGGCCCACGCCGCGCTCAAGGTGCACGCCGAAGGGCTCAAGGTCCTGCTCATCGTAAAAGGCTTTCTCGGCCGCAGCGGCTGCTCGATTTTCGCCGGCAACCTGCAACTGGTGAACACCAAGGTGTCGGCCGAAGAGGAGGAAAAGTGGCTCACCATCCGCACCAAGCACATGGGCGGCTACCTCCTCGAGCAGGACTACGTCAAGCGCGCGAACCGGTTTACGGAGTCCGAGTTCTATCCGGAGATGGAGCGCCGCGGGCTCTACATCCGCCGCAACGCCGAGGGCAAGTTCATCAAGAGCGAGGGCCGGGGGACCAACGTCTGGGCGCCGCTGCAGGGATATTCGGGCACCTTCGTCATGGAGCTTCTGCGCAAGGAGATCCTCAACAAGAGAATCCCGCTGCTGCAGGAGACGATGGTCACGTCGCTCCTCCTGGACGAGGGCAAGGTGGTCGGCGTGACGCTTCTCGACATCCTGCGCGGCGAGTTCATCGCCGTTCGCGCCAAGGCGGTGATCGTGGCCACCGGTCCCTCCAATTACCTCGCCACGCGCTCCACCGGCACGCGCGAGCAGTGCGCGAACGGATTCGCGATGGCCTACCGCGCCGGTGCCCAGATGCAGGACATCGAGATCCAGTGGTGGCATTGCTCGGACATCGCCTGGCCCAAGGCGTGGACGAGGCTGCACATCTACCCCAACCCGATGCCGGCCACCAAGGAGACGGTGCGGCTGTACAACTCGGAGGGCGAAATGTTTTTCGAGCAGGGAATGTATCCGCTGGCGATGCAGCCGTATTTTCTCCAGCTCAAGCACCTGTACCCGCACGTCAAGCGCGGAAAGGCACGCTGGAACGGCGGCTATTTCGCCGGCTACACCCATATCGACCCGAGCATCATGGAGCAGTACAGCTACCAGACGCAGTTCCTCAAAGCACTCGGGCTCGATCTCAGCAAGGACCTGATCGAGTGCGGCATAAGCTGGCACATGACCTTGGGCGGAATCAGGACCAACACCGAAACCATGGAGACCAGCCTGCCCGGGCTGTACGCGGCGGGCGGCGTGGGCAGCCACGGCGTGGGCACGATCACGTTCGTCAGCTACGACGGAACGCTCGCCGCGGGCGGCGCCTGCGCCAGGGCCAGAGCGATGCAGCCTCCGCGGCTCCCCGAAGAGCAGATCGCGAGGGAAGAGCAGCGGGTGATGTCCCCGCTGAAAGTCCGCTCGGGCGACGGTCTTCTTCCGGCGCAGGTCAAGAAGCGCATCCGCGAAATCATGTGGGAGAAGATGGGTTACGTCAAAAGCGAAGCCAAGATGGAGGAGGCTCTCGGGCAGCTTGCGGAGGTGAGGGAGAAACTGGTTCCGCGCATCGGGCTCGACTCGCTTTCCCGGACATGGAACTATGATTGGGTCGATGCGCTGGATGTGGAGGACATGCTCGACATCTGCGAGCTGACCATCCACTCGGCCAAGGTGCGGCAGGAAAGTCGCGGCGCTTTCTTCCGCGAGGATTTCCCGTATATCGACAACAAGAACTGGCTCCGGCACACGGTGATGAGCCGCGACGGAAACGCGCTGCGCATCGAAACCGTGCCCGTCGAGCTGAAATACATACGTCCGGAAAGCGAAAGGGAAGATTTTCTTTCCGCCGATTACTAGGAGCTATCGAGAATGACATCCGGGAACACAGTTTCGGCGAAGATCTTCCGCTACGACCCGGCCGCAGACAAGGCGCCGCGCTACGAGACGCTCGAGGTTCCGCTGGAAAAGGAGATGCGCGTTCTTGACGTGCTGGATTACGCGGTCGAGAACGCCGGGGTCGCGGTCGGCTACCGCTGGTTCTGCGGCGTCAAGCGCTGCGGCATGTGCGGGGTGTCGGTCAACGGCAAGCCGGTGCTCGCCTGCTGGGAAAAAGCGACCCCGTCGATGGTGATCGACCCGCTTCCCAACATGCCGGTGGTGCGCGACCTCGTCGTCGACCGCAGCGCGCTGGAACAGGCCACCCTCGAGATGGAACCGTGCCTGAAGCGTAAGGAGCCTTACGAGTCGTTCCCGGAGCCCCTGACCCACAGGGACTTCGAGGACGCCTACAGGCTCATGACCTGCATCGAGTGTTACGTGTGCACCGCCGCCTGCCCGGTCCTCTCCGACGCAAACCACCGCGAGTTCGCCGGACCGGCGTCCCTCGTTCAGTTGGCAAAGGTCGCGCTGCATCCCAAGGACGCGGGCGAGCGGGTCGCCGCCGCGCTCAAGGGCGACATCTACGCGTGCATCTCCTGCTACGAGTGCTCGAACGTGTGTCCGGTCGGGATCAACGTGCTCGAGGACGCGATCGAGAAGCTCAAGCGCCGCTGCGCCGCGCAGAGCGAATCGAACCCCGGCGCCAAGCACGCGCGCATCTTCACCGATCTCATCAGGAAATTCGGCCGCATCCATCCGCCGACATTGATGCGCCAGAGCAAGGGCCTTATGCAAAGCGTGAGCAAAATGTCCATGGCGCTCGCCATGTACCGCAAGGGCAAGGTGCAGGTCCGGCCCCAGACCGTCCAGGGGATCGAGGAGGTCCGCAAGCTTTTCAAGGCGGTGGAGAAAGACCAATGAAATTCGCTTACTACCCAGGCTGCTCGGCCAAGACCACCTGTCCCGAGCTCGATCAATCGATGAAGGCGGTGGCGAAGAAGCTGGATCTCGATCTCGCCGAGCTCGAAGTGGCCACATGCACCGGCAGCCGCCAGATACGCGATTCGAACGAAGAGCTTTTCCTCACACTCAATGCGCGAACCCTGGCGCTTGCCGAGCGGCTGGAGCGCGACGTGATGACGGTGTGCGCGACCTGTCTCCTGAACCTCACCGAGGTCAACGCCACCCTGAAGCAGAACGCCGAGCTGCGCAGGAAGATAAACGCCAACCTCGCCGCTGTCGGCCTTGAGTTCCGCGGGACCCGCGAGGTCACGCATTTCCTCTGGGTGCTGCTGCGTGACATCGGCGCGGAAGCGCTCGCCAAGAAGGTGGCACGGCCGCTGCGCGGCCTGCGCGTGGCGCCCTTCTACGGCTGCCATATCCTGCGGCCCAAGGACGTGCTCGGATTCGACGATCCGGATTCGCCGACTTCGCTCGACACCCTCATCCGCGTGCTCGGCGCCGACCCGGTCGCCTACGACGGCAAGAAGCGCTGCTGCGGCTTCCACGTGCTGATGACCAAGGAGGATCTGGCGCTGAAGATTTCGGGCCGGCGCCTGTCGCAGGCGCGCGACGAAGCAGCCGACTGCCTGGTGACCACCTGTCCGCTGTGCCACAGCTCGCTCGACCCCTACCAGAGCGCGGTCGAGAAGACGCTGGGAAGGAAAATCAGGCTGCCCGTCATCCATCTTCCCCAGCTTGTCGGCCTCGGTCTCGGGCTTGCCCCGCGGGAGCTGAAACTCGAAGGCAACGCCGTCTCTACCGCCCCGGTGCTGGAGAAGATGGCGCTGCAGGCGTAACCCAGGGTTTTGCTCAAGAATCCGGTTTTCATTATCCCCGGGAGAGCGGGACTCCAGTAGAATCGAGGGGGCCCTGGATTCCGGCTCGCGCGCGAATGAGGGGAACCCCCGCCAGCGCGAGGCGCTCGCTCCAGGCCGATGGCTTGGGTTCAGAGGCCGGCCAACGACAAACCGAGAGAGGAGGCAAATCCATGAGCAGGTTTGGGCAATGCGTTGCAGCGGAGGAGTTCGATTCCCTAACTCAAGATCGCTCGAGGGGAGCGGCTTTGATCGACAGCTTGTTCGCGGCCTCACGGCCGGTGCTGGTTGCAACGGCCGTTCTCGGCGCGGGGCTCGCGCTCGGCTCGGGCGATTCGGCAGCCCAGTCCTGGCCCACAAAGCCGATACACTGGGTGGTGCCCTTTACTCCCGGCGCCTTCACCGACGTGGCCGCCCGCCTGGTGACCGACAAGGTGGCGGCGCGGCTCGGGCAGCCGGTAATCGTCGACAACAAACCCGGCGCCGGCGGGGACCTCGGCGCACGCCTCGTCGCGAAGGCTCCCCCCGACGGTTACACCGTGCTGCTTGCCAACCATCCGGGTTTCACCACCGCGCCGGCGCTTTCCAAGGATCCGGGCTTCGATCCGGTGCGCGACTATGAAGCGGTTACCGGCATGATGAAGTTCGCCATGCTGCTCGCGGTGCACCCTTCGGTGCCGGCGAACGACCTGAAGGAATTCATCGCCTACGTGAAGTCGCGGCCGGGCCAGTTGAACTACAGCACACCGGGCGTGGCCATGCCGCACAACCTCGCCATGGTTCTGCTCAAGCAGGCCGCAGGCATCGATATCGTGCACATCGCCTATAAAGGCGGGGCGCCGGCAACCCAGGACCTGGTCGGCGGCCGGGTGCAGGCGATGTTCGGAAGCTGGGTCATCGTCGGCCCGCATATGAAGTCGGGCAAAGTCAAAGTGGTCGGCGTTTCCACGGCTTCGCGTCTGGCGCTGGCGCCCGACATTCCCACTATTGCCGAGCAGGGCTATCCGGGGTTCGATGTCACGTCCTGGAATGGGCTGTTCGCCCCGGCCGGCACCCCCGCGGCGGCGGTAGCAAAGCTCCACGAAGCGACGCAGGCCGTCCTCAACACCCCCGAAGTGAGGGAGGCCGTGGCCAAGCTCGGCCTGGAAACTTTCCCGATTGCTTCCTCCGCGGCTTTCAGCGAACAGGTCAGGACCGAGGTGGCCAAATGGGGCAAGATCATCCGCGACGCGAATATCAAGCCCGAATAACGGCGATTGCCCAGCGTCGCGTAACTGAACGTCATGGAGGGTATTTAGCGGTTTGGAGTCCGCATAACGATAAGACGCATCGGAGGAGACATGAGCGAGACCGGTTCTGCACGGAGCAACGAAGCAAAGGGCGATGAGCGCCGGATTGCAGTTTCATGGGGGAGAGCTTCGGGCGCCGTAACGCCCGCTGGCTTCCGGCGACCGCTGCGCACGGCAATCGTGTGCATCGCCGCCATCGCCGTGGTGATGGCGGGCGATGCGTCGGCGCAGGCCTGGCCGGCGAAGCCAGTGCACTTGCTGGTGCCATTTCCGCCCGGGGCCCTCACCGACGTTCTCGCTCGCCTGGTCGCCGATAAGCTTGGACCGCGTCTCGGGCAGCCGGTGATCGTCGACTATAAACCGGGCGCCGGCGGCAGTGTCGGGGCGAAGTTCGTCGCCAATTCGCCTGCTGACGGCTATACCGTGTTGATCGCCAGCCACCCGGGATTTACGACCGCGCCGGCTCTGTCCAAGGA
>JACPRN010000097.1 GCA_016189945.1 Betaproteobacteria bacterium
GACCTTGCCGGGAGCGATTACGGCGAGCAAATCGGGTTCCCGGGCGAGTACCCCTATACGCGCGGGGTCTATCCGTCCATGTACCGGGGCCAGCTCTGGACCATGCGCCAGTACGCGGGCTTCGGCACCGCGGAAGAAACCAACCGGCGCTTTCGCTATCTGCTCGAGCGCGGTTCCACCGGACTGTCGATCGCTTTCGATCTGCCGACGCAACTAGGCCTGGATTCCGACGATCCCCGCTCCGAAGGCGCGGTCGGGCGCGTCGGCGTCGCGGTCGATACGCTCGCCGACATGGAGACCATATTCCGCGGCATTCCGCTCGAGCGCGTCTCGGTCTCGATGACCATCAACGCCACGGCGCCCGTGCTGCTTTCTATGCTGATCGCGGTGGGCGAAGCCCAGGGCGTGGCGCAATCGCAGCTCGCCGGCACCACGCAGAACGACATCCTGAAGGAATTCATCGCCCGCGGAACCTACATCTTCCCGCCCGGCCCGAGCTTGAAGCTCGCCCTGGATATCGTCGAGTACTGCATGGCGAACCTGCCGCGCTGGAACACGATGAATATCGCCGGCTATCACATCCGCGAGGCGGGAGCGGACGCGGTGCAGGAGCTGGCGTTCACGCTCGCCGACGCCATCACCTATATCGAGGAGGCGCAAAAGCGCGGGCTCGGCGTGGATGAGTTCGCGCCGCGCCTCTCCTACAGCCTGGGCTGTTACCGCGACCTGTTCGAAGAGGTCGCCAAGTACCGCGCCGCGCGCCGGCTGTTCGCGAAAATCATGAGGGAGCGCTTCGGCGCCAAGGATCCGCGCAGCCTCCTTTTTCGCACCTTCAGCGGCTCGTGCGGATCGACGCTCGTGAGCCAGCAGCCGCTCAACAACACCGTGCGCATCGCCATGCACGCCCTGATGGGCATCCTCGGCGGCCACCAGGCAATCCATACCGCAAGCTGGGACGAAGGCTACGCGCTGCCCTCGGAGCAGGCCGCAAAGCTCGCGCTCAGGACGCAACAGATCCTGGCGCACGAGTCGGGGCTTGCGAACACCATCGACCCGCTGGCCGGCTCCTATTACGTGGAGTCGCTCACCGACGAGATCGAGCGGCGCGCGAGCGTCTATCTCGAGCAGATCGACGCCATGGGGGGGATGCTCAACGCGATCGAGAGCGGCTTCATCAGCCGCGAGATCCAGGAGTCGAGCGTGCGCTACCAGAGGGCGCTCGACAGCGGGGAGAAGATCGTCGTCGGCCTGAACAAGTATACCGACGAAGACGAGCAGGCCGATGAACCGGACCTGTTCCAGATCGACGCCGATGTCGCCGGGAACCAGCGCGAGTCGCTTGCCGCCGTGAGGGCGGGCCGCGACGCAGGCGCAGCCGACTCGGCGCTCGCCGCGCTCGGCGCGGCCCTCGATCGCGGCGAAAACGCCATGCCGGCCGTGATTCGCGCGGTCAAGGCTTACGCCAGCGTCGGGGAAATCACGCAGGTGATGCGCGCTCGCTGGGGCGAGTACCGCAGCCCGGTGCATATCTAGAGACGCGGATGAGCACGAGCGGCGCACCAAAGACCCGCGTCCTCCTGGCAAAAGTGGGCCTGGACGGGCACGACCGCGGAATCAGGATCGTCGCGCGTTTCCTCATGGAAGCCGGGATGGAAGTCATCTACACGGGCCTGCGCTCCACCCCCGAAGAGGTGCTGGCCGCAGCGCTCGATGAGGATATCGACGTGGTCGGATTGAGCTTTCTGGCCGGCGATCACATGGCGCTTGCGCCCAAGGTGATCGAAGGCTTGAGGCGCGAGGGAATGGGCGATGCGCTTGTTCTTCTCGGCGGGATCATCCCGAAGAAGGACATTCCCGCCTTGCGGCAGATGGGCGTCGGCGAGGTCTTCCTGCCGGGAACCCGGCCCGAGCGCATCGCGCAGTTCATCCGCGATCGCTTAACGCACAACCAAGCACAGGAGAGGGACAAATGATCATCGACGTACACCGCCACCTGGTGATCAAGGGGACGGTCCAGGGCGCCTACATTCAGGGCGCGGCGAAAAGCTTCAGCATGATGTACAACAAGGCGAACAAGACCAATCTCACGCCGCGCGAATACATCGACGATGTCGTGCGCAAGGAAACCGACGCGCACGCCGACAACGTGGTCGCCGAGATGGATGCCGCCGGCGTCGATCTGTCGGTGATTTTCGCCGTCGATTACGGACTGCTTTTCGGCGAGGCGCCGATCCATATCTTCGATCAGAACAAGCTCTATACGGAAGTGGCGAACAGGCACAAGGGCCGCATGATCCCGTTCATGGCGATCGATCCGCGGCGCAAGGGCGGTCTGAAGCATTGCGAGCAGGCCTACCACGAGTGGGGAATGAAGGGCTTCAAGCTGCACGCCGGCGTGGGCTACATGCCCGACGACCCGGTGTGCAACTGGGTGTACGAAAAAGCGGCGGCCTGGCAGATCCCGGTCATGTGCCACACGGGAGGCGCGCCCTCGGTCGCGCTGCGCTGGGAGAATTCGAGACCTTCCTATTTTGCCTCCGCAGCCGCGCGCTATCCCGAGGTCGATTTCATTTTCGCGCACGCCGGAGATGTCGGCTGGTGGCAGGAGGCGATGCAGGCCGCCGCCTGGCTGCCGAATGTCTATCTCGACCTGTCGCTGTGGCAAAAGCCCTACCGCAAGATGCCGCACGAGCAGTTCCACAAATGGCTGCGGCACCTGACCGACATGGTCGGCGCCGACAAGCTCATGTTCGCCTCCGACGCCCCGCACCCGAACTTCCATTGCCGGCTGCCGGAATGGGCCAAGGTGTTCAGCGGGCTGGGAGCCGAATTCAGCGCGGAGGAGAAGACGATGATTCTCGGTGGCACCGCGCAGAAGGTGCTGAAACTCGGCAACGCCGCGTAGAGGACAGGAATCGGAGCCAGCGAGGTTGCTCTTGACGTTAACTCAATCTCAACGTTTTCGTGCAGTTGCAAGCAACTGCACGAAAACGTTGAGACCTACTAATTAAAGCGAATTTCAGCCACACCAGGACTTGGACACCCCATGCCCGACATCCTTGACGTCATCAGCTCGCGCAAGAGCATCCGCCGCTACAAGCCCGATCCTGTACCCGACGAAATGCTGGACAAGATCCTCGAGGCGGCGCGCTGGGCGCCCACGGGCGAGAACTACCAGCCCTGGCGCTTCATCGTGGTGCGCGACCAGGAAACGCGCAACAGGATCGGCGATCTGGCGAAAATGGGCAGCGGCGCTCGGATGACCGCCTGGCACTGCATGGGACACACGCAGGAGCGCTTCGCCGGGATCGAGGATCCGGTCAAACGCGAACGGGTTCTGCGCTTCATGTACACGGGCGAAGTGTCGGAGTTCGCCAAGCAGTCACCGGTGGTGATCGCGGTCATCGGCACGCTGATGGAGGGATCGGTCGACGTGCCTTACGATCTTTCGGCCGCGATCGAGAACATGCTGCTCGAGGCGCATGCGCTGGGACTTGGCGCCTGCTGGGTGCACGGCCCGGTCGCATCCACGCGCGACGCGAAGAAGTTCAAGGAGATCCTGGGCATCCCGACCGGCATGGGCCAGTACAAGGTCGTCGCCTATGTGTCGATCGGCTGGGCGGCAGAGGCGCGCAGGTATCCGCGCCCGAAGAAGGCTCTCGACGAGATGGTGTTCTGGGAGAAATTCGGCCAGACGGAGCGCCCGCAGCATGGATGAGAACCGGTACGCCAACGAGCTCCTGTTCCGCATGGAACAGCTTCTCTTTCACGAGCTTTCCAATTGCGCCCCCTGGAAGACGGAACTGGTGGGGACCGACTTCATCCAGTCCCATACGATTTCCGGTTCGAACGAGGACGAAATCATCTCGGCCTGCATCGAGCGCATCAAGGCGGCGGGGCTCGCCGAGGACATCGAGTACTCGATCGGCGCGCGCGACATCCTGCTCAAGTTGAAGGTCAAGGGATGCCGGCACCTGATGAAGGAGACGTTCCTCAGGGAAAGCGGCATCAAGCCCTACAACTGCCTGGCGGCCAACATGATTCTCGACCAGTTGATCGAAAAGCTCGGCTATGCGACCACTTACGTCGCCGATCTGGCGCCGGACGAGAAGGCGCGCCAGTGCGTGGTGAAGGCGGCGATCTACGCCACGCCGGAGAAGATCGGCGCGGTGTCCGACTGGCCGAAGGACTGATGGGGACGCCGAGCGCCCACGTCGACAGCTTCGCGCGCGAAAACCTGCCGCCGCGCGGCCAGTGGCCAGAGTTCCTGTTCGAGCGGCCGGAGTTCTGTTACCCGGAGCGCCTGAACTGCGCCACCGAGCTGCTCGACAAGGCGGTTGCCGGAACTTTTGCCGAGCGCCCGGTCATTCGCAGCATGGACGGCGCCCGCATCACCTATCGCGAGTTCCTGGCGCTTTGCAACCGGATCGCGCGCGTGCTGGTGGAGGACTTGGGCGTGGTGCCGGGAAACCGCGTGCTGCTGCGCTCGGCCAACAACGCCATGCTCGCCGCATGCCTCTTTGCCGCGTGGAAGGCGGGGGCCATTGCAGTGCCGACCATGAAACTGCTGCGCGCGGGGGAACTGCGGCAGGTGATCGAAAAGGCGAACATCAGCGCGGCGCTCTGCGATACGGGGCTCATCGCCGAACTGGAGTCCGCCGCGGCGCAGTGCGCGTCGTTGAATGCGATCGTGCCCTTCAACGGCAGCGGGCGCGGCGCGCTGGAGGCGATGCTGCGCGCCAAGCCCGCCCACTTTGCCAATGTGGACACCGCGGCTGACGATGTCGCGCTCATCGCCTTTACCTCCGGCACCACCGGCACGCCGAAGGCGGCGATGCACCCGCACCGGGGCGTCATGGCGATGTGCGAGGGCTGGCCGCGCTCGATCCTGAAGCCGAGGGCGGACGACATCTTCTGCGGGACGGCGCCCCTCGCCTTCACCTACGGGCTGGGAACGATGCTGTGCATTCCCATGCGCTTCGGGGCCTCCGTCGTGCTCGCCGAAAAGCAGACCCCTGAGAGCCTGCTGGAGACCATCCAGGAGTTGCGCTGCACCTTCGTCGCCACCGTGCCCACGTTCTTCCGCCAGATGGCACCCCTTGCGCGCGGTTTCGATACTTCGAGCCTGCGGCGCGCGATCTCGTCCGGCGAAGCGCTGCCCGAGGCGACGCGCAGGCAGTTTCGCGAGGTCTCGGGGCTCGAGCTGATCGACGGCATCGGCTCGACCGAGATGATGCAGACCTTCATTTCGCACGTTCCCGAGCGGGCGCGGCCGGGCGCCACCGGCTACGTCATACCCGGCTACCGCGCGACCGTGCTCGACGCGAGCGGGAACCCCTGCGCCCCCGGCTTGATCGGCAGGCTCGCGGTGAAGGGGCCGAGCGGCTGCCTTTACCTCGCCGACGAACGGCAGGCCGATTACGTGCAGAAGGGCTGGAACCTGACGGGCGACGCCTTCAGCATGGACGAGGACGGCTACTTCTATTTCGCCGGCCGCAGCGACGATCTGATCGTCTCCTCCGGCTACAACATTTCCGCGCTCGAAGTCGAAGCGGCGCTGCTCGGGCACGAGGCGCTCGCCGAGTGCGCGGTGGTGGGCATCCCGGACGAGTGGCGCGGGCAGATCGTCACCGCTTTTGTCGTCCTCAAGCCGGGATATCGTCGCAGCCCTCAGATGGCGAAGGATCTGCAGGATCACGCCAAATCGGCCATCGCCCCGTACAAGTATCCCCGCCGCATCGAATTCGTGGCGGCCCTGCCGCGCAACGAATCCGGAAAACTGCAGCGCTTCCGGCTGCGCGAAAAACAGTTCTCGACCGCAGGCGCCTGAGGGCCGCCGGCGACCGGCTGCGGCCCGGGCGTCCCGCCAAGGAGGTATAGAATCCTCCAAAATAGCCATCGGCGGCACGGCTAACAGGAGGCGAACATGCCGGCAGTGCATCAGGTTTCGAAGGACCGCCGCGAATTCTACCGGCGCATCGACAAGGCGCATGTCGCCCCGCTGTGGGAAGTGCTGCACACTCTGGTGACGCCGGAGCCGAAAACTCCCTGCCAGCCGGTCCTGTGGCAGTGGAAGACCATGCTCCCCTGGGTGCTCGAATCCGGCAAGCTGATCAGCACCAAGGAGGCGGAGCGCCGCGTGCTGGTGCTGGAAAACCCCGGCTTGCGCGGCCTCTCGCGCGCAACGCACTCGCTCTACGCCGGGCTGCAGCTCATTCTGCCCGGAGAGATCGCGCCGGCGCACCGCCACAGCCAATCGGCGCTGCGCCTGATCATCGCCGGCGAGGACGCCTACACCGCCGTGGAAGGCGAGCGCGTCACCATGCATGTCGGCGACTTCATCGTCACCCCCTCATGGACCTGGCACGACCACGGCAATCCGGGCGCAGAGCCGGTCATCTGGATGGACGTGCTCGATCTGCCGATCGTGGAGCTGCTCGATGCGCAGTTCATGGAACGCCCCGGGGTGGAGAGCCAGACCACGACGCGCAGCGAGGGCCAGTCCTACGCCCGCTACGGACACACCATGCTGCCGATAGACTTCAAGCCGCGCTCGAAAACCTCGCCTCTGTTCTGGTATCCGTACCGGCGCTCGCGCGACTCGCTCGCCGAGCTTGCCCGCAGCGAGGATCCGCATCCCTGCCACGGCCACAAGCTGCAATTCGTGAACCCGGCGAGCGGCGGCCCGGCGATCGCGACCATCGGCACCTTCGTACAGCTCCTGCCCAAAGGTTTTCGCGGCCGCAGCTACCGTTCGACCGATTCGACCATCTACTGCGTGGTGGAGGGCAGCGGACGGGTGAGGTTGGGCGAGCAGACCATTGCGTTCGAGGCTAAGGACATTTTCGTGGTGCCCTCCTGGATGAAGCACCAGCTCGAAGCGGACGCGGACACGGTGCTCTTCTCCGCATCGGACCGCCCGGTGCAGCAGGCGCTCGACCTGTGGCGCGAGGCCGAAGGTTGAAACTAGCTTCGAGAACCGCCGGCTACTTGAACACCATGCTGTTTGGGCCCGCGCTGGAGGTCAGCCAATTTCCCGGCGGCTCATGCGCCGTGCACGTCGGCGCTTTCTTCAGGTCGTTTCTGTAGCAGCGTGGACAAACGAGCGTGTCGCACTTGTCGCACAGCTTCCAGTTGGTCGCACCGCTCGCCTGAAACGTGTCGCCACCGCAAATGCGGCAATGGACAAAGCGGATGTCTTTGCTGATTTCCATGCAGATCTCCTTCGTGCCTGGCGGCTTAAAGAACATGCCCTCTTCGAGGCAACTTGATATTCTCCGGACTACGGACCCCTCCCCGGGATCCCTGGTCCTCAATTATGCAATATTCCAGGCCCGCGCAAGATGTCGCCGCGCGCGCCTGAAGGAGCCGCCGGGGTTCTGGCGCGGGCATGCCGGCTAAGCGATAATCTTTGCTCCGAATTTCGCGTGGAAGACGCCGTCGATCACGACAGCCATGCCGGCCGCGCCCGGCGGAAAGGCGCCGGCCCCGGCGGCCGGAGGGGGAGGACAATGAACAGCGAGAGGACCAATTTCGACCTGCTCTACAACCCGCGCCTCACGGTGGCGGAGTTCCCGCAGATCATCGAGCGCTGGCAGCGCGAATCGGAGCGCGCGCGCGCCGCGCTCTCCGGCTATCTCGAGGTCCCCTACGGGCCGGACGAGGGCGAAACGATGGACATCTTTCGCGCCCGCGGCGCAAGCCGGGGCTTGCTGATGTTCATTCACGGCGGCTACTGGCGCGCGAACGACAAGAAGGACGTCACCTTCATCGCCCCGGCGCTCACCAACGCGGGCATTACGGTCGCCATTCCGAACTACGCGCTTTGTCCCCAGGTCCGCGTGCGCGACATCGTGATGCAGATGGTCCAGGCTTGCGCCTGGATCTACCGCAACGGCGGCAACTTCGGCGCGCCGCCGAACCGCCTGTATCTCTGCGGCCACTCGGCCGGCGGACACCTCGCCGCGATGATGCTCGCCTGCGTGTGGCCGGTCTATGCGCGCGACCTGCCGGCAAAGCCCGTCCAGGCCGCGATGTCGGTGAGCGGCCTGTACGATTTGCGCGATATCGTCAAGGCCGGTTCGGTCAACTGCGACGTGCGGCTGACGGAGGAGTCCGCGCTTGAGGTGAGTCCGGCGTTTCTGCCGCCGGCGACCGATGCGCCGCTCTATACCGCCGTCGGCGAAAGGGAAAACGAGGGCTTCCATATTCAGAACCGGCTCATCGCCGCGCGCTGGAACAAGGTCCACCGGGCCGATCTGGTCTGCGCCGGCGAAAACCACTTCACCGCGCTCGATCAATTCGCCGATTCGAACAGCCGGTTGTTCCGCGCGGTGCTCGCCATGATGGGAATTTGAACGCTCGCTCCCGGCGCGCGCTGCGCCGGAGCGCCGACCGGATTCCAACGGGCAGTGAATCCCAGGCAACTGCTTCTCGACTCCTTCCACGCCGCGGTCGCCGCCGCCGATCCGCTCAGGGTCTTGCCGCGGCACCTTCCCCAGCCGCCTCGGGGCAGGACCGTGGTGGTTGGCGCAGGAAAGGCTGCCGCGTCGATGGCGCTTGCGGTGGACCGGCATTGGCCAAGCGCCGCGCCGCTCGAAGGACTGGTCATCACCCGCTACCGGCACGGCCTCGCCGCCGGAAGGATCAGGGTGGTCGAAGCCGGACATCCGCTCCCCGACGAGACGGGGAGGAAGGCGGCGCGCGAAATCCTCCGACTGGTCGAGCGCCTGGGGCCGGAGGACCTGCTGCTCGGACTCATCTCTGGGGGCGGATCGGCCCTGCTTTCGCTTCCGGCCCCGGGCATCGCGATGCGCGATCTGCGCGCAACGACGGCGGCGCTTCTTCGCTGCGGCGCGCCGATTCAGGAGATCAACGCGGTGCGCAAGCACCTGTCGGCGATCCTGGGCGGGCGTCTCGCCGCGGCCTGCCGCGCGCGGGCGCTGGCGCTCGTCATCTCCGATGTGACCGGCGACGAACCGATCCACGTCGCCTCGGGACCGCTCGCGCCGGATCCCGCCTCGTATGCCGATGCGATCGAGGTTCTCGATCGCCATCGGGTCGCGGCGCCGCGGGCAGTGCGCGCGCACCTGGAGCGCGGCGCCCGCGGCGAGCTCTCGGAGACGCCCAAGCCCGGCGACAAGGCCTTCGCCCAAGTGGAGAATCGGGTCATCGCCGCGGCGCACGGTTCGCTCCAGGCGGCCTGCGAGTTCTTGCAGCGCCACGAGGTGCCGGCGGTCAACCTCGGCGGCAGCGTCACCGGCGAGGCTCGAGAGGTCGCCAAAGTCTATGGGGCGCTCGTGCGCCAGATCGTGCGCTACCGCGAGCCGTTCACCCCGCCCGTGGCCCTGGTCTCAGGCGGAGAATGCACCGTGACCGTCCGCGGCCGCGGCCGCGGCGGGCGCGCAAGCGAATTCCTGCTTTCGCTCGGCATCGATCTCGGCGGAGTGCCTGCGGTGCACGCGCTCGCCTGCGACACCGACGGCGTCGACGGCGACGGGGACAATGCCGGTGCCATCCTTTCGCCCGATTCGCTTGCGCGTGCCGCCGCGCTTGGGCTGAATGCTCCGAAAATGCTTGCGAACAACGACAGCTACGCGTTTTTCGCCGCGCTTTCGGACCTCGTGGTCACCGGTCCCACGAGGACCAACGTCAACGATTATCGCGCCATATTGATCGCCTGAGCCGGCCGGCGCCGCCCCTGGCTTATAATGGCGCATAGATGCCTCGCGTCCGGCCTGGCTCCACAGGCGGGGCTTTCTCATAGGGAGTGCCATGAACGCAAACGTCAAGAAGGGGGCGGCCGCCTCCGGCGGCCCGGTCGATCCGGCGCTGATCGACGATCTTGTCGCAGCAAGCCGGATTCTCGCCATACAGGGCGTGCTCGATGCCTACGGCCACGTGAGCATGCGCCATCCGGCCAATCCGGGGCGCTACCTGATGTCGCGCTCGCTCGCCCCTGAGCTGGTCACCGCATCCGACATCCTGGAGTACGACCTCGACAGCAACCCGGTCGATCCGCACGCGCCGCTCGCGTTTCTCGAGCGCTTCATTCACGGGGAAATATACAAGGCGCGCCCGGAGGTCAATGCGGTCGTCCACAGCCACTCGCCTTCGGTGGTCCCTTTCGGCGTGTCCAGCGTGCCTCTGCGGCCGATCTACCACATGAGCTCGTTTCTGCATCCAGGGGTACCGGTATTCGAGATACGCGAGGCCGCAGGCATGACCGACCTGCTCGTGCGCAACCCCGAGCTCGGCGCCGCGCTTGCCCGATCCCTGGGCGAACGGCCGGTCGCGCTCATGCGCGGTCACGGCAACGTGGTGGTCGCGAAGAGCGTTCCGCTCGCGGTATTCCGCGCGATCTATACCGAAGTCAACGCCCGGCTGCAGACGCAGGCGATCGGCCTCGGCGGCAGCGTGACCTACCTCGCGCCGGAAGAAGGCCGCAAGTCCGAAGCGACGAACGCGGGCACCATCGCTCGTCCCTGGGAGCTGTGGAAAAGACGGGCGCTCGGCACCTGACCGACATGAACGGGCCGGGGTCCGCCCATCGCGTGCTCCGGGTCGCACCTAAAGCGGGGGAACGGAGTACGTGTTGGCGAATCGAGCACGGGAGGACACGCCCGCCGGCGTGGCGTGCGGCCGGCGAGCGTAACGGGCCCAATGGCTGAAAGCAGGCCGGCGAAGTCTCGCGGCCACAGGCTCTTCCGCGCCGCGCTTCCGTATCTGACCGCGCTTTCGGCGCTGGCGCTGGTCGCGCTGCTGATCGCAGCCATCTATTTCACGCTGCTCGATCTGGAATGGATCGCCTTCCTCGCCGGCATACTGTTTGCCGCGATCCTCGCGATGGTGAGCCAGAGCTCGCACGCGCAGTGGGTAATTGTGCGCCGTTCCGCGCAGCTTGCGCGCGTGCGGGAATCGCTCGCGCGCGAGACATGGCGAAGAAAGCGCGCCGAGGAAGCGCTCGAGGCGGCGAATTCGGAACTTGAGCTGCTGCGACCGCAGCCCCACGCCGCCGCAGTCCCGCAAGGCGCCGCCGCGGCACAGGCGGAGCAGTCGCTCTACGTCGAGTCGATTGCCGAGCAGCTCACCGGGTGGACGAGCGCCGCCGACCGGCTCAACGCGGCCCTGCAGAACGACGAGTTCTGCCTGTTCGGGCAGGTCATAGCGCCCCTCGCCGGCGAGGCAAGACCCCTGTGCGAGATTCTTATCCGGCTGATCGAGGAGGAGCAGAACCTCATGCCGCCCGGCGCGTTTTTGCCGCTTGCCGAAGAGTACGGACTCATGCCCAGTCTGGATCGCTGGGTGGTGCGCAATGTCATTGCCTGGCAGGCCAAACGGCGCCGCGCCGATCCCGACCGCACGGCCATGCTTTGCTGCATCAACCTGTCCGCGGCTACAATCGCCGATCCGGATTTCGCAGCGCACGTGCGCGAGCAGCTTAGCATCGCCGATTTTTCCGGGGCAAGCCTTTGTTTCGAACTCGGCGAAGGCGACGTCGCGGCGCACGCCGGGGCCGCTGCGCGCCAGAGCGCGCTGCTGAAGGAAGCGGGCTGCCGGATTGCGCTCAGCGGCTTCGGCCACAACACGGTATCGCTCGAGGTCCTCAAAAACCTCCCGGTTGACTACATCAAGATAGACGGAACCGTCGTCCTGAACATCCTGCGCGACCAAGTGGAACTGGCCAAGGCCACGGCGATCAATCGCGTCGCTCACGCCGTCGGCATCAAGACTATCGCCGAATTCGTCGAAAGCGACCAGATCCTCGCCAGGTTGCGCGAGATCGGAATCGACTATGCGCAGGGTTTCGGCATCTCGCGGCCGCTGCCGCTGAACGAGATTACTTTTCAGTAGAGCGCTGACGCTACCGGCCAGAACCTGCTTTTCTTCGCGTCTCCGCGTTCTGGTGCAGTTGCTTGCAACTGCACCAGAACATGGAGTTTGAATAAGGGCAAGAATAGCGCCGCTGCTCGCGGCTCATTCGATCTACGCTTCAAGCGCTCCAACTCACCAGATCGCCGACCGACAGACCCAGGGAGCGCGCCGCGCTCCCCTGGTTCTGCGCGATCTCCACCAGTCCCTGGCCGTTCTCGTACCAGAACGCAAAGCCCGGCCGCGCTTCGGCGAACACGCGCGCATGGGAAATGCGGGCACCGCTGGCGAGGAGAATCGCGTCCCGGGGAGCGCCTGCCGCACGCAGGCCGGTCCACGCGTTGCCGTAGTGGTCGATGTAGATGATTTCGGCCGCGTCTCCGGCGCCAAAGTCGATCGCCGGCGCTGCGATCTCCTCGCGCGCCTCCGGCGGCAGAGCGCCCGCGGCGATCAGCCCCGCGACCGGGGCGAACAGGTCGCGGCCATGAAACGAGGCGGAGAGGGCGCGCGGCCGCCACAGCACACGCCACCAGCGGCGCACGAGCGAGCGCGCGGCGACCACCGAGAGCAGGCCGTTGTCCGGCCCGATGTAGTGGCGCCCGTCGGCGTCGAGCGCGAGCGCGTCGCGCGCGCCGCCGACGCCGGGATCGACGACCGCCAGAAACGTGCTGCCGGCGGGAAAGAAGCTCTTGAGCGAATCGAGCAGGTGCGCGCCTGACCTGACGCTGAACGCCGGAACATCGTGCAGCAGATCGATGATCTCGACGCCCGGCGCGCACTCGAGGAGCGCGGCCTTCACCTGGCCGACGTAGGGATCGGCGCCGCCGAAATCGGTAAACAGCACGATGGTCATGGCGGCATTGTACTTTCGCGTGCTCAAACGAGGCCACCGCCTCCCGGCCTCGCGCATGCGGCGCGGCGACAAAAAAGCCGCGCAGTGCGCGGCCTTTCACTTCGGCGCAGGGGAAATCAGGTCTTCGCTTCGGCGGCTTTCTCTTCTTCCTTGGGCTCCGGACGATCCAGCAGTTCGACCAGCGCCATGGGGGCGTTGTCCCCCTTTCTGAATCCGAACTTGAGGATGCGCAGGTAGCCGCCGTTGCGCTTGGCGTAGCGCGGCCCCAGCTCGTCGAAGAGCTTGGTCACGGTGCCGCGGTCGCGAAGCCGATCGAAAGCAAGCCGCCTGTTCGCGGTGGTCGGATTCTTGCCCAGGGTGATCATGGGCTCGACCACCCTGCGCAATTCCTTCGCCTTGGGCAGGGTGGTTCTGATCGCTTCGCTCGCCAGGAGCGAATTGGTCATGTTCCGGAACATGGCCAGCCGGTGGCCGCTGGTGCGATTGAGCTTTCGGAGTCCGTGGCGGTGGCGCATGGCTTTACCTTCTTTGCTGTCGTCGCGTCAGCCGCGAACGGTCTCAAGTCCCACCGGGGGCCAGTTCTCCAGTTTCATGCCCAGGGTAAGACCGCGCGAGGCGAGCACTTCCTTGATTTCGTTGAGTGACTTGCGCCCGAGATTCGGCGTCTTCAAGAGTTCCGTCTCCGTGCGCTGGATCAAATCGCCGATGTAATAGATGTTCTCCGCCTTCAGGCAGTTGGCCGAGCGCACAGTGAGCTCGAGATCGTCGACCGGCCGCAGCAGGATCGGGTCCACCGGCGGGGTCCTTCGTTCCTCGATCGCCGGCGTGGTTCCTTCGAGCGCGGCGAACACCGAGAGCTGGTCGACCAGGATGCGCGCCGCGTAGCGGATCGCCTCTTCGGGCTCGATCGCGCCGTTGGTCTCGATGTCGATGATCAGCTTGTCGAGGTCGGTGCGCTGCTCGACGCGAGCGGACTCGACGGCGTAGGAGATGCGGCGCACCGGCGAGAACGACGCATCCAGGATGATTTTTCCGATGCCCTTGGACTCCTCGGGAATCACGCGCACATTGCCCGGCACGTAGCCGCGCCCCTTCTCGACCTTGATCTGCATCTCGAGCTTGCCCCCGGGAGCGAGGTGGGCGATGACGTGATCGGGGTTCACGATCTCGACATCGTGCATGCGCTCGATGTCGCCCGCGGTAACGGCGCCCTCCCCGTTCTTGCTCAAGCTGAGGATCACCTCGTCGCGGTTATGCAGCTTGAGAACCGCGCCCTTCAAATTGAGAAGAATGTCGACCACATCCTCCTGCACGCCTTCGATGGTGGAGTACTCGTGCAGCACGCCGCTGATCTGCACCTCGGTTGCAGCCGAGCCGGGCATCGACGAGAGCAGCACACGGCGCAGCGCATTGCCGAGCGTGTGCCCGTAGCCTCGTTCGAACGGCTCCATCGTCACCTTGGCGTGGTTGGGGCCGACGCTTTGAACGTCGATGATACGTGGCTTGAGAAATCCACTCGTTTGCATGAGACGCCCTCGAAAATCCGCTTACTTCGAATAAAGCTCGACCACGAGGCTTTCGTTGATGTTGGACGGCAGCTCGGAGCGTTGCGGCAGCGCCTTGAACTTCCCCTTCATCGCCTTGCTATCGACCTCGATCCACTCCGGGAATCCCCGTGACTCGGCCGCCTCTACGGAGGCCTTGATGCGAAGCTGGCCTTTCGCCCCCTCCGCCACCTCGATCAGATCGCCCGGGCGCACGCGGTACGAAGGCAGGTTGACCCGCTTGCCGTTGACGAGAATGGCGTTGTGCCGCACGGCCTGGCGCGCCTCGCTGCGCGATACGCCGAAGCCCATGCGGTAGGCCACCGCATCCAGGCGAGATTCGAGTTCCTGCAGCAGGTTCTCGCCGGTCACGCCCTTGCGCCGGTCGGCCTCAAAGTAGATCTTGCGAAACTGCCGTTCCAGGATGCCGTAGGTGCGGCGCAGCTTCTGCTTTTCGCGAAGTTGCTTGCCGAAGTCGGACAGGCGGCTGCCGCTCTTCTGGCCGTGCTGGCCGGGAGCGTAGCTGCGGCGCTCGATCGCGCACTTGTCGGTGAAGCACTTCTCGCCCTTGAGAAACAGCTTTTCGCCCTCGCGGCGGCACTGGCGGCATTTGGCATCGAGGTTGCGGGCCATAGGCTTTCCTGATCAGATGCGGCGCCGCTTCGGCGGGCGGCAGCCGTTGTGCGGCACCGGCGTCACATCGGCAATGCTGGTTATCTTCAGCCCGAGGGCGTTCAGCGCGCGAACCGCCGACTCGCGTCCCGGCCCCGGGCCCTTGATGCGCACTTCGACGTTCTTGACCCCGCACTCCTGGGCCATCTTGCCGGCCTGTTCGGCCGCAACCTGCGCGGCAAACGGCGTCGACTTGCGCGAGCCCTTGAACCCGTTCGAGCCCGACGTCGACCACGCGAGCGAATAGCCCTGGCGGTCGGTAATGGTGACGATGGTGTTGTTGAACGAGGCGTGAATGTGCGCGATGCCCTCGGCGACATTCTTCTTCACCTTTTTGCGTACGCGTGCTCCAGCCTGCGCTGCGGGCGGTCTTGCCATCTCTTGTATCCTCGGTTATCCGGCGTTCTCAGGCCTTGGTCGGCGCCGAAGTGATCTTCACCGCAGCCTTGCGCGGTCCCTTGCGGGTGCGCGCGTTGGTCTTGGTCCGCTGGCCGCGCACCGGCAGGCCCTTGCGGTGGCGCTGCCCGCGGTAGCAGCCCAGGTCCATGAGCCGCTTGATGCTCATCGAAACCTCGCGTCGCAGGTCGCCCTCGACCGTGAAACGTCCCACCTCCTCGCGCAGCCGATCCATGTCGGATTCGGACAAATCCTTGATCTTGGCGCTGCGGTTGAGGCCGGCCGCGGTGCAAATCGCCTGCGCTCGGGCGCGCCCAACGCCGAAAATCGCCGTCAGCGCGATTTCGGCATGCTGCTGATTCGGAATGTTCACCCCTGCAATGCGGGCCATACGGAAGGCTCCTGTTCGTCCCGAAACGGAAAATTTTGTATTATACCGCCCAATCCCCGCGCCGACCTACCCTTGGCGCTGCTTGTGCCGGGTTTCCTTGCAGATGACGCGAACCACGCCCTTGCGGCGGACAATCTTGCAGTTGCGGCAAATCTTCTTCACCGAAGCCAGCACTTTCATCGTTGCATCCTCTGTTGTCGATCAATCCTACTTGGCGCGGAAAACGATCCGCCCGCGCGTCAAGTCGTAGGGTGAAAGCTCCACCGCAACCTTGTCCCCGGCCAAAATGCGGATGAAGTTCTTCCGCATCTTTCCCGAAATATGGGCCAAAACCTGGTGCTTGTTCTCCAGCTAGAAGCGAAACATTTCGTTCGGCAGCGGCTCGATCACCGTGGCCATCACCTCAATGGCATCCTCTTTCGGATTGCCAGCGTCCTTCTTCTTCTCTTCCCGGATTGGCCTGTTCCTCATGCGCTCCTAGATTGCTACCAGGATGGTCCCGACGTGTCCTTCGGGCGCGTCAAAATCCAGGGACCGTTCGAAGTGACCGCTACAGTATGTTCGAAGTGCGCCGA
>JACPRN010000084.1 GCA_016189945.1 Betaproteobacteria bacterium
CCAGCGGTGCGGATGCTTGCCGGCCGCGCCCGTGGAGAGGATCCCGCCGGGAACGTTCACTGCGCCGACGACGATGTTCAGCATCTTTAGCGGCCAGCACTGGTGGAAACCGTGCTTGTGTCCCTGCGGTCCCTTCGCCCAATCGACAACAGCGGGGCGGTACGGCAACTCGACGCCGTCGATGGTGATGGTCTCGCCCACGCGCGCGGCTTTTCCGAACTCGGTCGCCAGGCGGCGCATGGTCGCCGCCGGAATGGTGGTGTATTTCTCGGTCGCCTCGGGCGGATACTTGGCCACGTGCTCGCGCAGCAGGTCGAAGGCGGTGCGCGCCTGCTTGCCCTGGACGTCGAAAGTCCCCTTGATCGCCGGATCGCGCACGCCCGGATCGTTATGGACCTTGACCTTGCCGTCCGACAGGTCGTGGATCTGCGGCTCGCCGGTCTGAGGATCGCGCACGTAGCGCCCGTCCGGGCCCACCAGATAAGGCGCGTTGGTCCTGTTCTTCAAATGCCGTTCATCGTAGATGCCCAACTCGTTCAGGAGCACGTGCAGCATCGAGAGCCCGAGCGCCCCATCGGTGCCGGGGCGAATGGGAATCCACTCGTTCGCCTTGCTGCCGGCATGCGAGCAAACCGGGTTGACCACCACCACTTTCATTCCCCGCGCGCGCGCCTCGGCCATGTCGGTCACGTTGTGGATGAAGGAGCCGCGCGTCGCGGTCCCGAACTGGGTGCCGACCAGAATGCAATACTCGGCGTAGTGCATGTCCGGCGCCTGGTGAAATCCGCCGCCCGAGAAGTACTCCACCGGATGCACCACCTTGCCGCAGGTGGGCGAACCGGCCGCGAGCACCTGGTTGGAGCCGAAAGCGTTGGCAAGCCCGGTAAACCAGATCGCGCCGTCGCCGATGAATTCCCAAGCCTGGACCCAGAACTTCTTCGGATTGTCGCGGATGGGTTCGAGCTGGGCGACGATGGTATCGATCGCTTCTTTCCAGGAGATTTCCACCCAGCCCGGATCTTCGTGGAGGCCCTTCTTGGGATTCGTTCGCTTCAGCGGCGTCTTGACCCGGTTCGGGTTGTACAGGTTCATGAAGCCGGCCTTGCCCTTGGCGCACATCATGCCGCGGTTCTGGGGAGAATCGGGGTTGCCCTCGAGACTCACCACCACGCCGTTTTCCACCGTGACCTTGATGCCGCAGCCGACGTAGCACTGGCCGCATGACGTCTTGACCACTTTCGACTGCAACTTTTCCTGCGTCATTTCCACGATCATCCTCCTCCAAACTTGAGCAACACCCAAACCTGCATAGCCTGAACCGGCCGGTCTTGCCGTCTACCAATCTCGTGTTTTCGTGCAGTTGCGAAGTTGCAACTGCATGAAAACACGAGACCTATACAACGCCAGAATCTCCACCAGAATCGCCAACAATGAACTCCTAGCCCACCACGCCTAAGTCAAATAAAGCACATTCGGATCCGTCCCGAGTTCGGCGCGCGGCTGGAAGTGCTTGCGGTCGTTGATACTCTTGACGACCTCGCTCGCCGGGTCATTCAAATTGCCAAATCCGAGCGCCCGCGTCGGACACGCCTCCACGCACGCCGGCCTCAAGCCCCGGTCGATCCGCGGCGCGCACAGGTTGCACTTCTGCGCCGTGCCCGCCTCCCATTTCCGGTACATCACCTCCTCGTACGGGGTCTTCTTCTCCCCGTAGTAGCCCCGGTCGCTCTCCGGAATCGAGCGCACCTGGTACGGACAGGCCACCACGCAGGAGTGACACCCGATGCACAGGTCCTTGTCCACGAGCACCAGATTGTCCTGCTCGCGCTGATGGCTGGCGCCTGTCGGACACACCGGCACGCACGCCGGATCGTTGCAGTGATTGCAGCGCATCGGCATGTACACCGTGTAGGCAAGGGGATACGTCCCCTCTTCTTTTTCCACCACCCAGGTCCAGAACACCCCCGGCGGGGTGCCGTTCTCCGCCTTGCACGACAGCGTGCAGCTCTGGCAGCCCACGCAGCGCTTCAGATCAACCGTGATCCCCCATTTCGCCTTGGCGCCATTGCCCGATCTTGAAGTCATTTGGATCAGCTCCTCCTCTATCTATTGCATGGCCATGACGCCGCCCAGTCGCCCTCTGGCCCAGCGGAAACCCTTGAAGATGCGCAAGCCCCGGAGGCTATTCCGGGGATGGACGACCCCGTTGATCTACGTCAAACCGGCGGCAGATTATTAACACGAATTTCCGCTACGCGCCAGGGGTCTCTTTTGGTTGCTGAATCAGCTTCCCTCGACGATCACCATGTTGAAATCGGCCGCGCCGATGCGCTTGGACTGCGCCTCGAGGTAGGCAGACGAGCTGTAGCACGCTTTCGCGGCGTCGATGCTCGCGAATTCGGTAACCACGATGCGCTCGTAGGGCGTTCGCCCCTCGACCACCGCCGCGATGCCTCCGCGCGCCAGCACGCGTCCGCCGAATCCCTCCACGGCCGGTCCGGCGAGCTTGGCGTATTCCTTGAACTTCTCGGGGTTGGTGATCTTGACCATTGCGATTGCGTATGCGGGCATCTTGGTTCCTTGTTGAAAACGCGGCTTTCCGCGAGCGCGCCAGTATATGCAAGAATTCTCTTTTGATCCATGCGACGGCATCCGCACGGCCTGTGCAAGGAGGAAAACGCATGCGCGCGCGCGCATTCGATACGCGCAAGTTCCGCAACGCGCTCGGCTGCTTTGCCACCGGCGTATGCGTGGTCACGACGCGCAGCGCCGAAGGCAGGCGCGAAGGGCTCACGGTCAATTCTTTCGCCTCGGTATCGCTCAAGCCTCCGTTGATCCTGTGGAGCCTGTCGCGGCACGCCCAATGCGCCCCCGCGTTCCGCGACGCGAAGTATTTTGCCGTCAACGTGCTTGCGGCCGACCAGCGCGACCTTTCGCTGCGCTTTGCGCGCGCCGGGGGCGACAAGTACGCCGGCATCGAGGACCTGCTCTGCGAAGGTCTCGGCCGCGTTCCCCTCCTGCGCGGCGCGATCGCGCGCTTCGAGTGCCGCAACCAGTTTCAGAACTATGGCGGCGACCACGTGGTCTTAATCGGCCTGGTCGAGCGCTTCGCGCACTGGAGCGGCGCGCCCCTCCTGTACTATCGTGGGCGCTATCGCGCGCTTGGCTGATCGGGGAGAACCGATGGACACTGCCGGAGTCCCGCAACGCAGGAACTACATCGACGGCCGCTTTCTCGGCAGCAACAGGCAGTTCGAGAAGACGAGCCCGGTCGATGGCAGCGCTGTCGCAACCGTGCACGAAGCCGACCGCGCCATGGTCGACCACGCGGTGCAAGCCGCGCGCCGCGCCTTGAAGGGGCCCTGGGGCAGGATGGCGCTCGCCGAGCGCGCCGAAATGCTGCGCGCCATTGCCACGGGAATCGAGCGCAGGTTCGCCGAATTCGTCGCCGCCGAGGTGGCCGACACGGGCAAGCCCGCCGCGCTCGCAAGCCACCTCGATATCCCGCGCGGAGCGGCCAATTTCCGCATTTTCGCCGATATCGTGCGCACCTACGGCATGGACTCGTATTTCCTCGATACGCCCGACGGCAAGGGCGCGGTCAACTACGCGATGCGAAAGCCCCTGGGCGTGGTCGGCGTAATTTCGCCCTGGAACCTGCCGCTGCTGCTCCTCACCTGGAAGCTCGCGCCGGCGCTCGCCTGCGGCAACACCATCGTGGCCAAGCCTTCGGAAGAGACCCCTTCGACCGCCACGCTCCTCGCCGAAGTGATGCACGAGGCCGGCGTGCCGCCGGGAGTCTATAACCTCGTGCACGGCTTCGGCCCCGATTCCGCGGGCGAATTCGTCACCGCACACCCGGGCGTGGACGCGATCACTTTCACCGGCGAGTCGGCAACCGGTTCGGCGATCATGCGCTCGGTCGCACCGAGCGTGAAACCGATATCGTTCGAGCTGGGCGGGAAAAATGCGGGCATCGTTTTCGCCGACTGCGACTTCGAGGCTGCCCTGGCCGGGATGGCGCACGCGATTTTCTCCAACTGCGGCCAGGTGTGTCTGGCGCCGGAGCGGGTGTACGTCGAGCGGCCGATTTTCGAGCGCTTCGCCGCCGCGCTGAAACAGAAAGCCCAGGCCCACGTCATGGGATGGCCCGATGACCCGAAGACCACCATGGGGCCGCTGATCTCCAGGCAGCATCGGGAGAAAGTGCTCTCCTACTATGCGTTGGCGAGGACCGAAGGCGCGAGCGTCATGTGCGGAGGGGGCGTTCCCGCCTTCGGCGACGCCCGGGACCGCGGCTGTTACATCGAGCCCACCCTGTGGACCGGGCTGGCGGAGACTGCGCGCTCGGTCAAGGAGGAAATCTTCGGCCCCTGCGCCCATCTCGCTCCGTTCGAGGACGAGGAGCAGGCGATCGCCATGGCGAACGACACCCGCTACGGGCTCGCGGCGACGGTCTGGACCAGCAATCTCTCGCGCGGCCATCGCGTGGCGCAGGCGATGGAATGCGGCATCGCCTGGGTCAACTGCTGGTTTCTGCGCGACCTGCGCACGCCCTTCGGCGGCGCCAAGCTCTCCGGGATAGGGCGCGAAGGCGGGCTGCATTCGCTCAATTTCTATTCGGAGCCGACCAACGTGTGCATCAAGCTTTGAGGCGGGAAATCACATGTCTTTCCAGCCGGCAAGACGCGTCAAGATCACCACGCAAAGCAACAACGCCAATCCCGCTCCGAGAAAAACCAGGCGCGGCTGGCCGTCGTCCAGGAACCATCCGTAGATCGCCGGCGCAATCGCGGCGCCGAGGTCGAGCCCCGAATAGACGAAGCCGTAGACCTTGCCGCGGGCGTGCACGGGAGTCACTTCGCGGATGATGATGTCGCGCGAGGGGCCGACCGCGCCGAGGAAGAAACCGGCGACGGTCATCGCCACGGCCAGCATCGGCAGCGCGAGCGCCCCGGTGGCAAGCAGGAACACGAAGACCATCGCCACCGCGACGCCGGCGACCGTCGTCAAGCCGTGGCGCGGGAAGCGCATGGCGACGAAGCCGCCGGCGAATATTCCGGCCGTCCCGCCGAGCAGGTACGCGGTCAGGATCGCGCTCGCCGTCGCCTGTTGAACGCCGTAGAGGCTGATCATGGTGGCGACGGAGAAGGTCTGGGTCGCCACGAGGGCCACGCACAGCGCCGCAAAGAAGGCGAAGCAGAGCAGGACCTCGGGCGCCGCGAGGAGTTTCAAGTTGGCGGCGAGACTGTCGCCCTCGGCATGCGCGCGCTGCGCAGGTCTTTCCATGTACAGTTCCCGCTGCGCCGCGATGACGAGGGCGGCGGCGAGCCCGATCGCGCCGGCGAGCACCAGCGCCCCGCGCCATCCGAGGGCGTTGCCCGCCACGGTGCCGAACACCGGCGCGGCCACCCAGCCCAGGCTTCCGCCGACACCATGCATCGAGAACGCCGGCCCGAGGCGGCGCGGCTCGACCTTGGCGTTGAGAATGGCCATGTCCGCCGGGTGGAATGCGCTGTTGCCGGCGCCGGCGACGATGAACCCCAGGACCACCCAGGCATACGAGGGCGCAAGCCCTATGATCGCGGTGCCGATCGAACCGAGAACGAGCCCGCCCACGAGCACGGTCTTGCCCCCCAGGCGATCGACCAGAAATCCGGCCGGCGTCTGCAGAAAGCCGGACACGACGTAATAGGCGCTCACCGCAAATCCGAGCGCGGCGAAACTGACGCCGAATTCGTCCTTGAGCACGACCAGGAACGGCGCCGCCACGAGGTGGAAGAAATGGGAAATGAGGTGCGCGACGCTCACCAGGCCTATGACCTTGGCGTCGCTGCGGAGCGAATTTGCGACCGTAGACATCGGGTTGGGCGATTGATTGAGCGGCGGATTATAGCCGAGCCGTGCGCGCCGCCGGTCCGCGCGTGCGTCGGCGACGCGTCATTTGTTTGCGCTCGATCGGACCCGAACGCATAATAGCGGGCGATATTTCCAATGGGGAGGTCTCACCGTGGCATCCTATCCTCACCTTTTTGCGCCGCTCGACCTGGGCTTCCTCAAGCTCGAGAACCGCATCATCATGGGATCGATGCACACGCGGCTCGAACACGAGCCCGACGGCGCGGCGCGCCTCGCGGCGTTCTACGCCGAGCGCGCGCGCGGCGGC
>JACPRN010000093.1 GCA_016189945.1 Betaproteobacteria bacterium
GCCCCCGGGTGGCCGGCAAGTTCATGAGCGCTTTCATCCGCGCGCGCAAGCCGGCTTGATTCAGTCGAGGAGGAGGTTCACATGGCGCAACTGATGACCGAGACCCAGGAAGCGAAATACAAAACGTTCTACGCCTCGACGCGGGACAATCAGTTCTTGAGCAAACGCGAATCGATCCTGGTGGGGTTGGCCGCTGCAATGGCGGTCAACTGCCTGCCCTGCCAGCGCTATTATCTCGAGGATTGCCGTAAGGCGGGAATTGCCAAGGACGATGTCGCCGAGGTACTGGCCAAGGTGATGGCGGTCTCCGCCGGCCAGAAGCGGCTTCAGTTCCAGGAGGTGCTTGATCGATACGAGATCAAGCTGGATGATTTCGGTTCTGCGCCCAGCGCGTGATCGATGGAGGAGGGGGCCATGATGTCGTCTTGTGTTCGCCGGAGCATGCCCGCGATTCGCCTCCTGGCGATTGCTGCCGCCGCGCTGGTCGCAGCGTGGTCCGGGCTTGCGATGGCGCAGTCCTATCCCGCCAGGCCGATCACGCTGATCGTGCCCTTCCCGCCGGGCGGGCCCACCGATACGAGCGCGCGGCTCATCGCCAAGGCGCTTGCCGAGCGCCTGAAGCAGGCGGTGGTGATCGACAACCGCGCCGGCGCCGGGGGAACGCTGGGCATCGTCGCCGCCGCCAAGGCGGCTGCGGACGGCCATACGCTGGTCTGGGCCGGGACGAGCTTCGCCATCGCTGCCGCCTACGGGCGCGAAGTCGGCTACGATCCCGTGAAGTCGTTCGCGCACATCGGTTTGGTCGCGCGCGGCCAGCAGGTGCTGATCGGGCGCCTGAACCTCGCGCATGCCTCGCTCAAGGATCTGGTCGCGGCTTCCAAGTCGGCCCCGGGCCGCATGACCTACGGCTCGGTCGGCGCGGGGTCCGCCCCGCACCTGGTGGCTGAGTATTTCAAATCGGTGTCGGGCGCGGATCTGGTTCACGTTCCGTACAAGGGCGGGGCGCAGTCGCTGAACGATCTGCAGGGCGGCCACATCGACGTGATGTTCAACACCGTCACCCTGTTGGCGCCTCACATCAAGGCGGGGAGGGTCAAGGCCTATGCGGTCACCGGCCGCTCGCGCGATCCGCTGCTGCCGCAGGTCGCGACCATCGGGGAGGCGCTCAACGTGGATTTCGAGAGCTACTTCTGGATGGGGCTCGCCTCGCCCGCGGGAACGCCGGCGGCGATCGTCGGCCGGCTTTCCGCGGAGCTGAATCAAGCGCTCGCGGACAGGCAATTGCGCGAGGCCATGCTCCAGCAGGGACTGGAGCCGGCCGGCGGAACGCCGGAGAGCTTCGAGCGCACGATCGTGCAGGAAATGAAGAAATGGTCGGCGGTGATCAAGGCTCAAGGGATCAAACCGGAGTGAACCGAGGAGAACGAGTCGGAATCATCGGGGCTGTTTTTGCCGTTATTCAATCTCCACGTTTTGTGCAGTTGCGCGCAACTGCACAAAACGTGGAGACATATTTGAAAGCAACTTCGGGCCCACTGCGTCGACAATTGAGGTGATGGAGAAAATGCCCGCCATCCGCCTGACCTTCGCCTGCGGTCTCTACGACCGCATGCTTGCCCTGTATACCGGAGAAGTGCGCCCGGAGGGAATCGATCTCGATTTCCGCGTCATCGATTCGCCGCGCGAGCTCTTCGACCGCGTGGCGGCCACGGCCGAATTCGACGTTTGCGAGATGTCGAGCTCCGAATTCATCAGCCGCATGAGCGCGGGCCAGAACCGGTTTGTCGCCATCCCCGTATTTCCCTCGCGGGCGTTTCGGCACGGATTCATCGCCGTCAACCGCGCCTCGGGAATCCGTTCGCCCAAGGACCTGGAGGGCAAGCGCGTGGGCGTGCCGCTGTACACGATGACCGCGGCGATCTGGATACGCGGTCACCTCCAGCACGAGTACGGCGTCGATCTGTCGACCATCCGCTGGGTGCAGGGGAGCACCAATAGTCCCGGGCGGCACGGGGAGCCGACCGTCATGCCTCTGGTGAGGAACGTCCCGATCGAGATCAACGCGAGCGGCAAGTCGATGAGCGATCTGATCGACGCGGGAGCGGTCGATGCGACCATCGGCACGAGCCTGCCGGCCGCCATGCGCCACAATCCGCACATCGAGCGGCTGTTTCCGGATTTCCGCGCGGTCGAAAAGGCTTTCTACGCCCGCACCCGGATATTTCCCATCATGCACGTGCTGGCGATCCGCCGCGATGTGTACGAAAAACACCCCTTCGTCGCCGCGAGCCTTTACCAGGCTTTCTGCGATTCCAAGAAAACAGCGCTCGAGAAAATGCGCTACCTGGCGGCGCTTCGCTACATGCTGCCGTGGATGCCCGACGATCTGGACGAGATCGATCGGGTCTTCGGCGGCGATCCCTGGCCCTACGGCATCGAAGCCAACCGTCCGACGCTCGAGGCGCTCGTCACTTATCTGGTCGAGCAGTCGATCATCGCCGCGCCCATCCCGGTGGAGGAATTGTTCGTCCCCGTCGAAGGGGATTAGGCCGGCAAGGAATTCTCGCCAGGCTCATCCGCTCGGCTCGGCGCCCTGCTTGCGCAGCCGGCGCGCGAAGACCGCCATCTCTTTGGCAGCCTGCTTGTCGCCCTTCGCCTCGGCCACGGCGATGCCGCGCTCGAAGGCCTCCAGCGCTTCCGCAGGCCGGCCGGCCTCGGCCAGGGCGCGGCCGAGCAGCTTCCACGCCGCGGAGTACTTCGCGTCCTTCTCCAGGGCCTCGCGCAGCCGGGCGACGGCGCGCTCGCAATCTCCGGCCTTGAGGTATTCGCTCCCGAGCGAATAGCGCAGCAGGGCGCCGTCGCGCGCGCTGCCGATGAGCTTCTCCAGGTTGGCGATCAGCGCGGTGCTCATTTAAGATAGCGGTTGCTGCAGGCCGGCATCTTAATCCATCCGCGCCGGCGACATGCGGAGACGCAATGCCCAAGACCATCGTATCGACCCAAGACGCGCCGGCGGCGATCGGCACCTATTCGCAAGCGGTCAAGGCCGGGCAAACGGTGTATCTGGCCGGACAGATCGGGCTCGATCCGAAGACCGGTCAGCTCGTCGATGGCATCGAAAACCAGATCGAGCGCGTGTTCCGGAACTTGGCCGCGGTGGCCTCAGCATCGGGCGGCTCGCTTGCCGATGCGGTCAAGGTCAGCGTCTATCTCGCCGACCTTGTCCACTATGCCAAGGTGAACGAAATCATGGCGGCGCATTTCGCGCCGCCCTACCCGGCGCGGGCCGCGGTGGCCGTGGCCGCGCTTCCGCGCGGCGCGCTGGTCGAAATCGACGCCATTCTGGTACTGAAGGACTGAGCACGCTCGACACCAGGCTCGCCAGGCTCGGCATCCGCAGGGACTTCGATCTCGTGCTGCACCTGCCGCTGCGCTACGAAGACGAGACGCGCCTCACCCCGATCGCCGAGGCGGCGCCGGGCCACGCGGTGCAGGTCGAAGGCGCGGTCATCGACACCGAAATCGTGTATCGGCCGCGCCGGCAGTTGGTGTGCCGGCTGCGCGATCCAAGCGGCGAGCTGTGCCTGCGTTTCTTGAATTTCTACCCCAATCAGAAGAAAGCTCTCGCCCAGCGGGCGCGGGTGCGCGCTTTCGGCGAAGTCCGCGACGGGTTTCTCGGCGCCGAAATGATTCATCCGCGCTTTCGCGTCTTGCATGGCGATGCACCGCTCGCGACCACGCTCACGCCGGTCTACCCGACCACCGCGGCGCTGCCGCAACAGGCGTTGCGCACGCTGATCGGGAGGGCGCTCGATGGCGCCGACCTTTCGGACACTTTGCCCGAGCCGCTGCGCGAAGGGCTCGGGCTGATGCCCTTTGCGGCCGCGGTGACATCCTTGCATCATCCGGAGCCGCAAGCGGACGGCGAAGCGCTCGCCACACGCACCCATCCGGCGTGGCAGCGGATCAAGTTCGACGAGCTGCTCGCGCAGCAGCTCTCGATGCGGCGCCATTACCGCGAGCGCAAGTCCAAGCGCGCCATCGCGTTGTCCGCCAAGGGAAGCTATGTCGGCGCACTGCTCGCTCGAGTGCCGTTCGATCTCACCGGCGCGCAGAAACGCGCCTGGAGCGAAATCGGGGCCGACATCGCGCAGCCGCGTCCGATGCACCGGCTGCTTCAGGGCGACGTGGGCAGCGGCAAGACCATTGTCGCCGCGCTCGCGTGCCTGCGCGCCGTGGAGAACGGCGTGCAGGCGGCGGTCATGGCGCCGACCGAAATCCTGGCCGAGCAGCATTACCGCAAGTTCAGCGAATGGCTCGCGCCGCTCGGAGTGAAGCTCGCCTGGTTGAGCGGCGGCCAGCCGAAAGCGGAGCGCAAATCGGCGCTGCGCGCGATCGCCTCGGGGGAGACGCAGGTTGCGATCGGCACCCATGCGCTGTTCCAGAAAGAGGTAGGATTCTCGGTCCTCGGCCTGGTGATCGTCGATGAGCAGCACCGCTTCGGCGTCGCGCAGCGGCTCGCGCTGCGGCGCAAGGGCAGGCGCGCGAGCGCCCCCCAAGCGCTCGAGCCGCACCTGCTGATGATGAGCGCGACGCCGATTCCGCGCACCCTGTCGATGAGCTATTACGCCGATCTGGACGTTTCGGTGATCGACGAGCTTCCGCCGGGGCGGCGGCCGGCGACGACGAAACTCGTGTCGGATGCGCGCCGCGACGAGATCGTGCGCCGCATTCGCGAGGCCTGCGGGACGGGCCAGCAAGCCTACTGGGTGTGCCCGCTGATCGAAGAGAGCAGCGTTGGCCCGGAGGTTCAGGCGCGCAGCGCCCGTCTCAGGGGGCGAAGCCCCGGGCGCAGCCACTTCGAGGCGCGCGAGCTCCAGAGCGCGCTCGACACGCACGCGCGGCTCAAAGGCGAATTCCCCGAACTGTCGGTCGGCCTGATCCACGGCAGACTGGCGCCCGAAGACAAGAC
>JACPRN010000094.1 GCA_016189945.1 Betaproteobacteria bacterium
GCGGGAATCCAGTGGTTGTCGCCGAGCCACTCTGGATTCCCGCCCCCGCTTCCGCGGGGGCATGCTTACCACGCGGGAATGACAGCGCCCGTATCTACCGTTGTCATGCAGTTTGGTAAAGATCAATAAGACGCGCCGAAGCGAGGGAAGAGCGCCAGCGCATTGTCGCGGTTGATCGCGCGGCGCTCGGCCTCGCTCAAGTCCAGGCGCGCAAAATCGGCCAGCGCCGAGTTGAGCTGGTTTTCGGCGGCGAACGGGCGGTCCGATCCGAACAGAAGGTTCGTATCGGGCACCAGGGCGCGCAAGGCGGCAAAGGTCGGCGGGCTCACCGACTGCGTGAGATCGTAGTAGAAGCCACGCAGCGCCGGCAGCAGCCGGTCGGGACCGCTTTGCCGGAATGCGGGGTCGCGCGCCGAGACGACTGCAGTTCTTCCCGCCAGATAGGGCATCGCCCCGCCGCCGTGCGACCAGATGATCCGCAGGTTGGGAAAGCGCGCCGCTGTGCCGTGGTAGAGAAAGCTCGCGATCGCCCGGGTCGTGTCGAATGGAAACTCGAGCATCGCCGATGCGATCTTCGCGAATCCTCCGCGACCGGCGGGCGCGGTGGGATGAACGAACAGCACCGCCCCGCGCCGGTCCAGTTCCTCGAACACCGGCCAGAACTCGGCGTCGCCGGCATAGATGCCGCCATAATTGGTCAACATGCCGACGCCGTCGGCGTGCAACTCGTCGAGCGCGTATTCGATTTCGCGCAATGCGGCGGTGACGCTCGGGAGCGGCAACGCCGCGCAAAAGCCGAACCGCCGCGGGTAGTCGGAAGCGATCCGCGCCTGACCCTCGTTGCATGCGCGCGCCAGCCGCGCCGTGAGCGCCTCTGTTTCCAATCCAACGCCGGGGTCCGATACCGACAGCAGCGCCGCCTCGATTCCCACCCGGTCCATCAGTTCCAGCGCGGCGCCGGCGCTCCATTGCGGGACGCTGCGCACCGTCGAGGCTGCGGTGATCCTTTCCAACCCGACCGCGTCGAGGTAATGCTTCGCCAGGTAGTGCTGGTGGACGTCGATCCTGCGCATGGGCCGCTCCGATCGCGGTTAAGCGCGCGATCATAGGAGATATGCCGGCAGCGATCAAGGCGGAAGGTCGGCGCGGCGGCGAACGACGATCGGCGATCTACATCTGCTGCTCTATCGTCGGGTCGCCCGGCTGCTCTTCGTCTGCCTGAAACGGCCGCGGCAGGTGCGCGAGCGCATCCTTGACCCAGGCGATATGCGAGGCCTCGCCGTTGGCCAGTTCGCGCGCCAGCTTGCGCACCTCCGCGCGGTGCGATTCGGCGCACACCCGCTCGAAGAACGCCTTGCCCCGTTCTTCCGCCCGCAGCGCGATTTCCAACGCCAGGCGCGGCGTCATCATGCGGAAGACAAAAGCGCGCGCCTCCGGCACCGGGGCGCCGGAGTCGAGCCACGCATACTCGTTCGCGGCGAGCAGCGGAATGTCCACGCCCACGCTTTTCTTCGCCAGGCGAAAGGCATGCTCGACTTCAAACTCCGCCAGCCGGCTGAACAGCTCGGCCAGGCCCTCGTTTCCGCAGTCGAACATGTGCGCGGCGAATTCACGGTAGCGCGTGCCCGCCTCGCGCGCGATCGCCAGGGCATGCGCGTAGGCCGAGCCGGGCGAATCGATGCGCCTGCCCACGCGCCTCTTCGGCGTTTCCCGGTGCCAGAGATGCGAAGCCGGATGGACCTTGCGTCCGTTCAGGTGATGTATGGTCGCCGTTTGTCTCATTTGGCCTCCTTCTTGTCAATTGACGTGCAGCGCGGGCGTGCGCAAGGCGGTGCGCGCGGCAGTGCGTCCGGCGATCATCGGCGCGCCGGAGAAACGCTGCTGCCCGTGCGCCGCGGGCATTCGGACACTTGACTGAAGATTCCGCGTTGCGTCCCGGGTCGGGAGGTATCGGTGAACAGGCACATGGTCTTGTCCTCCTCGCGCAATGCCGCGCCGCCGCGAGCCTGAGCTTGGCGCGCAGTCTCCGCGGGCGTGCGGATCAGCTCCGCACCAGTCTGCGGTTCTTCGCGTTGAGGACCTTGATCAGTCCGTCGATACCGGAGCGCTGAACCTCCTCCTGGAACACTCTTTGGTAAGTCGTCACCAGGCTCACGCCTTCCACCAGCACGTCGTAGACCTTCCAGCCCTCGGCCTGGCTCTCCATGCGGTAGTCGATGGCGATGGGCGGCTTGCCCGGCTCCTTGATCAGGGTCTTCACGGTGACATCCTGCGCGCGCGATTGCCGAACCGGCCTGACTTCGAACTTCATGTCAGGGCTTGCGCCCAGGCTCAACGAGGTCGTGTACGTGTTGAGCAGGAGCGCGCGGAATCCGTTCGCAAGCGAGCGCTGCTGCTGCGGGCTCGCTTTGGACCAGATCGGTCCGAAAGCGAGCTGCGTCATCTGCTCGAAGTCGAATCGCGGCAGGACCTTCTCTTCGGCGAGTTCGCGCAGGGCGCGCTTGTCCCTGGTCTGCTTGGCGACCGAGAGCACTTCGCCGACCGTCGCTTGGACCAGTGCGTCCGGAGGTGTGTTGGCTGCATGGGCCGCGGTTGCAATCGCGGCGAAGACCAGCGTTGAAACGCAGTGCCAGAAAGATTTCATGATCATGTCAGATGCTCCCCTGTCAGGGCGCGGTCCGCGCCGCCGGGATCGGCGGCGCAGCGCCGTGCATGCATGCCGCATTTCCATGATGTTCCGTTGCTTTGGCCCCGGGACGCAGGCCCAAGAATCGGGGTCAGGCCTCCAGCGCCAGGGCGCGATTCGCCGCCTTGATGACATCGACCAGGCCGGCGACCCCCGAGCGCTGAAACACCTCAGCGAATGTTTCCCGGTAGCGCGCTATCGGGCTTACGCCGTCGACCAGAACGTCGTACACCTTCCAGCGGCTCGATTGGATCTGCATTCGGTAGTCGATGGCGACGCCCGGCTTGCCTGACTGCTTGACCAGCGTCTTCACCGTGACGCCGTCGGCGCTCGAGTGCCGCACCGGTTTGACTTCGAAGCGCACGTCGCCGCCTGCCGACGGGATCAACGGCGCGGCGTAGGTCCTCACGAGCAAGGCGCGAAAAGCGCTTCTCAGCGCCTGTTTCTGGTGCCGGTCCGCGGCGCGCCACGCCGCGCCCAGGGCGAGCCGCGTCATCCGGCCAAAATCGAACCTGTGCATCAGCTTCCTCTCGACCAGCGGGAGCAGGGCGGTCCTGTTGGTCACGCGCTGCACCATCGAGAGGACTTCGCCCATTTTCGCCTTGACCGCCGCCGCGGGCGGCACGTCTGCGGTCACGACCGCGCGCCCGAACCCGGTGAGAATCAGCGCAGCGAAACGCCTCGACCCCAGCTTCATGCGGTGCAACGGCGATGGGCAGCGCGGCTGCGACGATGCTGAAAGGGCGGTGGATGTTCTCATCATTTCGCTTCTCCTCCAAGACAACGCCCCGGGTGAGGCAATTGCCGTGCCATTGCGAAATTGGCCCATGAATTCATGGCCTTGAAACAGGACGAGGGGCGCGGGCGAGCGCCGCGGTGTCGCCGCGGGGCGACAGGATGCCGGCCGATGCGGAAATTGCCCCTACATTCCGGGGGTTGTTCTGTCGTTAGAGCCCGACAGGTGATCGGCGGTCGCGGGCGCGCTTACTGCGGAAACTTGTAATAGGTCGCGTTCAGGTAGGCGACGACGTCCTCGATTTCCTGCGGCGTCATTTTCGGATTGAAATAATCGTTGCGCCGCGTAACCGCCTCGCGCAACGCCGCCATCGACTTGATCCTGCCCTTAAAACGAGTCGGCTCGGCGGGGGGAAGATCGGAAAGCCCGCTCGCGCGAAGCACCGCATCGAAGAACGTGGCCGCAAAGTTGGTGATGGGGGCGGTGTACTGCTCGATGCCGTGACAGCCGAAGCATCCGCGGTGCAGCGAGGCGCCTCTTGCCGGATCTCCGACCAGCCCCCCCTCGGGCGGCTTTGCCGCAGCGGCTTTGGCGTACTCGGCGCGGATTTTCGCTTTCTCTTCCGCCGTAGCCGCCGCCTGCATGCGCTTGCGATAAGTTTCGCGCTCGGCGCTGGTCATCCGTTCCGCGCCCGGAATCACTTCGCGTTCGACTTGGGCTGTGGTGGTCCCGGACGGACCCTGAGGCTCGGCAGCGGCCACCGCCGCCGCAAGTGCCATGAAGACAGCACCGTGCCTCAGGCACGAAAGCGCATGTTTGCTTGCCATTGCTTGCCCCCCTTGCTCCGCGGCCCGTGGGCGGCCCACAGGATGACGCGAGGGAAACTTTGCGGCTGCGCCGCTCGGAAGGCGTTGATCTGGATCAATCCCTTCATCCCATGATCATGGGATTTCCGTGCGGGAGGTGTTGTGCCAAGATGCGCGTACCGCAATGGCAAGCTGAGGTTCCAGGGGAGGAACCGCCATGGACGGAAGCTCTTTCAACCAAGCTGTCTGTGCGCTGCGGGGCGCCGTCACGGCTTTCGCACTGCTCGGATTCTGTTTTCTTGCGCAGGCGCAGCAGGGCGGAAGCTCGACCCTGTCCAGAGAATTGACTGGGCTTGCCATCAGCGGCCCGGAGACGTTGGCGGTCGGCCAATCGGCGTCCTATGGGGCCACTGCGAGCTTCAGCGACGGCTCCGCCGAGCCCGTGGCTGCGAAGTGGCTCGTGCGTGGAGCGGCGACGATCGATGCGGCAACTGGAACGCTAACCGCAGGTCCGATAAGCGCCTGTGTCGATGCCGCACTCGCGGCGGCGGTCTATTCGTATGGCGGGATAACCAGGACGGCGATGAAAAGGACGACCCTAGTGCCTGCTGGCGGGCCGGTGTGCACCGCGTACCGCATCCTCTTGGGCACGGTCCTTCTTGCAGGCTGGAATCTCGTCGGCGATTCCGCCGCGTTCGTGCTTCCGGAGGTGGCAAGGGAGGGCGTCGCAGAGGCGTTCGGCGACCCGGAGAAAGTGACGAGCCTCTGGAAACGGGATGCTTTAAAGGGCGCCTGGATCTTCTACACGCCCACTTTGAGCGACGGCGGTGCCGCTTACGCCGCAGGCAAGGGTTACGGTTTCCTCAGCGCGATCAGCGCAGGCGAAGGCTTCTGGGTCAACGCGAGGACCGATCACATCGCGGCTTTCGGCATCGAGCCGCATTCCCTCGTCTCGGTTCAACCCGCGCTTGTTCCCGGGTGGAACCTGGTCGCGGTCGGGGACATCCAGACGCCGAGTCAGTTCAATCGGTCGCTGGGGGACGCCCCCGTTGCGGGCGATGTTCCGCAGAATTTGACCTCGCTCTGGGCGTGGGACGCCGGCCGCAGTAAGTGGTATTTCTACACGCCGAGCCTCGAGGCGCAAGGCGGCACTGCGCTCACCGATTACATCGCAGCGAGGGGCTATCTCGACTTCGCCGCGACCGGAAAGAAGCTCGGTCCGGATACCGGATTCTGGGTGAACAAGGGCGCCGATTCGGGCGCACAGCTCTACGTTGCGAAATCTTCGCTCCAGCGCGATGCCGCGCCAGTCGTTTCCGACGCGGACAAGGCAGCGCTCGCCTCCGACAACACGGCGTTTGCGCTAGACGTGTATCGCCAGCTTCTCAACGATCCGGCGAAAGGCGCAGGCAACCTGTTCTTCTCGCCGCTCAGCATTTCGGAGGCGCTCGCGATGACCTACGCCGGGGCGAAAGGGCAGACGGCATCCGAAATGGCAAGCGCGCTCCGCTTCACGCTGCCCGCGGAGCGGCTGCACCCGGCGTTCGACTGGCTCGACCTGGAGCTCGCGAGCCGCGGTCAGGGCGCCCTCGGCAAGGACGGCCAGCCGTTTCGCCTGCGGGTGTCCAATTCGCTCTGGGGCGACGCGAAAAGCGAGTTCGAACCGCCTTTCCTCGACACCCTGGCGCAGAACTACGGCGCCGGGATGAACCTGGTTGATTTCCGCGCCGCGCCCGAGCCGAGCCGCATCCGCATCAACGACTGGGTGGCCGAGCAGACCGAGCAACGCATCAAGGACCTCATCCCGCCAGGGGCGATCGACGGCCTCACACGCCTGGTGCTGACGAACGCCGTGTACTTTAACGCCGCGTGGCAAAGCAAGTTCCAGCCGAGCGCGACGGCGAGCGATACTTTCAACAAGCTGGACGGCTCCACCCTGCCGGTCGAGATGATGAATCAGACCCAATACATGCGTTATGCGGCTGGCGCCGGCTACGAGGTGGTCGAGCTGCCCTACGACGGGGGCGAGGTGGCGATGGTGGTCCTGCTGCCGGCGGCGGGGAATTTTTCCCAGTTCGAGAATTCCCTTGCGGGCGACGGACTGCGATCGATTCTCGCCTCGCTGAAGCCCGACTATGTTCAGCTCGGGCTGCCCAAATTCAGGGTCGCAGGCGCAAGCGTCAGCGTCAAGGAGGCGATGCAGAAGCTCGGCATGCGGCTTGCCTTTTCGGATCGTGACGCCGATTTCTCCGGCATCAGCTCGAAGGAATATCTTTACGTCTCGGACATCCTTCACAAGGGCTTCGTCGAAGTCGACGAGAACGGTACCGAGGCTGCCGCGGCCACGGCCGTCATAGTCACAGCGACGTCTGTGCCGCCGCCGCCCAAGATCGTCAAGGCGGATCGGCCATTCCTCTTCGCCATCGTCGACAAGAACACGGGCGCGATCGTTTTCTGGGGTCGGGTCGTCGAGCCGACGCGGTAAGCGAGGTGTCAGCTCAACGCGCTCTTCGCCACGCGCCCGCTCGCCTCGACAAACCACTCCTCGCTCGGAAACGCTTTGCCCTGCAGGGTCTCCGCCATCCAGTCGGCGACAAGCGTGGGTGGGAAAGGCCCCAGATTGGATGCCGGGACGTTGCCAACGGAGTGGCGCGAGTCCTGGTACACGACGAGCCGTTTCGGACCCTTTAGCGCGGCCATCAAGCGCCTGGTGTGAACCAGGGGCGACAATTCGTCCGCTTCCCCTGCCAGGCACACATACGGCGCGCTGATGCGCTCGGCATGGCCTTCCCAGGTCATGGTCTTGCGCAATCGGTCGAACTCGGCCTCGTCCTCGATCGCGCTCATGTACATGAAGCGCATCTTGAAGGTGGGCGATGCCTCCTCGAAGATGGTGTGAAACCCCGGTTCATGACACACGCTCATGACCGCTACGGCGCGAATGCGCGCTTCGTGCGCCGCGGCGATGGTGGCGAAGAACGAGCCGAATGAGACGCCCGACACGCCGATCCTGGATGCGTCTACTTCGGTTCGCCCGGCGAGCCAATCGACGCAGGCTTTCCCGGTCGCCATCCACGCTTCCATTCTGAAGGGAATGCCGAGCACGGCGCTTTCGTATTGCCCAGGCCCGTCAATCGCCAGCACCGCGAAGCCGCGCTGCAGCCAGCGATCGCCGTAGAGCGAGACGCCGTGTTCCTTGAAGCTGTCCATTCCGTGAACGGCGATCACCGCGGGCAGGCGACCCTCGCGGTATCCGGGCGGCAGGTGAAACCAGGCGGGGAGCCGCTCGCCGCCCGGCATCGGTATCCATGCCTCTTGCACGGCATGGTCCGCGAGCTTGGCGTATTTGCGGAAACATTCGCGCTTGCGCCCGTTGTAGGCCTTGTTCGCGTCGTTATTCTCGTCGATCGGCCACTGCGCTGCGCCCCAGTGCACCGCGGCCATGTAGTAATTGTCGCGCGCAGCGACCAACTGTCCCTCGGCCTCGGCGGCTTGCGCTTTGGCTTCGCGCCGGCGTGCCACCGCTTCGAACGCGGGCGACGCATCGGCGAGCTTCGTGATCCGCTGCCGAAGCCCGGCAAAGTCGGCGTTGGCTTCCGGGCCGCAGGGCGCAGACAGGTAAATCGATCGCGGCTGGTCCCAATCCATGCCGATCGAGCGGATGGTGGCATCGAGCAGCCAGCGCTGCTCGACCCAACGGCGCGTGAGCGGCCCGGAATGACGATCGCTCATGACTGTCTCCGATCAACCGGCGCGCAACAGCCCGCGCGGGGCGCGGTGCAGGCGCTCGAAACCGGTCTTCGTGACCCGAATCAGCTCACCGACCTGAACACCCGCAGTGTGGTCGCGCGTAATCACGTTGGGCTGCACCACCACGGTCATGTTTTCCTCCAGCGTCATATCGGGAATCGGTCCGGCGGGGCGGCTCTTGGTACCGAGGACGGGCGGAAAATAGCCGCCGCCGAAGCCGTGCATCAGGTCATCGCACACGGTAAAGCCCTTTTCTTCGATCACGCCGGCCGCTTCGATGATCTCCTCCATGCTCGTGCCGTGGCGGATGACGCCGGTCACAGCGTCGAAAGCGGCCTCGGCCACCGCGTGCAGCTCGCGGTAGAGCGGAGTGGGTTCCGACTCCACGGTGAAGGTGCGCAGCACCTGTCCGGCGTAGTCCCACCACAGGGCGGACAATTCGCAGAACACGACATCGCCTTTCTCCACCTTGCGCGAAGAGTGGAATTGCGGCGGGACGAAGATCTGGGGTTGGGCCATCGGCGTGCAGCCGATGAAGTGAATCGCCGTCGTTCCGCCGTGACCGACATAGGCGCGCTCGACGATGTTGGCGAGCTCGCGCTCGGTGAGGCCCGGCCTGGTCTCGCGCAGCAGCGCCTCGAACCCCAGGTCGCTCAGCGCCGCGCCGATCCGGAGCCAGTCGATTTCCTCCTCGGATTTGACCAGGCGCAGCTTGACGTACTCCGCCTCGAGCCCGATCACCTGGAAGCTAGCCTCGAGCGCTCTGTACTTGGGAACCACGAGCGGCCCCATGATCCCGACGCGCTTGGCGCCCCGGCGCTTCAGCTCCTCGATCGCCTTGGCGATTCCGCGGTGCTCGCCCCAGCGCACGTCGGCATCGCGTGCGATCTTCCGGCACAAGGGGAAATGGTTGTACAGCTCCATGAACATCGTCATCTTCTCGCCGGGACGAAAGACGGTGTAGGCCTCGATCGTTCCCGGCCAGCCGGTGACCCACTGCGTGGCGTTGCCGGCGCGGTGGTCGGTGACCACGAGCAGGTGGTCGACCTCGGCCCGCGCCATGACCTCGCCGAGCAGCTTGTGCCGGCGCGCGAATTCTGCGGCGGAAAAACGCGGGTACTCCTGCTCCATGACGGCCCTCAGGCGCGGCTCGAGCGCAAGATCCTGTATCGACATCGATTCCCCCTCCTACCGAATGCGCGAGCGCTCAGTCGAGAGCGATGTTGTGCTTGCGTATGACTTCCTCAAGGCGCGCCAAGTCGCGCCGCATCAACGCCTGCAGTTCCTCGGCAGTGCTGGTCGTGGGCGTCAGGCCGACTTTCCCGAATGCCTCGCTGACCTCGGGCAGCGCCAGGATGGCGTGCAGCTCGGTCCGGATGCGCGAGGTGATCGCCTCCGGCGTTCCCTTTGGCGCATAGAAGGCGTGCCAGAATTCGACGTCGACGCCGGCCGCACCGGCTTCGGCCATGGTCGGAACGTCGGGCACTTTGTCGTGGCGGCGCGCACTGATCACCGCCAGCGGCACGATCGTTCCCGCCTTGACGTGGGGCAGAACGACGTGGACCGCCGAGACGCCCACGGTGATGCGGCCGGCGATCAGATCGGTGAGTGCGGGAGCGTTACCCTTGTAGGGAACGTGCAGCATCTGAATGCCGGTGACGCCGTTGAAGATTTCAGTCGTTATGTGGAACGAGGAACCGGTGCCGCCCGTGCCATAGGTGAGCTTGCCCGGATTCGCCTTGGCCATGGCGACCAGCTCGCGCACGCTGGTGATCCCGCTTTTCGCGTGCGTCACCAGGATCTGCGTGCCCCAGGCGGTGAGGGTGATCGGCGCAAAATCGGCGAGCACGTCGAACGGCATCGAGCGGAACAACCTCGCCGCGATCAGCATGGCCTGGGCATTCGCCATCAGCGTGTAGCCGTCCGGGGCGGCGGTGGCCACGGCGCTACCGCCGATGTTGCCGCTCGCGCCGACGCGGTTCTCGACCACGACGGGCTGGCCCAGACGCTGCGAGAGCTTCGGGCCCACGATGCGGGCGATCATGTCCATGCCGGTTCCGGTCGTGTACGGCACGATCACCTTGATCGGGCGCGACGGATACGTTTGCGCAAACGCCGCCGAGCCAAGCAAGGCGAGCGCGACGGCGAAGGCGCTCGCGATCGAGCGCTGATTACAGGGGCAAAGGCGCATGGGTTTCCTCCTCCGGTCTTGGTACGCGAATCGCATTTATAGCATATCGACGCAGCCGTGCCAGGCGGGGGCGCTGCGACCTGCGCTCAGCCCGAGAAATCGCCGCCCCAGAGCGCCTCGAGAAACGCCCGATACGGCAGGACGCTGATGTTGTGCACCTGGCGGCGGCGGGGCTCGAGACTTACGCAGAGGTAGCGCTTGAGTTTTCCCTCCTCGGCGAGCGCGTGCAATGACTTCAGGTCATGCGCCGATACGTTCTCCTTGCCTTTCACTTCGATCGCGGTGTGGTCCCCGAGGATGAAATCCACCTCGAACCCGGAGGTGGAACGCCAATAGCGGACCGGTTCCCCGGAAACGTAATCGCGGTAGCAGGCGAGCTCATGCAGCAGCCAGGTCTCGAACGCAGTGCCGAACTCGGGCGTCCCGCGGCTGACGCGACGCCCCTGCAGCGCCGATACGACCCCGACGTCGAAGAAGTAGTATTTCGACGACACAAGCGGCTTGCGCTTGATCGAGGCCTTCCACGCGGGGACCTCGTGCAGGAGCAGGGTTTCCTTCAGGATATCGAAATATTCGTACACCGTGGTCCGCGGCACCTGCGCATCGTTCGCCACGTTGGTGAAATTGACCAGCGTCGCGTTGCATAGCGCCGCCACGCGCAGGAAGCGGCTGAACGCGGGCACGTTGCGCGTCGCGCCTTCGGCCACGATCTCCTGTTGCAGGTAGGTCCCCGTGTAGGCTTCGAGATCGGCCCTCGCGTCGTCGGAAAAGTAGATCGATGGCAGCAATCCGCGCCCGAGCGCGCGATCCAGATCGAAATGGGCGCCGAGTTCGCGCCAGGTGAGCGGATGGAGGTAGCGCGTGCGTGCGCGGCCGCCGAGCAGGTTCACGCCCCCTCTGCGCAGTTTGCGCGCGCTTGAGCCGGTCAGCAGAAACCGAATTCCGCGCTCTTCGATCAGGCGGTGAACCTCGTTCAGGAGTTCGGGCAGGCGCTGCACCTCGTCGATAACCACCACGCGCTCGCTTGGCGAGAGCTCCTCCGCCAGCCGCCCCGGCCGCTGGCTCAGCGCCAGGTACACGGCGCTGTTCAGCAGGTCATATACCCGGGCGCGCGGCAGCGCGCGGCGCAGGAGAAACGTTTTTCCGGTCTGGCGCGGGCCGAAAAGGAAATGCGATTTCTTCGCCAGCCACGCCGCCAGATCGGGGGTGCGCGCGATGATCGGCGCGAGCGTCGGTGCAGGAGTTTTGGTCGCCATTGTCGTCATATATCATGATATTTGACGATACAGGCGTCAAGAGGGGTTCGAACCTTGCCCCGGCGCCAAAGCCGCTCCCGGAATCGGCCCGGCGGCGGTGATGCTCGCCGAAATATCTGTCGAACTCTGGGTATCTTCCGGAGGTAACCCAATGCCTGCTATAGCGACCATCGAGATTCCGCTGGATACAGTTCGTCAAGCAAGTGTTCCCGCTCCAAGGTAAGCTTCAAAGCGGTTGTTTCGGAGAATTGCGCGTGAATGAATTTGCCAAGCCGAAGTGCGTGGACCTGCGCGGGCTCGCTCCCGAGAGGCAAGCGGCTCTCTTGCGCGAGCAGTATGTTGCGCTCAAAGGGACAGGCGCAAGCTTGCGCATGCAGGTGGACGCTGCCTGGGAGCAGACCTACGTGATGATGATCGAGAGCGGCTATCGCGTCTCGATCGAGCGCGGCGCGACGACCCTCGCGCTCGATGTAGACGGATCAACGCCGCGGCCGGGCGCGCAAGGCGCGCACTCGCTCGCTGCGCACCCCGACGGCAGGATCTACGCCAACACCAGCGGAAATCGGGTGGCGATCATCGATGCCGCGAGCCGCAAAGTCCTCCGGCACATCAGAACGGGCGAAAGCCCTTCGCACTTGGCGCTGTCGGGCGACGCTCGCCATCTGTACGTTGCAAACGCCGGCTCGAACGATGTCACCATCGTGGATACGGCGACCGACAGGATCGTCGCCAGCGCTCCGGCAGGCAGGCGGCCGCTCCTTCCCTGTGCAGACCCCGCGCGCGACCTCGTCTACCTGCCCAGCGGTCCCGACCGGCGCGTAGCCGTCGTCGATGCCGCAGGCAAGCTGATCGCGACGATTGCGGTCGGGATCGCGCCGCATGACATCGCCGTTTCGCCCGATTCGCGCTGGGCTTACCAGCCGAACAGCGGAGCGCACAGTGTCACCGTGATCAACGCCCGCGAGCTGCGGGTGGCCGGGGAGATTGCGGTGGGGGCGGGACCGGGGCATATCGCGTTCGGCGGCGATGGCCGTCTTGCGTATGTCGCCAATACGATTGCGAACGACGTGTCCGTAATCGATACGGCAAACCACGAGGTCATCGCCACCATTCCAGCCGGCGCCGGGGCGCATTTGCCGCTGCTCGGCCATGGCGGCCGCTTCGGCTACGTCGCCAATTTCGCCTCGGATGACCTCACCGTGTGGGAGACGGCGACCCATCGCGTCATCGCGCGCATACCGGTAGGCATCTATCCGCACTTCTTTGCCATCAGTCCCGATGACCGATGGATCGTGATTTCGAACACCGGCGAGTCTAGCGTTTGCCTGGCCGATGCCGCCCGTCTTGCCGTGATCGCCAGGCTGGCAGTCGGCGGGGCGCCGGCGCACATCGCTTTCGATCCGGACGGCGAGTGCGCCTTTGTCGCCTGCGAAGCCACTGATGAGGTGGCGGTGATCGATTTGTCGGGCCGCAAAGTGGTGGATCGGGTGAAGGCCGGCGCGTTGGAGCGGAATTAGGAACGGAGGAGAACCATGGCGGGCATCGATTGGGTGATCGATACGCACCATCACTACTATGCGCCTGCGTACCAGGAAGCGTGGCTGCGCTGGGAAGACGGGCGCAAGCTCCCGCACCATCCCGGCCAGGCCGCGTGGTCGCGCGAGCGCTCGGTGGAGGAGCTGGACAGGGCCGGAGTGAAAAGCGCCATCCTTTCCCTGCCTTCGACGCCGGGCGTCTGGTTCGACGCCGGCGACCCGGAGGCGAATCGCATGGCGCGCACGTGCAACGACTTCGGGGCGCGGATGGTCGGCGATTACCCCGGGCGCTTCGGGCTGTTCGCGACGCTGCCGATGCTCGACATCGACGCTACGCTGAAGGAAATCGAATACGCGTTCGGCGCGCTCAAGGCGGACGGCGTCTGCCTGCAGACCAATTACGGCGACAAGTGGCCGGGCGATCCCGTCTACAAGCCGATCTTTGAGGAGCTAAACCGCCGCAAGGCGCTTGTCTATTTCCATCCGCTGGTGGCAAGCTGTTGCGCGGGCCTGAGCGTGGGGGTCTTCCCCGCGGTGATCGAGGTACCGCACGATACGACCCGCGCGGTGGTGAGCCTCCTTGTGAGCGGGAGCTTTGCCCGCTACCGCGGCATACGCTGGCTTTTCTCGCACGCAGGCGGCACGGTCCCGACGATGGCCGGCCGCATCGAATATTTCTGCCGCATGCGCAAGGACGCCGGCCAGTTCGCGCCCGATGGCATCGAGGCCGAGTTCAAGCGGCTGCATTACGACACGGCCAACGCGACCCATCCGGCGGCGATGGCGGCTCTGCTCAAGCTCGTCCCGGAATCGCAAGTCGTGTTCGGAACCGACTATCCCTATGTCCCGATCGGAACCCAGATTCAGGATCTGGAAAAGCTCGGGCTCAGCGCCGCGCAGGTTCAGGCGATCAAGAGCGCCAATGCGATGAGGCTGATACCGCGGCTGCGATCCTAGGCGATCCGCACCGTCTGGTCCGAGTAGTTGATGGTCACGGTGTAGCTGCCCTCGTTCATCCGCCATTTCTGGATGGTGAAGGTTCGCAACCCGGCTTTGACCAAAGGGTCGCTCCGGACGATAGCTTCGGCTTCCTCGAAGGAATTGGCCCGCAAAACGATCATGCCGGCTTCCGGCTCGGCCGAGCCGGCAGGATAGAGCGGCCCGGCGGCGAATAGGACGCCTTTCTTTTCCAGGGCGACCTGGTGCTCCAGGTGCTCGCCGACCCGCTTGGCAATCTCCGGAGAGCGCACCGGCCGCACGACGACCACATACATTTCCTTGCCGAGAAAATTCTTTGCCAGCGGGTGGACGCTGCTGGGGACTTCGGACATTCCGGTCTCTCCTTTGGTGAATGGAAACCGGATTCTAGATGACCTGCGGCGCCGGGTTTCGGCCCCGGCATCGCTACGCGACTTGAGCGAGTGGTACGAGAATCTCGACGGACTCAAACGGCACCGAGATCGCGTCATCCTCCGACCGCTCGATCAGGCCAAGTTCCTCCAGTCGCGAAACGTCGGTGTGGACATTGGAGTAGTTTCGGTCGGCCGCCTTTGCCAGAGCATAGATGCTACAGGGGCCAACGCGACGCAGCGTGTCAAGGAGATCCAGGCGGGCAGGGGTCAGTTCAGCGAACAGCGATCGTGCCGATTCGAAGCTCAGCCGGAAGTCCGGGGTACGGCTTTGCCGGGCACGGGCAAGCTGGTGCGCAGCGGTGCGAAAGATCGAACCTTTGCGGGCTACTTCAATGATCGCCTTCATATCCTACCTCCAGTTCTCGACATCGCGCCTGAAGTCTTCAATCAGTTGTTCAAGCGTGGTGAAGACGTAATCTTCCTCCTGCTCGCCAATGTGCCGGTGATCACCTTTGCCGCGCTCGTTGTCGTACCGCACCCGACTCGCCCCGCCGGAGCCATAGTACAGGCGGTACCTGTAGCAGTGCGTGCTCGGCGGCAGAGGCTCAGACAATTCCCAAATCACGATTTCGATGATCGACCCTTCGTCACGAACTTCCTTGGCCCGAGCAAGGAGCACAACCGACATATATTGCATTGTAGCAATATAGGGGCGGCCTGTCCATGAGGCTGAACGAC
>JACPRN010000085.1 GCA_016189945.1 Betaproteobacteria bacterium
CCCGAGCCGCGCAACGCGGCCGAGCCGGAGTTGGTCTCCAGGTGCGCAAGCCAGGCGAGGGCCGCTTTCCCGGTCGCTTCGTCGCCTTCGCGCATCAGCCACTTCAGGCCAAGCGAGCTGTTCGAGACGCCGCTTTCGGACCTCGACCCGGTCCCGTCATCGACTTTCTGGCGGGTCAATCCGTCGCTTTCCAGCCGCAGTTCCAGCCTCTCGGAAACTCCGAGACGGAACAGCGTGGGCGTCGTCCAGGTGCGCGCAGCCGCGCCGCCGCCGCGATCGCGCGCCGCTGCAGCGCTCGTCTCGAGCTGAAACACGCCCTTGCCCACGACCGCGCCCGACTCCACGAAGTCGGGACGATCGGTTGCGATGGCGTCGTCCTTGGCGAAAACCGGCGCCGCGACAGCGAGCGCCACGGATGCGCCCGATGCCGCGAGCCCCCGGCCGAAACCCGTCATCTTTGTTGGCATCGGACTCCTCGCTTGGGCGCGGAGGATACGCCGGCAGCGTCACGAACGTCAAACTCGGCAGTGAAGATATCGCCGGCAAGTCGTACGCGTCCAAACGACAGGCGTCCCCGCGCAGCGCGGGGACGCCTGTATTCGACCGCCGGATCAGCGCCGCCTGCGCGGCGCTGAAGCGGGTTATTGCGGCTTGTTCACCCAGAACCCGGTCGTGGGACCGAGCGTATTGTCGCCGAAGTTGAGGTAGTTCTTGCTCACGATGTAATCGACGAGAATGGTGCCGCCTTTTGCTTCCAGGCTCGACGCATAGAAGTACCAGTTCGCCAGATTCGCATCCCAGGCCCAAAGGGTGGTCACATTGGTCGGAATCTGCCCGGCCGCCGGCGGGGTGGCGCCAATGGACGCATTGAACTGGCTCGGCGTCTTGTTGTCTCCGATCGCGATCAGGTTCCAGCCCGCCACCAGCTTCGACTGCCCCGATACCGCGTTGGTCTGGAAGGTGACCGTTTCGACCGGCGTGCCGCCGGCGAGCGGCGCGCTGAATGCGCTCCTCGCATTCACCCAGAAGCCTCCCGCTTTCCTCGCCTGCACGCACCGGATATTAGTCCAAATGAAACTTTAGTAAAATCGCGCCTCGCAACGAACCGCGAAGCGATGCCATGACAATCGACAGCAGGCTCACGCGCCGCTCGCTGACGGCGGCCAGCCGGAGCTACGACTATTACAGCCTTGCGGCTGCCGAAGACCTCGGGCTTGCGGGCGTTGCGCGCCTGCCGTGCTCGCTCAAGGTGGTGCTTGAAAACATGCTGCGCCAGCACGCGCTGGGTCGCTCGGACGGCGCCGACATCGACGCGCTCCGCGAATGGCTCGCGACGCGGCGCTCCGAGCGCGAGATCGCCTTTCGCTTCACGCGCGTGCTGATGCCCGACTCCTCCGGCCTGCCGCTGCTCGGCGACCTGGCGGCGATGCGCGACGCGATGATCCGACTGGGCGGCGACCCCAGGCGCTTGAATCCGCTCGCCCCGATCGATCTCGTGGTCGATCATGCGGCGATGGTCGATGAATACGCAACGCCCAACGCGGCGATCCGTAATCATGCGCTCGAGCTAGAACGTAACGCCGAGCGCTATGCGTTCCTGCGCTGGAGCGCACAGGCCTTCGACAAGCTGCGCGTGGTCCCACCCGGCAAGGGCATCTGCCATCAGATCAACCTCGAGTACCTCGCGCGCGTCGTCTGGACCGAACCTCAAGAAGGCACGCACGAGCTAGCCTATCCCGACTCGGTGATCGGAATGGACAGCCACACGCCGATGATCAACAGCCTGGGAGTGCTCGGATGGGGAGTAGGCGGCCTCGAGGGCGGCGCTGCGGCGCTCGGTGAAACCGTCTCCATCCTGGTCCCGGAAGTGAACGGCTGCAGGCTCACGGGCAAGCTGCGGCCCGGCGTCACTTCAACGGACCTCGTGCTTACCATCACGCAGGCGCTGCGCCGGCATGAGACAGTCGGCAAATTCGTCGAGTATTTCGGCCCGGGCATGGCCGAACTGTCGCTTCCCGATCGCGCCACGATCGCCAACATGACTCCGGAGAACGGCGCCACCATGGGCTTTTTCCCGGTGGATGCAGAAACGCTGCGCTACCTGCGGCTGACGGGCCGAGACGAGGGGCAGGTCGCTCTGGTCGAAGCCTACTGCAAGGCGCAAGGGTTATGGCGCGAAGCCGCCTCGCCTCCTCCTGAATTTACCGAGGTGATCGAAATCGATCTGGCATCGGTCGAACCGAGCATCGCGGGCCCTAGCCGGCCACAGGATCGAGTGCCGCTCGGAGAGGCGCCGGCAGCGTTCCAGAGCGCATTTCCCGATGCCAAGCGCGCGAGCGCGGGCGATCGAGTGAAAGACGGCGACGTCGTGATCGCCGCGATCACGAGCTGCACCAATACCTCCAATCCGGCGGTGATGATCGGCGCCGGCCTTCTCGCACGCAACGCCGTGGCGCGCGGCCTGAAAGCCAAACCCTGGGTGAAGACTTCGCTCTCGCCGGGATCGCGCGTGGTCGCCGATTATCTCGAGCGCAGCGGCCTGCAGCGATGGCTCGATGAGCTCGGCTTCCGGCCTGCGGGCTTCGGCTGCATGACCTGCGTCGGCAATTCCGGGCCGCTGCCTGATCCGATCGCCGAGGCGCTCGATGCGAACGGTCTTACGGTGGCGGCGGTGCTCTCGGGGAACCGCAATTTCGAGGGGCGCGTGCATCCCCAGGTGCGCGCGAACTTTCTCGCTTCGCCCCCCTTGGTGGTGGCCTACGCGATCGCGGGCACGATACTCGCCGATCTTGCGAACGGACCGCTAGGTGAGGACCGCGACAGGCGGCCGGTTTTCCTGCGCGAGATTTGGCCCGATGGCGAAGAGATTCGACGGGTCATCGACCGGGCCATAACACCGGGGCTGTATCGCGAGCGCTACGCCACGGTGCTCGAGGGTACGGCGGAATGGAACGCCCTCAAATCTGCAGGCGGCATGACCTTCGCGTGGCAGGAGGGCAGCAGTTTCATCCGCAGGCCGCCCTTTTTCGACGACATGGCGGCCGCGCCGCCACCGCTCGCGGATATCCGCGGCGCGCGCGTGCTGGGCATGTTCGGCGACATGTTCACCACCGACCACATCTCGCCGATCGGCGCCATCTCGGCGGGTACGCCGGCGGCCGAGTACCTGAAGTCACTTGGCGTCGCGCCGCGCGATTTCGTGAGCTACGCGGCGCGGCGCCTCAACCACGACGTGATGATCCGCGGCACTTTTGCCAATGTGCGCGTGAAGAACGAAATGACTCCCGGCATCGAGGGCTCTAGCACGCGCCACCTGCCCGGCGGCGAGAAAATGTCCTTTCATGCCGCGGCGGAGAAGTACCGCAGCGAAGGCGTGCCGCTGGTGGTGGTCGCCGGCAGCGAATACGGCGCCGGCTCCTCGCGCGACTGGGCGGCGAAGGGCACGCGGCTGCTCGGGGTGCGCGCGGTGATCGCCGAATCGTTCGAGCGCATCCATCGCTCCAACCTCATCGGCATGGGCGTGCTGCCGCTCGAGTTCCCGCGCGGGGTGACGCGAAAGACTCTTTCGCTCGACGGCTCGGAGGTGTTCGACATTTCCGGGATCGCCGCCGTCACGCCCCGCTGCCTGCTCCAGTGCACGATTGCGCGCTCCGACGGCAGGCGTGAATCGCTCAAGCTGCTCGCGCGCCTGGACACCGCGCGCGAAGTCGAATACTTCAAACATGGCGGGCTGCTGCACCAGGTGCTGCGGCAGCGCCTTAACGAGGAAGCCACGACATGAACCCGAGACAGAAACTGCGCGCGCTCCTGGCGCGGCCAGGCTACACCATCGCGCCGGGGGCGTACGACACATTGACCGCGCGTCTCGTTCAGCTTGCGGGTTTCGATGCGGTCTATCTCACCGGCGGCGGTTTCTCGCGCTCAAGCGGCTACCCCGACCTGGGGCTCCTCACCATGACCGAGATCACTCAGTGGATCGGGCGCACCGTGGAGGCCGTCGACATTCCGGTGATCGCCGACATGGATACCGGCTACGGCAATGCGATCAACGTGGTGCGCAGCGTGCGCGAGTACGAGAAGACCGGCGTTGCCGCGTTTCATATCGAGGACCAGGTCTCGCCCAAGAAATGCGGGCACTACGAAGGCAAGCAGGTGGTGAGCGCGGCCGAAATGGTGGGCAAAGTGAAGGCCGCAGTCGACACGCGCCGCGATGCGGACATGGTGATCATCGCGCGCTCCGATGCGCGCGCGATCGAAGGCCTGCAGGCGGCGATCGATCGCGTCAACGCGTACCTTGAAGCGGGCGCGGACGTCGGCTTCGTCGAGGCGCCGCGCTCGGCCGAAGAGCTTGCGGCCATCGCGAAAAGCCTCACCAAGCCCGCGCTCGCGAACATCTTCGAGGGCGGAAAGACCCCGCCTTTGCCGGCACGCGAGCTCGAAGCGATGGGATTCCGCATCGGCATCTATCCGTCGCAGACCCAGCGCGCCGCGATCGCTGCCGCCAAGCGAGTCCTCGCGGTCCTGAAGCGCGACGGCGACACGGCTGCCATCGAGCGCGAGCTTGCGACTTTCAACGAGCGCGAGGAGGCGGTGAATGCTGCGCGCTGGCGCGAAATCGAGACCAAATACCTGAAGGACCTGTAGCGCCTGCGCTACCGCGGCGCCCGGCAGCAATGCTTGTATTTCCGCCCGCTGCCACAGGGACAGGCGCTGTTGGGCGCGGCGCGGCGCACTGTTCGCCGATCTTTGGCGCGAGCGGGGCGAATCGCCGCAAGCGGCCGGCCGGTTGCGAGGCCCTCGGCGAGCGCAGCGCAGGCCGGAGCGGCATGCGCGTAGAAATGGCGATACCCCTGGCAGAGATAATTCAGTCCAGGCTCGCCGTCCGCGCTTCGGATGAAGCGGTCTTTCGGGCAGCCGCCATTGCACGCGCCGAGGAACGCGCACTCGCGGCATTCGCGCGGCAGCGAATCGAATTTCCGAGCGCCGAAGCGGCGCTGCGCGGCCGAGTCGGCCAGCTCGCCGAGCGGCGTCTCGAGCAGATTGCCGAGCCGGTAAGGCGGCTCGACGTAATGGTCGCAGGCGTACACGTCGCCGTTGTGCTCAAGGGCGAGCGCCGCGCCGCAGCGCCGGGCGTGCACGCAGACGTGCGGTTCGACTCCGGCATGAGCCGCGATCGCCATGTCGAAGTGCTGTACGTGCACGCGACCCGGATCGCGAGCCACCCATTGGTCGAATACTCGCGCAAGAAAAGCGCCCCACTCGCGCGCCGGCACGGTCCATTCGGTGATCGCGCCCTGCGGGGTGCGGCCGACCGCCGGGATGAACTGGACGTAGCGGACACCTTCACCGCGCAGGAAACGATACACCCGGGCGGGGTGCCGGACGTTGCGCGCGTTCACCACGCAAAGCACGTTGTGCTCAACGCCGTGGCGCTGCAAGCGCTTGAGCGCTCCGTACGCCGCGCCGAAGGTCGGCCGGCCGCCGCGGTTCACCCGGTAGGCGTCGTGCAACTCCGCCGGGCCGTCGAGGCTCAATCCGACGAGAAATCCGTTTGCCTTGAGGAATGCGCACCACTGCTCGTCCAGCAGTACGCCGTTGGTCTGAAACGCGTTCTCGATCGTCATGCCCGCGCGCTGATAGCGGCGCTGGAGCTCCAGCGCCCGCGCGAAAAAATC
>JACPRN010000095.1 GCA_016189945.1 Betaproteobacteria bacterium
CCGATAGATGCCGGTCAAGTTGCGCGGCTCGAAGCGCCAGGCCGTCTCCTCCAGCACCTCGCGCGCGCACGCCGCGATGAGCGTCTCCCCGAACTCCCAGTGGCCCGCGGGCTGGTTGAATACCCGCTCGCCGTCGGCGTCCTCCTCGACCAGCAGAAAAGCGCCGTCGCGTTCGATCACCGCGGCTACGGTGACGCTGGGATGCCAGATCTCTTTTTCCATACCTTAACCTGACCAGCCGGAACCGGGGTGTTGCTTTTGCCGTTAACACAATCTCATCATTTTGTGAAGTTGCGAAGTCGCAACTTCACAAAATGATGAGACGTATTTGAAAACCAAATTCATACCAATATCGTCAACACTTGCCGACCAGCGCCTATGCCACACGCCGTTGGTTGCTGCGAATGAATTCAGCCATGCGCGCGACGCCCGCTTCGATGGCCGACTTCGAGGCAGCGTAGGAAAAACGGATATGCTGGCCTTCGCCTGCGACACGGGAACCGAAATGGATGTCGGCGAGCACCGCCACGCCCGCCTCGTTCAGCAGCCGCCGCCCGAACTCCTCCGAATCGGCTGCCCCGATCATTCGGCAGGCCTCGGTGACGTTGGGCCAGACGTAGAACGCGCCCCCCGGGGTGTTGCACGCGACCCCGGGCACGTCGTTCAGCAGTCGCACGATCAGGTCGCGGCGCTCGAGGAACGAGCTGCGCATGGTTTCGGCTTCGTCCTGCGGTCCCTGGATCGCCTCGAGCGCGGCCCATTGGCTCACCTGCGGGGCGCACGATTCCGTATTGGTCACCCAACGCACGAACTGCGGCGCGAGCGCCGCATTGGCGGCAAAGCCGATGCGCCAACCGGTCATGGCCCAGGTCTTGGACGCGCCGTCGCAGATGATGGTGCGATCAAGCATCCCCGGGAGCGAGGCGATCGATGCGAACGCTCCCTCGTACACCAGCCGCGAGTAGACCTCGTCGGCATAGATCCAGACATCGGGATGGCGCTCGAGAACCGCCGCGATCGCTCTCAAGTCGCTCCGGGTCAGGATTCCCCCGGTCGGGTTTTGCGGCGAATTGAGGATGAGGAGCCTGGTCCGCGGCGTGATCTGGGCTTCGAGTTCGGCCGGGTCGAAAGCGAAGTTGCGCGCCTCGCGCAGCGCGAGCGGTACGGCGACGGCGCCATGGGCGAGGATCAGCGACTCGTAGATGGGAAAGCCCGGATTGGGATAGATGACCTCGTCGCCGGCGCCGTAATCGGTCACCGAGAGGATGGCGTAGCCGATGAAGGCCTTGGCGCCGGCGCCGACCACGACCGCCTCGGGCGCGATGTCGATGCCGCGCATCTCGCCCATGTAGCGGGCGGCCGCTTCGCGCAGCTCGGGGATCCCCGCCGAAGGCGTATAGCCGTGCCTGCCGCCGCGGATGGCGCCGATCGCAGCCTCCTGGATGTTGGCGGGCGTGGCGAAGTCGGGCTGGCCGATGCAGAAGGAAATGATGTCCCTTCCCTGGCGAACCAGCTCATTGACTTCGGCGAGCACCACGAAGGCGTTTTCAGTCCCGAGTTCGGCGCTGCGGCGGCTGATTTTCGGCATGGACGCAGTGTTGGAAAGTGAAAACTGCCGCCATCTTATCGCAACCGGCCCATCACGCGCCCGCTGTTGTTATCATTGCGAAAACGAGGGAGAACCGTCCGTGCTGATCAACTGCGTGGCCTACGAAGCAGGCCGAAAGCTCGCCGACATCGCCGTCTCCGACATCAGCGCCTACGTCAGTCGGCCCGAATGCTTCGTCTGGGTCGCGCTCTACGATCCCGCCCCCGAAGAACTCGCGGTCATGAAAGACGAATTCGGGCTGCACGAGCTGGCGGTCGAGGACGCGCATCACGGCCACCAGCGGCCCAAGATCGAGGAATACGGCGATTCGCTGTTCGTCATTTTGCACACGGTCGAGATCGAAGGCGCCGAGCTCAATGTCGGCGAGGTTGCTATCTTCGTCGGCGCGAACTTCGTGCTCACGGTGCGCAGCCATACCGAGCAGGGGTTCGTCGCCGTCAGGGCCCGTTGCGAAAGCGAGCCGCACCTGCTGCGCCGCGGTGCCGGCTTTGTGCTCTACGCCCTGATGGATGCGATCGTCGACCGCTATTTTCCGGCGCTCGACGCCCTGGAAGAGGAGCTGGAGCGAATCGAGGAGCGTATCTTCGCCGGCAGCTCCCCGCGCGGGAACATCGAGGCGCTCTATGCGCACAAGCAAAAACTGACCGTGCTCAAGCACGCGGTGGCGCCGCTCCTGGAAGCCGTGGGCAAGCTGCACGGCGGACGCGTTCCCCGCGTCTGCGCCGACACCCAGGACTACTTCCGCGACGTCAACGACCACCTGGTGCGCATCAACCAGTCGATCGATTCCTTGCGCGATATGACGACCACCGCCATTTCGGTCAACCTGTCGCTGATCACGCTGCAGGAGAACGAAACCACCAAGCGGCTCGCCGCGTGTGCGGCGCTCGTGGCCGTGCCCACCATGATCGCCGGCATCTACGGCATGAACTTCCGGCACATGCCCGAGCTCACCTGGGAGTGGGGCTATCCGCTTGTGATCGCGACGATGACGATAATCGACCTGTACCTGTTCACGCGCTTTCGCAAGGCCGGGTGGCTATAGGCTAGGCGCGCGCGCTGGGATCGGGCGAAGCCCAGGTCTTCTGCAGCACTTCGAGCAGCGCCTGGATGAGCGGGTCCTGGGTGCGATCGGCGAGGTACACGAACCACAGCGTCGTGGTCAAGCGCACCTTGTCCCAGATGCACACTTCGCCCGCCCGCTCGCGCTCCAGCGCAACGTCCTCGCGCATGAGCGACACCCCCGCCCCCGAGACGACGAGGCTCGCGACCACGGGCTCCTGATCGGCCTCGACCAGCTTGGCGGGCGCTGCGACGCCGTGCGAGCGGAACATCTGCTGCACCAGGTGGTTGTGCGAACTGATCGGCGGCGTGAGCACCCAGGGCAGGGCGGCAATGCCTTCCCAGTCGGCCTGGCGGACGCGCTCCGCCCAGGCGGCCGGCGCGGTCACGCGGTAGGCCATTTCGCGCAGCGCGAGTCCGGTCACGCTTTGATGCGGGATATCGCCAAAATAGAAGCTGCCGTCGAGCGAGCCGTCGCGAACGGCTTCGATCGCCTCACCCGACACCTGATTGTGGAACTCCAACTCGAGCAAGGGAAAGCGCTCCATCGCGCGGCCGAAGAATTCGCCCAGGCGGATCAGTTCGGGAGACAGCACGGTGCCGATGCGCAATCGGCCCGCGATTTCGCCGCGCAGCGCCTTGGCCGCGTTTTTCAGTTCTTCGGCGGCCGCGAGCACTTTCTCGGTCTGCTCGAGCAATCGTTCGCCGGCGCGCGTGAGCGCCATGCCGCCGGGATTGCGCTCGAACAGCCGCACGCCCAGCTCCTCCTCCAGGGCCTTGATCTGGGCGCTGAGCGCGGGCTGGCTGACGTGCACCCGCTCGGCGGCGCGCGTCAGGTGTCCCAATTCCGCGACCGCGGCAAAGGACCGAAGCTGATAGAACTCCATGGATGATTGAATTATACCGCGTCAGGCGCGCAAATTTTTTCGCCGGCGCAAGCACTTACGCCGGCATAAGCAATCCTGATCTTCGCCTTCCGATATAACGATTTGAAATGCCTCTTTGCGCGACGTATAAATGCTGCGCTTTGCAACCCGACTGCGCCGGTCGCATCTCCGCCCTCCTCCTCCTCCAGGCTGGTATGTGACCGGCGCTGCCTCGGGACCGGCGCGCTGTCGTTAGTCCCCCCCAGCAGCGATCAATCGGCCGCGCCGGTGCGGCTTGCGCTCGCGTGCTATATTTTCGCTCGCCGAAGCGGCGGCTGTGGACGCCGCCGGGACCGGCGACGCGTTTGGCAGCGCGAAGAGCAGAGGGGGACCATGCACGCTCGGCGGGAATTCCTGGTCATCGGCGGGGGAATCGGCGGCCTCTCGGCGGCGCTGGCGCTGGCGCTGCGCGGGATGCCCGTGCGCGTGCTGGAGAAAGCGCCCGAGTTCACCGAAATCGGCTACGGCCTGCAGATGGGCCCCAACGCCTATCACGTGATGCGGCTGCTCGGTATCGCCGAGCAGGTCGAAGCGCAGTCGGTTCACCCGCGGGCGCTCATCCTGATGGACGCCCTCACCGACCGGGAGCTGACGCGCATCGCCACCGGCGCGGCGTTCCAGGCGCGCTACCGGTTTCCCTATATCGTCGTCCATCGCCGCGACCTGCACGGGGCGCTGTACGCGGCCTGCCGGACGCGCGGGGAGATCGCGCTCATGACCTCGAAGGAATTCACCGCATTCACCGACCACGGCGATCGCGTGACGGTCACCTGCGCAGACGGCTCCGAATACGAGGGACGCGCGCTGATCGCGGCCGACGGTCTGCACTCTTGCGCGCGCGAGCTCCTCCTCGGCGACGGACCGCCGCGCATTGCCGGACACTTCGTCTACCGCGGCGTGGTGCCGATCGACGAGGTGCGCAACCAGAGCTACTTCGACTCGATGGTCATCTGGTGCGGGCCCGACCTGCATTTCGTGCAATACCGGCTGCGCGGCGGCACGGTGATGAACTACGTGGCGACGTTCGTGAGCGAGCAGTTCCGCCGCGGGCTGCCCGGTTTCGGCGGCGCCGACGAGTTGCTGCAGGCCTTTGCGCAGACAGCCCCGGCGGTGCGCGACATGCTCGGCCATGTCGGCAAGGACAAGAACTGGATCCTCTACGATCGTGAGCCGGTGCCGAACTGGACGCGGGGCAACGTGACCCTGCTCGGGGACGCCGCGCACCCGACGCTGCAGTATCTGGCGCAGGGCGCCTGCATGGCGATGGAGGACGCGGTGGTGCTCGCGGCGAAGCTCGAGCGCGCCGGTGCCGACGTGAATTCGGCCTTCCTCGCCTACCAGGGCGAGCGTTATCTGCGCACCGCGCGCGTGCAGATCACATCGAGGATTTTCGGCGACATCATGCACGCGCGGGGCGGCGCGCGCGACCTGCGCAACCACCTGATGGCGCAGCGCACGCCCGACACCACCTGGGAGATCGACTGGCTCTATCGGGCGATCGAGGTGTAGGCATCTGTCGCGGGAATGATGACGACGTTGGTGAGGGTTCTTGCTTCTGAAATACGTCTCAACATGATGCAGTGCAATTGCTCGCAATTGCACTGCATCATGTTGAGATTGACAAAAGGCAAGAAATACCGTTGCCGGTTCCGACCGCCCGGGCTTGTCCGATCCGCTCGCCGCGCAGCGCGCTATTCGAGTTCGTCCAGCAACCCCTGCAGCCGCCGGTTGAGGCGCTCGACCGCCCCTTCGGCGTCCTCCGACCACAGGTTGGCATAGGACCAGGCCTCTTCTCCGCCCTCGTCGACCTCGCCTTCGGTGACGCTCACCTCGCCGTCCTCCTCCAGCATGGCGCACAACGCCTCGACGAGGTGCGGAAAATTGGTCGACACCGCATCGCCCATGTTCATCCCGCCGGCCACGTCGCCTTCGATGAGGGTGGCGGCGTGCACCAGCGCGGGGCTGGCGCCTGCGCCTTTGAGCGCATCGGCCCCCAGAACGACCAGGCGCTCGATCATGTCGAGGATCGAGCGCTCATGGGCGAAGATGGCGCCGCTTTCGATCTCGGAATAGGTGCGATCGATCGCGGCGAGCAAATGGTCGCACTCGCCCACCGGCGAGTCGCAGATCGGGCACGGTTCCACCTCGGAGAGTTCTTCCTCGGCCTCGTAGTCCTCGTCTTCTTCTTCCGGGATGTCGTCGTCGGGGTCGATTACGCGCGGCATGCTCTGGTCTCCATCAGTGATCACGAGCGCAGCAAGGGCTGCTGCAAAACTTGAACGCCTCCCTGGCGCCCGCGTATTCTGCCAGCATAGACCCTATCCCCGCGCACCGCCCAGCGGTTTTTTTCGCCTGGCGTAGAGGGCGCGAAACGTCCTGCCCGACTTGGGCGCCGGCAGATAGCGTCCCCGGGTCCAGCCCGAACCGAAGGGAATGGCGCCGATCATGCCTTCGGCGTTGCCGATGGCGCGCAGCGCACGCACGCCGAATGCGCTCGCCGCCGCGTACAGTTTCGGACGCTGGGCGAGCCACGCCCAGGCGCGCAATGCGATCATTTCGTATCCCGGACGCAGAGCGCGCTCCACCTGGCGCTCGCGCAGCTTGCGCAGGAGGTCCGGCAGCGCGATTTTCACCGGGCAGACCTCGGCGCAAGCGCCGCAGAAAGTGGAGGCCTGCGGCAGATCGATCGCGTTTTCCAGCCCCGTGAGCATCGGCGTCAGCACCGCGCCCATCGGCCCCGGATAGACCCACCCGTAGGCATGGCCGCCGATTGTCTGGTACACCGGGCAGTGGTTCATGCACGCTCCGCAGCGGATGCAGCGCAGCATCTCCTGCATGTCGCTGCCGACCAGGCCGGTGCGCCCGTTGTCGACCAGGATCACGTACATGTGCTCGGGGCCGTCGAGGTCGGCCGCGCCCCTGGGACCGGTGAGCACGCTGACGTAATTCGAGATCGTCTGGCCGGTCGCAGAACGCGGCAGCAGGCGCATGAGCGTGCACAGGTCCTCGAGCGTGGGCACCACCTTCTCGATGCCGGTGATGGCGATGTGCACGCGCGGCATGGTCGTCACCATGCGGCCGTTGCCCTCGTTGGTGACCAGGGCCACCGATCCGGTCTCGGCGATGAGGAAGTTTCCCCCTGAGATGCCGCAGTCGGCCGAAAGAAAATGCTCGCGCAGCACCTCGCGCGCCTCGCGCGTGAGCGCCTCGGCCTCGGCAAGGCGCGGCCGGGCGTGCTTGCGCTCGAAGAGCGCGGCGACGTCCTCCTTGGTCTTGTGGATGATGGGCGCGATGATGTGCGAGGGCGGCTCCTCGGCCAACTGGCAGACGTACTCGCCCAGGTCCGTTTCCACCGGCTGCACGCAGGCCGCGGCGAGCGCGGCGTTCAACTGCGCCTCCTCCGATAGCATCGACTTCGACTTGATCGCTTTTTTCAGAGCGTGGCGAGCGCAGATGTCGATGACAAGCTGCGCAACTTCATCGCCCGTCTCGGCGTAGAGCACGGCGGCGCCGCGGCGCGCGGCTTCGGCTTCGAAGCGCTCGAGCCACGCGTCGAGATTGGCAAGCGAGCGGTCGCGAACCGCCGCGCCTTCGGCGCGCAACGTTTCGAAGTCGCCGAATTCGCGCACCACCACCGCCCGCCGCGCGGCGAAGCCGTCGACTTTGGCCAGGCCGCGCTGCAGTCCGGCATCGGCGATCGCCGCCCTGGCGCGGGACTTGAAGTGGATGGAGTGGACTTGCATCGATGAAGGACGAAACCCGGTATTACGCGAGCGCCGGCGACCAAGGCGCCGACAATCTGCCTTTACCCCGTCTCCATGCGCAAGCGGGGTCAGGTCTTGCTTCTTGCCTTTGTTGCAAAAAGCAAGACCTGACCCCGCACCCGCTTGTGGAGATTGAGTTAACTTCAAAACCACTGTCGCTCGCTCTCACGCCTCGACCTTCCCGGCGAGCACCTCCGCCACATGCAGCACGCGCGTCCTGGTGTTGCCGCGCTTGCGCAGGCGGCCCTCGATGTTGAGCATGCAGCCCAAATCGCCCAGCACCACGGCGTCGGCGCCGCTCGCGTCGATGTTGGCGCATTTGTCGTCGGCCATGCGCGACGAGATGTCTCCCATCTTGACCGCAAACGTCCCCCCGAACCCGCAGCAGGTTTCGTTCGCTCGCATTTCCTTCAGGACCAGGCCCGGCACTTTCGCGAGCAGCTCGCGCGGCTGCGATTTAACGCCGAGCTCGCGCAACCCGGAGCATGAATCGTGGTAGGTGACTGTGCCCGCATAGGTTCCCGGGACCGTCTCGATGCGCGCCACCCGCGCCAGGAAATCGCTAAGCTCATAGGTCTTCGCGCACAGCCGCTCGATGCGCGCGAGGAGGACCGGTTCGCCGCGAAACAGATCCGGATAATGGGTGCGGATCATTCCGGCGCAGGAACCCGAAGGCGCGACCACGTAATCGCAGCGCTCGAACTCCTCCAGCACCTTCAGCGCCAGCGCATGGGCCGAGTCGCGCTCGCCCGAGTTGTAGCCTGGCTGGCCGCAGCAGGTCTGGGTCGCCGGAACCACCACCTCACAGCCGGCGTGCTCGAGCAATTCGAGCGCGGCAAACCCTATCCCGGGCCTCATCAGGTCGACAAGACAGGTGACAAAGAGGCCGACGCGCATGCAGATCCGGGGGCGAATTGCGACGGGAGTTGCGCGGCATCATAGCACGCCGCACGGCCTCACTCGCTCTCCGGGGGCTCCGCGCCCGGCTTGCTCCCCGCGCGGCGCAACTTCGAATCGCGGCGCTGGACGCTGGCGTATTCCTCGACCTGGCGTTTGGCCGCGTCGAAAGCGTCGCGCAGGGCGACATACGGGTCTTCGGCGTGCTGGCGGGTGACGACGATCTCTTTTCCGGGCAGCGTCAGGTCGACGCGCACCGCGAAATGCTTGCCTTGCTGCTTGTGCCGGTCCTGGTGCTCGGCCACCACCCGGCAGCCCATCAGCCTGGGGTAGATGCGTTCGATCTTCGCCACCTTGTCGCGGATGTGCTGGTCGAGCGCGTCGGAATGGTCCATGTCGCGCACGGTGATCTGAAGCGCAGTCTGCATACGTTCTCCTTGGTCTTTTCTTGATACGAATGGTGACACGAGTCAATCCTGGCGAGGTCGTTGCCGCGTGCCCATATCGAGCGCCGCGCGACGGAATTCACCGGGTCGGCAGCGCCAGCCCAATCTTAACCCTTGACGCAAATGCGCGGTACCAGAAACGCCACTCGGCGCGCGAGGCCCGCGCGCTCGGTCGCCTCGGCGACCTCATGCACGTCCTTGTACGCGCCGGGGGCTTCCTCGGCAGCGCCGCGCATCGACGCGGTCCGGATGAGAATGCCGCGCGCGGCGAGTTCGTCGACCACCTGACGGCCGTTCCAGCGCTTAAGCGCCTGGTGGCGGCTCATGGCGCGCCCCGCGCCGTGGCTCGCCGAAGAAAACGCCCTCGTTTCCGATTCGCGCGTTCCGGCGAGCACATAGGAACCGGTTCCCATGCTGCCGCCGATGATGACCGGCTGGCCGGCTTCGCGGTAGCGCTCCGGCAGCGCCGCGTGCCCCGGTCCGAATGCGCGCGTCGCTCCCTTGCGGTGCACGTAGAGCAGGCGCTCGCGCCCGTCCACCCGGTGGCGTTCCGCCTTGCAGGTGTTGTGCGAGACGTCATACAAGGTCTCCAGGATTGCTCCAGGGCAAAAGCGCTCAAAAACGCCGCGTGCAAGGTGCGCGAGAATCTGCCGGTTCGCCAGCGCGATGTTGATCGCGGCGTACATGGCGCCCAGGTACTGCTCGCCCTCGGCCGAATGGATCGGCGCGCAGGCCAGCTCGCGCTCAGGCAGATCGATGCCCAGGCGCTGCGCCGCCTTGGCGAGGCTCACCAGGTAATCAGTGCCGATCTGATGCCCCAGCCCGCGCGAGCCGCAGTGGATGGAGATGACGACCTGCCCCTGGCTCAGGCCGAACGCGCGTGCCGCCTGCTCGTCGAAGATGCGCTCGACGCTCTGAACTTCGAGATAGTGATTGCCCGAGCCGAGGGTGCCCATCTCGCCGCGTTGGCGCTTCTTGGCCAATTCCGACACGTACCCCGGCACTGCGCCTGCGACGCGGCCCTCTTCCTCGACGTAGCGCAGATCGTCCTCGGTGCCGTAGCCTTCGGCCACGGCCCAGCGCGCGCCGCCCTCGAGCACGCGATCCAGATCCTGGGGCGAGAGCTTAAGACGGCCCTGCTCCCCGACTCCCGCGGGAATGTCCCGGAACAAGCCGTCAGCCAGCGCGCGCGCGGAGGGGCGAATGGCCTCCAGCGTGAGGTTGCTCCGCAGGCAGCGGATGCCGCAGGAGATGTCGAAACCGACCCCGCCCGCCGATATGATTCCGCCCTGCTCGGGATCGAACGCCGCAACCCCGCCGATGGGAAAGCCGTACCCCCAGTGCGCGTCCGGCATCGCCATGGCGCAGCCGACCAGGCCCGGAAGCCGCGCGACGTTGGTGATCTGCTCGAGCACCTTGTCGTCCATCGCCGCGAGCAGATCGCGTCCGCCGAAGAGCCGCACTTCGGCGCGCGACTCGCCCGCGGACCTGGGCACGGTCCAGGTCCAGTCGTCGACGCGCTCGATGCGGCTCAGATCCATCAAACGTCCACCACGCAGCGCGCTTCCCAGGTACCGCCTGTGCACCTCACCGAAAGCATGGTCAGCGTCGCCCCCTTCACTTCGGTGCCGCGCGAGTGCTCGGCCCGCCAGGGCTCCCCCAGCGCCCAGCCCGACCAGGAATCGCCCGCGCGGGCAATGCCGAAATCGGCGAGCGCAAGCCCGCGGACGCGCGTCTCGCCGAGCAGCCGGTTCAGCCAGATCATCAGCGCCAGCTCTATATCAGACTCCGCGAATTCAAATTCGATCCGTTCGCGCGGGCGCACCGCGCCGGGATCGGTCTGGATCGAGAACATCGCGTGCGCGGCGGCGGCGAAGGCCGCCTCGAGCGTCGGGCCGCGGCCGGCGACGCCGATGTCGGCGTCGTGCGCGAAGTAGGCATAGTCATGAGGCACGGCGGCCCCTCGAAGCAAGGGCGAACGATC
>JACPRN010000096.1 GCA_016189945.1 Betaproteobacteria bacterium
CGAGTTCGCCGTCACCCAGCCGCGGCTTCCGTGCTTCAAGCTCGGCATCCGCTTCGGCCGCCAGGACATGGTGAAGCGCTTTCAGAAGAGCGGCCGCACCGGTTTCTATTTGGCAGTGATCGAGGAAGGTGAGATCTCGCCCGGCGATCCGATCACCCTCTTCCCGCAGGCCCAACCCAGCCTCGCCGTCGCCGACATCGCGCGCCTGTACGCGGCGGACGAATCCGAACAGGAGCTTCTGCGCCAGGCGAGCGAGATCGCCGGCCTCCCGGAGAGCTGGCGCGCGTACTTCCGCAACCGCCTCTGGCGACCCGATTCCTGAGCCGCGCGCGCAACCGTCAACGATGGAGGTGCCAACGACCAAACCCATACTCAACATAGCCGATGTCGCCCTGCAGCCCCGCCCGGCAGCCTTCGCCGCCACCGGCTCAGCCGCCGAATGCTTCGACGCGCGCATGTTCTACAATGAGCATGGTGTTGCGCATTTTCACGCGGTATACGGGGATCACGAGATCTCGACACGGAAAAGCACTAAATCGAATTGCTCCATTGGAATGACGTTATGAATTATCACGTTCTCGAGGCCCGGCACGTCGGCGCGTATGTTGTGTGGCTCCGGTTTCGCGATGGCACGGCCGGGGAAATCGACATCGCCCAGGAGCTGCGGGGGCCTGTATTCGAACCGCTCCGCGATCCGGAATACTTCAGGGCTTTCATGGTTCATCCGGAGTTTCACACCCTCGTCTGGCCGAATGGCGCAGACTTTGCTCCCGAATTTCTGCACGACAACGTGCGGGTTACGGCCTGAGCGTTTTCTTGCGACGAGTGCGCTCGTCCGCTTGCTCGGGAGCGGTTCGCGCAAGACTTAGGCCCAACCCTCGCCTAACCGTCCACTCCTCAGTGCCCCGCCGGATCGACGCTCTTGCACAGATCCAAGTACGCGCTCGCCGGCACGAGCTTGCGCCCGTCGCCGAGCAGCGCGAGGCGGATCTGCAGCACCCGCTCGCGCATCCACGCGAACTCCTGCAGCAGCTCGCGCGTGGGCCGATGGTCGAACGAGGGATCGCGGACCACGTACTCGCCGCTCGCGAATGAAAGCGGCAGCGAGAACGGATCGGCGAACAGGTACGCCTTGTGCGCCAGGTCTTCCCCGTGTTCGCGCAGCAGGCGATGCAGGTAGGCCGGCGCCATCACGAAGAGCGCGTCCGCGCGCGCGCACAAGCCGCGGGTGAGCTTCGAGGGCCGGTGCCCGCCCGCCTCGATACCCCACTCCCGCAGCATGCCTTCGGCGCGATCGTTGATGCGCTCTCCCGGCTCGAATCCCGCCGAGAGCGCCGGGGCGTTGCCGCACAGGCGCCGGTAGAGCGAGCAGGCGAGAACCGAGCGGCAGCAGTTCGCGTAGCAGACGAAAAGGGGTACAGCCGCGCTCCGGCTCATTCGGGCCATCTCACGGCTTTCGCCCCGGCTACGCCGCGATAGCGGTGGGCGCCCCCGGGGTTCGCCTGCGCCAGTACTCGGGAACCGCCTCGCGATAGCGCCGCTGCACCAGGTTCGCCACCAGCCCGGTCCAGCCGGTCTGGTGCATCGCGCCCAGCCCGAGCCCGGTCTCGCCGTGGAAGTACTCGTTGAAAAGCAGCAGGTCGCGCCACGCCGGATCGCTCTGGAACGGGCTCGCCTCGGGCAGCGCCGGCACCCGGCCGCTCGCGTCGCGGCGGAACATGTCCACCAGCCGCTCGGCGATGAGGCTGGCGATGTCCTTCAAGTTCATCCGCGCCCCGCCGCGGCAGGGCGCGGCCACGGTCAAGCGATCGCCGTAATAGCGGTGGAACTTCTCGATCGCCTGGATGAGCATGAAGTTGGTGGGCATCCAGATCGGGCCGCGCCAGTTGGAATTGCCGCCAAAGAGCGCCGAGTTGGACTCCCCCGGCACGTACTCGATCACCGCCTGCCCGAGCCCGGGAACGTGCCCCAGGTCGCGCCGCTCGGCGTGCACCCGCGACACGCTGCGAACGCCGTAGCGCGACAGGAACTGGCGCTCGTCGAGCACGCGCTCGAGCACCCGCTTCAACTGGCGCGGATTGACGAGCGCGAGCAGATGCTCGCCCCGCTCGTTGGTCTGCACCGGGCAGTGCGTCACCCGGTGGCCGTCGAAAAAGCCGCGGTAATGCGCCTCGAGCACGGCGCGAAAGCGCGGCGCGTCCGCGAGCACCCGCTCGTCGATCACTTCGACGGCGAAAAGCGGGATCAGCCCCACCCAGGAGAAGACGTCGAGGTGCTGCGTCTTGCCCTCCGGCGTCACCAGCAGATCCTTGAAGAACTCGTCCTTTTCGTCCCACAGGGAAAGGCCTCCGCTGTGCCCGGCGATGGAGTTGGCGATCGCCAGGAATTGCGTATAGCACTGGATCGCGACGTCCTCGCAGTCGTGATCGCCGGCCGCGAGCTCGAGCGCCATCACCGTCATGTTGAGCGAGAACATGGCCATCCACCCGGTGGCGTCGGCCTGCTTGAGGGAGAATCCCAGGGGGAGCGGCTGCGAGCGGTCGTACACCGAGATGTTGTCCAGGCCGAGAAATCCGCCTTCGAAAACGTTGTGGCCGTCGGCGTCCTTGCGGTTCAGCCACCAGGTGTAGTTCATCAGCATCTTGTGCAGCACCCGGCCGAGGAACTCGAGGTCGCCCCGGCCGCGCTGCACCCGCTCGGCGCGAAAGACCTTGAGCGCCGCCCACGCGAGCACCGGCGGGTTCGCATCGCCGAACGCCCACTCGTAGGCGGGAATCTGGCCGTTGGGATGCAGGTAATACTCTTTCAGCAGCAGCTCGATCTGCTCCTTGGCGAAGTCCGCGTCCACCAGGGCGAGCGCCGCGCAGTGAAACGCCAGGTCCCAGGCCGCGAACCAGGGGTACTCCCACTTGTCGGGCATGGAGATCACGTGCGCCGCCTTCAGGTGGCGCCAGGCGCGGTTGCGTCCGCGCCTGCGCGCTTCCGGAGGCGGCAATCGGTCCCCGTCCAGCCAGCGCGCAACGTCGTAATGGAAGAACTGCTTGGACCAGATCATTCCCGCGAGCGACTGGCGCAGGATCGCGTGGTCCCGGGGACTGGATTCGGGCAGCAGCTCGTCGTAGAACACGCTCGCCTCGGATTCGCGGGTGGCGAAAATCACCTCGCGTTTCTCGAACGCGTGCTCGAGCGGCGCGCGCGAGAGCGTCAGACCGATGGTCGCGGTCTGCCCCGGCTCGACCGTGATCAGGTGCCAGGCGCCGAACTTGGTGCCGGTCCTGGCCGGGTTCACGGCCGCCTTCTCGCCTCCGATCAGGTAGCGATGGAAAGCATCCTTCACATAGGGCGAGGCGCTCGGTGAGCCCCAGAGCCGTTCGGCATTGCTCTCGTTCTCGGTAAAAAGGGTCTCGGCCTTGTGCCGGCCGTAGAGATGATAGGCGCCGAGCGTTGCGTGTTCGGCGCGCACCGCCCAGCGCGCGTCCGCAGGCGGCGCAATTTCGCCGATCGCAGGTCTCGGGGCGCCAGCCGCCCAGGACCAGGTGTTGCGGAACCAGAGCTGGGGCAGCACATGCAGGCTCGCGGGCTGCGGACCGCGGTTCGTGCACAGGATGCGGATGTGGATCTCCTCGGGCGAAGCCTTGGCGTAGCGCGCCTCCACGTCCCAGTAGCGGCCTGCCTCGAACGCGCCGGTGTCGAGCAGCGTGAACGCGGGCTCGGTGCGCGCTCGGCGGGCGTTCTCGCGCAGGAGCCGCTCGTAGGGATACTCGGCCTGCGGGTACTTGTACAGGTAGCGCATCCAGGCGTGCGAGGGCGTGGCATCCAGGTAGAAGTAATATTCTTTGACGTCCTCGCCGTGATTGCCCTGGCTGCCGGTCAGGCCGAAGGCGCGCTCCTTCAGGATCGGGTCGCGGCCGTTCCACAGCGCGAGCGCGAAACACAGCCGCTGCTCCTCGTCGCAGATGCCCCCCAACCCGTCCTCGTTCCAGCGGTACGCGCGCGAGCGCGACTGGTCGTGATCGAGGTGCTCCCAGGCGTCGCCGTTAGCGCTGTAATCCTCGCGCACCGTGCCCCAGGCGCGTTCGGCGACATACGGTCCCCACAGCCGCCAGTTTTCCGCGCCCCGGCGCTGCGCCTCCAGCCTTTGGCGTTCCGCGTTCACGTCTCAGCCGCCGTGGCGGAACTCGGGATAGAGCGTCATTCCGCCGTCCACGTAGAGCGTGGCCCCGGTCACGTAGTCCGAATGGTCCGAGGCGAGCCACACCGCGGCGCGGGCGATGTCGCGCGTCTCGCCGACACGGTAGTAGGGAATGAGCTTGAGCAGCGCCTGCTCGGCCTCCTGCGTGTCCCAGGCAGCCATGTTGATCGGCGTCTTGATGGCGCCGGGCGAGATGGCGTTGATGCGGATCTTGCGCCCGGCATACTCCTGCGCCAGCGTCTTCATGAGCAGCGACACGCCGCCCTTGCTCGCGGCGTAATTGGCGTGGCCCGCCCAGGGGATGACGTCGTGCACCGAGGAGATGCAGATGATCTTGCCCGCCGAGCAGGACAGCTCCGCCACCACGCCGCGGCGCAGGTACTCCCGGATCGCCTCGCGCGCGCACAGGAACTGGCCCGTGAGGTTTACGTCGATCACCTTGCGCCACTGCGCCAGGGTCATCTCGTGGAAAGGCGCATCGGCCTGCAGGCCGGCGTTGTTCACCAGGATGTCCACGCTGCCGAACTCCTCGATCGCCCGGCCGAACATGGCCTGCAC
>JACPRN010000091.1 GCA_016189945.1 Betaproteobacteria bacterium
CTCTCTCTCTTCTCAGTTCGTTAGCCCATGCAATGGCCGGTTATTTGTGAACTTTGACCTGTGCGCAATATCGAGGGTGGTGGAGACGGGCCGACAGGGTCTGGGTCCGAAGGGGAAAGGGCCTTGAGGCTCACGCCCTCGCCCGGCGAGACTGCGCGGCCGGCGATCGGTATCGGGCCACAACAGCCTGATGACCGGGAGACCGAACGGTGCACATGGGGAATGAGCAAACTACGCGCCAATCATGTTACGCAGCGCGCAGGACGTGCATGTCATCGAGCGGCTCAGCGGCCCGCCGAAGGACGGACGCTACAGCTCAGCAGGTTGCTATTTGGGCGAGCCGGGCTTGCGTTCCCTGACCCGGCATCAAGAAATCGGTCGCAGCCCTTGTGGTCCAATGGTCTCCCCCTTCCCCATCAACTTGGACTCCGAACGACAATAATGCATGCAGGAGCATGCGTGCCGTTCCCCCGCCCGCGAATTTGTTTTCAGTATAACATTGTCAATACACTGCCGGTTGCGTGCGCCCGCCAGGAGCTTTTGCGCGCAGCACGGCGCGCAAAGGCCGCCCGGCGCTGCACGGGCTTTCCTATCGTTGACAGGAGGAGGCAATCTTGATTTCGTTCAGATCCTTGCTCGGCGCGACGATCCTCTCTTGCGCGGCGACGCTCGCCTGCGCGCAGGTCGTCGGCATCGGCACCAATCCGCAGGGTTCGTTCGGCTACTCGGTCGGCTCCGGACTCGCCGCGGTAATGCAGAACAAAGGCGGCCTGGCCACGCGCGTCCAGCCCATGTCCGGATCCTCGGCATACACGCCCCTGGTGAACCGCGGCCAGATCGAGTTCGGGCTGCTCAGCTCCTTCGACGTGGTGAACGCCTACACGGGAGTCATCGATTTCGACCGGCCGAACGCCGACCTGCGACTGGTCGGGGTAGTCTACGCGCTGCCGCTCGGCATGGCGGTGCCCAACGACTCGCCGGCCCGGTCGATCAGGGACCTCAGGGGGATGCGCCTGCCCAGCCATTACACGGCGCAGCGGAATTCGATTTTTGGGCAGGACGCGCTGCTTGCCACCGGCGGCCTGTCCACCGCTGACATGAAGCCCTACCCGGTCCCCGACTACGTCAAGGGCATGCGCGCGGTCGGGGAGGGCAAGGTGGAGGCGGCGCCCTTTGGCCTCGGCTCGGCCGCGGCGCAGGAGGTCAATGTCGCCCTCGCCTCGCGCGGCGGCCTGCGTTTCCTGTCGCTCTCGGATACCCCGGAGGCGCTGGCCGCCATGCGCAAGGTATTTCCGACCGCCTACACGGTGGTCTTCCAGCCTTCTCCCGCGTTCCCCGGCATACTCGGGCCGACGCGCATCATGGTCTACAGCATCTTCCTCGTCGCCAGCGCGCATGTCCCGGCCGACCTGGTCTACCGGACCGCCAAGTCGATCTATGAAAACAAGCCGATGCTGGAGGCCGCTTCAGCGACCTTGAAGACCTTCGATCCGAAGCTGATGGCCGAGGCAAACCAAGTGCCGTTTCACCCGGGCGCCGAGCAGTTCTACAAGGAGGCCGGGGAGTGGCCTCCGAAGAAGCGCTGACGGACCGGCCATTGGACGCCGCGACGCAAAACATCGTCGAGATCGACGATCTTCGCTTCGCCTACGGCGGCAATCAGGTCTTCAAGGGCCTGTCGCTGAAGATTCCGCGCGGCAAGCTCGTCGCCGTCCTCGGCGCAAGCGGATGCGGCAAGACGACGCTCCTGCGGCTCATCGGCGGGCAGATCAGGCCCGCAAGCGGCACGGTCAGGGTCGAGGGGGAACTCATTCACGAGCTGGACGCCGATCGGCTCTATGCGCTGCGGCGCAAGATGGGCATGATGTTCCAGGTGAGCGGGCTGTTCAGCGACCTGTCGGTCTTCGAGAACATCGCCTTCCCGATGCGCGAACACACCGAGCTGCCCGAGGAAATCATCCGCCGGCTGGTGCTCATGAAGCTGCACGCGGTGGGACTGCGCGGCGCCCAGGCGATGATGACCGGGGACCTTTCCGGCGGCATGACCCGCCGCGTTGCCCTGGCGCGCGCGATCGCCATGGACCCGGTGCTGGCGATGTATGACGAGCCCTTCGCGGGCCTGGACCCCATCTCGCTCAACGTCATCGCCGGGCTGATCCGGCAACTGAACGACGCCTTGGGCACGACCTCGATCGTGGTGACTTACGACGTGAGCGAGTCGCTGAAGCTGGTCGACTACGTCTACATCATCGCCGATGGCGTCCTCGCCGGCGCGGGCGCCCCCGATGAGCTGCTCGCCTCCGCCGATCCTTTCCTGCGCCAGTTCCTGCACGCGCTGCCCGACGGTCCCATAAGGTTCCATTACCCGAGCCGGCCGATGGCCGAGGAGCTGGGAGTGTCCGGAACGTCCGCATGAGCCGGCCCCTGCCGTTTCGGGATCGTGCGCGATCTCGGCAACGGCTCCCCGATGCGCTCAGTATTTCTTGAGGTCGGCGTGCGTGATCATGAGCATATACACGAGCAGGAAGGAGAACAGCGCCGATGTCCAAGCCGAGAAGTAGGAGAACTGGGTCCGAAGATCGAGCAACGAAACCACCGCAAAAAAGAGAAACACGTCGATCAGGGTGACGTCGAGCACCAGAACCACCAGCTTTGCGGGTCGCGTGTTGAGCGCCCGACTCAGAATAGACATGGTCGCGCTGTGGGGAAACTTGTGCACCATGAAGCGCGTAACCCACCAGATCACGGACAGGGTGAATTTCGCCAGCGCAGCATTGATGATCGCGTCCCTGAACGCCTGCGGCGAGAAGCTCCACTGGCTGACGATGAAATTGAAGATGATGGCGAGATCCGATTTCATGCGAATGCTCCTGTATCCGCTTCGGCCGTGAGGATACCGTCATCCTGCCCGAAATGCGTCCGATCGTCATGACTGCCCGCCGGCGCTGATTTGGGACTCGGGGCCTGAGGACACGGCCCGGCGATCATGCTAGTGTTTCGGCCGCGCATCTTTGGCGGAGACTGAACGATGGCTCAGCCATACCTGCATCGCGGCGTCGACATCCACGCCCACTATTATCCGCAGGCGTTTCTCGATTTAATCGCCGCACACGCAGCCGCGTACGGCGTCGAATACCGCGTGGTCGAAGGCAAGGGACCCCAGTTCAGGGTCGGCCACCTCCTTACCGGACCGGTGGGGCCGCGCTTTATCGATCACGGCGCGCGGCTTGCGGCCATGGACGAGCAGGGCGTCGAGGTGCACGTGCTGTCCCTGTCGCAACCGATGGTCTATTGGGCGGCGCGCGACCTCGCGCAGCGCCTCACGGTGGCGTTCAACGACGCCCTGGCCGAGGCGCACGAGCGCCACCCGGCGCGCCTGTACGGTCTTGCCACCCTTCCGATGCAGGAGCCCGACCTCTCGCTAGCCGAGGTCGAGCGCGCGGCGAAGCTGCCCGGGGTGCGCGGCTTCTACATGGCGACGCACGTTCGCGAGCGCGAGCTTTCCGACCCGCTTTTCTTTCCCGTCTATGAGCGCATCGAGGCGCTGGGGATGCCCATCTTCCTGCACCCGGTCGAAGTGATCGACCCGCGGCGGCTGGCGGCACATTACCTCACCAACCTGCTTGGCAACCCGTTTGAGTCGGCGATCGCGGCCGCACACCTGATCTACGGCGGCGTGCTGGATCGTTTTGCGCGGCTCACTTTTTGCCTCCCCCACGCCGGCGGCGCTTTTCCCTGGCTGGTGGGCAGGCTGCAGCGCGGCTGGGAAAAACGCGCCGACCTGCGGCACCTGAAGCTCGAAGGGCCCGTGGCCTACCTGCGGCGCTTCTACTACGACACGGTCGGCTATTCGGACCACGTGCTGGAGTACCTCGCCCGCGTGATCGGCGCCGACCGCGTGTTGATGGGCAGCGATTACTGTTTCCCGATTGCCTACGAGCGGCCGATCGAGGCGGTCACGGCGCATCCGTCGCTCGATGAGCAGGCAAAGCTTGCCATCGTCGCGGGCAACGCGCGCGGACTGCTGAGTATTTAGGCGGGGGTCAGGCAGAGCGCTGCGCCGGCTCGTTCTCCCCGGAGGGCGGGGAAGTGCGGTTTTCCGGCGCAGGCCGCAGCGCTCAGATGAAGAAGTGCTGGTGATTGCGCTCGAGATTGCGCTGGCGGCGTTCCAGATCGGCGAGATCGCTCGCCTGGGAAAGGTAAGCTTCGACTTGGCGGTAGCGCGCTTCGCTGGAGGTGCGTTCAAGCCAGTCGAAGAATGTCCGCCACGCCGTGGCAATCCGTCTCAACACTGCCCCGAATTCCAAACCGGCCTCCTCGACATCGGGAGTTTCGCTGCGCAGGGGCATGCGGTGAATCAGGCTGTCGCCTTCGTAAATGGTGCCCGTATAGCTCATGTACTGCTCCTTGTTGGCCCTGTGCACTGGCCGATAAATGTTGCTTCGCACACTAGTGTTATACGGCTCTGGACACGATTATTCAAATCGTTAAATCAGAAGCTTGCGATAACATTTGATTATTGTGAAATATTGGCATGTTGCGATGCAATACCCCTGCGCCAAGTCGGATTTGCGGCCCCGCGCGGCCGTCCCGCATCCTTGCGGACGCCGGCGTCAGCGCAGTTCCGGCGCGCGCCCGCGCGCTGGCTCGGGAGCGTAGATATTGCGGCAATGGGTCTCGCGTATCAGGAACGCGCAGGCGAAACCGCCGAAGGTGAAAAACGACATCGCACCCAGCGCAAGCTGCCAATCCAGGGCCGAATGCGCCGAGGCGCCGGAAGACAGATCGAGGACCCAGCCGACCAGCGGCTGGTAAATCGCCGGCCCGAGAAACCCCCCGGTGTTAACCACGCTGGTTGCGGTGCCCGAGAGTTCCGGCGGGTTCACTTCCTTTGCGCAGCTCCAGCTCAGCGTCGCTCCCGCGATCGCGATGCCCATGAGCGTGAACAGCCCGAGGCTCGCGCCAAGCGGCAGCGGCCAGCCGGCAAGCAGCGGCAGCCAGCAGGCGGCGTAGAGACCCCCTAGCGCGCGCAGGAGCGGCACGCGCCGCCCCATCCGATCCGACAGCGCGCCCACCGCGAGCGAACCGGCGGCAAAACCGAGGACCATCGCGCTGGTATGGTAGGTGGCAAGCGCGCGTTCCATGCCGTGCACCTCGCGCAGATAGGGCACTGCCCACAAGCCGGCGAAAGTGAGGAACGAGCCCACCAGCCCCAGATTCATGAAGAAACCGGGCCATGTTTGCCGGTTGCGCAGCACCACCCCCAGCCCCTGGAGCCAGTGGCTTGTCTGCGGGGGTGCGTCCGGCCTGCCTTCCAGCTCGTTCATCGACGGCAGGCCGAGCTGGCGCGGATTGTCCCGAAGCAGAAACCAGATCAGCGCGGCGAGCGCGAGCGACAACGCGCCCGAGGCGACGAACACGTTGCGCCACGACGTAAAGCCCACGATCCAGGCCAGCGGCGCCGCCGACATCAGCCCGCCCATATTGCCGATGAACATGAGCAGCCCGGTGGCGGTGGCGAACTGGCGCTCGGAGAACCAGGCGGCGTTCAGCTTCAGCACCGAGATAAACGCCACCGATACGCCCAGCCCCACCAGCAGCCGCCCTGCGATCGCCACCTGGAGGGTCTCGCCCAGGCCGAAAATGATCGAGCCGGCGCCGGCCACCAGCGACCCGGCGGTGAAGAGCCGCCGCGGGCCCCAGGTGTCGGCGAGTACGCCCGAGGGCACCTGCATGGCGAAGTACACGTAGAAATAGGCCGCGGCGAGCACGCCGAGCGTCGTCCCCGAGGTGGCAAACGCGCCCTGCAGTTCGCCGGCGATGGCAGCCGGTGCCAGCCGATGAAAGAACGCCAGCACGAACGCGGCCGCCCCGAGAACGTACGCGGTCCAGCGCAGGCGCCGCATGCGCCCGAGGAGAGCTTCGCTAGTCACCTATCGATGAAATGTTGACGCCGGCGGTGAGAAATCTGTCTCTTGATTCGTCTCCACGTTTTCGCGTGGGGGGTCAGGTCTTGCTTCTTGCAAAAAAAAGCAAGAAGCAAGACCTGACCCCGCAATACATCGGATCAAGGATACAGCCCGCGAATGCGGCGCTGGTCGAGGACGCGTTCGCAAGCGACGATGTAGGCCGCGGTCCTGAGCGATACGCGCTGCTCGCGCGCGATGTCCCAGATGCGCCCGAAAGCGCCCACCAGGATCCGTTCCAGGCGCCGATTGACCTGGTCTTCGGTCCAGAAGAAGCTGGAGAAGTCCTGCACCCATTCGAAATAGCTCACCGTGACCCCGCCGGCGTTGGCGATCACGTCCGGCACCACGGTGATTCCGCGCTCGCCGAGCACGTCGTCCGCTTCGGGCGAGGTCGGCCCGTTCGCGCCCTCGATCAGCGCGCGCGTGCGAATCCGGTTTGCGCGCTCGCGAGTCACTTGCCCTTCCATGGCGGCGGGAACGAGGAAATCGGTCGGCAGCTCCCAAAACGCTTCCGCGTCGATTGTCTCCCCAATGCCCGAGGCGGCAACGCCGCCGGAGGACTTGGCCGCGGCAGACAGCGCCGGGATGTCCAGTCCCGCGTCCGCGTACACCGTTCCGGACTCGTCCTGCACCGCGATCACGCGCGCGCGGTGCGCGGCGAAAACCTCCGCGGCGACGCCGCCCACATTGCCGAACCCCTGGACCGCGACGCGCGCGCCCTCGATCGGGATGCCGAGCCGCTGGCCGGCTTCGCGGGCGATGAAGAACACGCCCTGGCCGGTGGCCCGCTGGCGGCCCACGCTGCCGCCGAGCGCAAGCGGTTTTCCGGTCACCACCCCGGTAGCGGTGTGGCCGACGTTCATCGAGTAGGTGTCCATCATCCACGCCATGATCTGCTCGTTGGTGTTGACATCGGGCGCCGCGATGTCCTTGTCCGGACCGATGATCATGTTGATCTCGCTGGTGTAGCGGCGCGTGAGCCGCTCGATCTCCTTGAACGAGAGCGTTTTCGGGTCGACGCGCACGCCGCCCTTGGCGCCGCCGAAGGGAAGATTGACCGCGGCGGTCTTGATGGTCATCCACGCGGCGAGCGCCGTGACCTCGTCCAGGCTCACGCTCGGGTGGTAGCGGACGCCGCCCTTGCCCGGCCCGCGCGAGAGGTTGTGCTGCACTCGATAGCCTTCGAAATGTTCCCTGCGCCCGTCGTCCATATGAATGGGGATGTCGACGATCAGTGCGCGTTTTGGCCGTCTAAGGGTTTCGGCCTGGTCGGCAAGCCGCCCCAGGTACGGCACGACGCGCTCGATCTGCTCGAGGTAGACGCGCCAGGGGGATTCGCGATTCGCCGAGGCGAAAGAAAGACCGGGGTGTTGTTGCGGCATGACTGTGTTGCCTCCATGGTTCTGGCCGCAGGCGCGAGCGGCTACACTAGCGGCATGGCCGCAATTATCCTCGCCACGCTCAATGCGCGCTATGTCCACGCGTCGCTCGGGCTGCGCTATCTCGCCGCCAACCTGGGCGAATTGGAATCGGAGACGCGCATCATGGAGTTCGTGCTCGGGATGCGGCCCGTCGACATCGTCGAGGCGCTGCTGAAAGAGTCCCCGCGCATCGTCGGGCTGGGCGTCTACATCTGGAACGCCGAGGAGATGACGCGCGTTGCGGCGATGCTCAAAGCCGTCGCGCCCGAAGTTGCGATCGTCGCCGGCGGTCCGGAGGTGAGCCACGAAGTCCCCGAGCAGCGCATCGCCGCGCTCGCCGATTACGTCGTCACCGGCTGGGGCGAGACGTCGTTCGCCGGGCTGTGCCGCGACCTCCTGGGCGGACACAAGCCGCGGTCGAGAATCATCGCCGGCGAGCAAGCCCCGCTCGGCGGGATCGCCTTTCCCTACCGCCTGTACGGCGGCGAAGACATCGCCAGGCGCTTCCTGTATGTGGAGGCCTCGCGCGGCTGCCCGTTCAAATGCGAGTTCTGCCTGTCATCGCTCGACAAGACCGCCTGGCCGTTCGACACCGAGCGCTTCCTCGCCGAAATGCGCGCCCTCTACGATCGCGGAGCGCGGCACTTCCGCTTCGTCGACCGTACCTTCAACCTGAACGTCAGCGCGAGCCTGCGCATCCTGGAGTTCTTCCTCGAGCGCATGGACGAGCGGCTGTTCGTTCATTTCGAGCTGGTTCCCGACTATCTGCCGGAGAAGCTGCGCGCGGCGATCGCGCGCTTTCCGCAGGGGTCGCTCCAGTTCGAAATCGGCATCCAGACTTTCAATCCGGAAGTCCAGGCGCTGATCAGCCGCCGGCAGGACAACGCCAAGGCCGCGGAAAACTTCCTTTGGCTGCGCGAGCATTCCAACGCGCTCATTCACGCCGACCTGATCGCGGGGCTCCCGGGAGAAGATCTGAAGAGTTTCGGGCGCGGGTTCGACCGGCTTCTCGCGCTGCGCCCGCACGAGATCCAGGTCGGGGTCCTGAAGCGGCTGCGCGGCACGCCGATTGCCCGCCACACCGAGGCGCACCGGATGCGCTACAACCCCGATCCGCCGTATAACGTCCTTGCCACCGCGCGCATCGGATTTGGCGACCTGCAGCGCATGACCCGCTTTGCGCGCTACTGGGAGCTGGTGGGCAATTCCGGACGCTTCCCGCGCGCGCTGGCGCTGCTCCTGGGCGAGGGCCGCGCGGATTCGGCTTTTTGGCGCTTCATGGGTTTTTCCGACTGGCTCTTCGGCGCAAGCGGCAAGACGCACGAGTTTGCGCTGGAGCGCCTGTTCGAGCTGCTCCACGCCTATCTCACGGGACGGCTGGGCGTCGCAAGCGAAGCCGCGACCGAGGCTCTGGCCGCGGACTACGGCGCAAGCGGGGCGCGGGGGCGTCCGGCTTTCCTGCGCCGGGGAACCTCGGTGGGGGATGCGCCGCGCACGCGCGGCAGCCAGCGTGCGCCCATGCGCCAGTTGCGACGCGCCCGCGGCTAACCGCTACCCTTTCAGCAGCGCGCGCAGCCGCGCCGCCTGCTCCGGGCCAAGCGAACCGCGCTCGATGGCAAGCGCAACGGTGCGAAGCGCGAGCGCCCGATACAATTCCAGCGTGTCGCCGCCCAGCGGCGCCAATGCCGCAAGATGGCGTTCGACGGTGCCCAGGTCGCCGCGCGAGATGGGACCGGCCATCCCGCGCGCGGGACCGAGCCGCTCGATCGAATCGGCGCTTCCGCGCAGCAGCGGCAGCAGCGCGCGCAGCGCCTCCTCTTCAGTCAAGCCAAGCGCACCCCAGATCCTGGATGCCTCCCGCGCGAGCGCGTTGACGAACCCGGCCACGTAGCCGGCCCCCGCGTGGTAGAGCGCGCGCGTGCCCGAGGGCAGCCGCAGCGTCTGGCAGCCCAGCGCCTGCGCCATCGCCGCGAGTCTGTCGCCAAGGGGCGGTGCGGCTTCGATGGCGATGGCGCAGCCGGGCAGTCCGCGCAGCGCGGTCTCCGGATCGGTGAACATCTGCAGCGGATGGAATCCGCCCACCTGCGCCCCCCCGGCCGCCGCGGCCGCGAGGGCGTCAAGCTCGGTCGCGCCGCTGCAGTGGACGACCGACTGGCCCTTGCGCCAGACGACGCGCGCGCAAGCCGCCGCAATGGCGTCATCCGGAACGGTCAGGAAGACCAGCTCGACGGCGTCGGCAAGCGCCTGGGCGCCGCCATGGACAGCGCACTGCGGAATCGCCGCGGCGAGCCTTTGCGCCGAGGACTGGCTGCGGCTCGCCACCCCCGCGACCCGGTAGCCGCGGCGCGCCAGTCCCCACGCAAGAGCGGTTCCGACGCGGCCCGCGCCGATGAACCCGATGGCAAAAGATGAATCGAAACCCATAGGCAAAGTTTAACAGCGCCGCAGCGGGAAAGCGCTGTCGCTTGCTTGTGCTCCGCGCCGGAGTAACATGAACCAGAGGGTAGCCGCTGCCGAGGAGGGCGCCATGCAAACCAGGGAAATTCTGCGCATCAAAGGCGCCGTGCTCTACACCGGCTCGCCCGAGGCTTTGCTCACCGATGCTCTGGCGACCATGGTCGAGCACGACATCGGCTCGCTCGTGATCGTGGAAGACGGCAGTCTTGCCGGAATGCTCAGCTTCCGCGAAGTGCTGAGAGCGATTCATGCCAATAAGGGCTCGATCCATGGGATCAGGGTGAAAGATGTCATGGTGCGCAGTCCGCGCACTGTGGGACCTGAAATGGACGTCGACGATCTGCGCCGGGCGATGCTCGAATCGCACGTGCGCTACATGCCGGTCATGGAGGGCGAATCGCTCGCCGGGGTGCTTTCCTTCCACGACGTCGCCAAGGCGGTGCTCGAGGAGCAGGCGTTCGAGAACCGCATGTTGAAGGGCTACATCAAGAACTCCAGGGAGTGAATTCGTCGCGCCGCCGAAACCTCGCGCTGCTGGCTGCACTCGGCGCGGCCGGCACCGCCGCCGCGCTCGTGCGCTACTGGCCCGAGCAAGGCTTCATCAACCCCTGCCGCGCGCTGCTGCCGCCTGAACTGACGCGCCACGCGCTCATCGGCGCAGCCTGGGAAGGGATCGATGCGCGCAAGGCGTGGGACTGCCACGTGCACCTGGTCGGGACGGGGGATTCCGGCAGCGGCATCCGCATCAATCCGGCGATGGAGAGTCTCGCCAACCCGCTGCAATACGCGCAGCGGCTCTTCTATCTCAACGCCGGCTGCGCCCACGACGCGCCGGGCCGCGTCGACGAGAGCTACCTCGAGCGCATGCGCAACCTCGTCGACGGGCTTGCCCAGGGAGCCAAGCTGCTGCTGTTTGCGCTGGACTGCGTCGTCGACGCCTCGGGCGAAGAGCGCTTGCAGGATACCTCGATTTACGTTCCGAACCGTTATGCGGCGCAAACCGCGCGGCGCTATCCCGACTATTTCGAGTGGGCGGCGTCGATCCACCCTTATCGGCGCGACTGCGTCGAGCGTCTCGCCTCCGCGCATGCGCAGGGCGCGCGCGCCGTGAAGTGGCTGCCGAGCGCCATGGGAATGGACCCGGCCTCCCGCCGCTGCGACCGGTTCTATGCCGAGCTCGCGCGCCGCGGCCTGCCGCTCATCACCCATGCCGGCCGCGAGCTGGCGATCGGTTCGGCCTTCCCTCAGAACCTCGGCAATCCGCTCAGGCTGCGCCGGGCGCTCGAGCATGGCGTGCGCGTGGTCGTCGCGCACTGCGCTTCGCTCGGCGCCGACATCGATCTGGACGCCGGCCCGAATGCGCAGGAAGTGGAGAGCTTTTCGCTTTTCGCGCGCCTGATGGAAGAGCCGCGCTGGAAAAAGCTCCTTTTCGGCGATCTCTCGGCGCTGCCGCAGGTGCACCGCGCGGTGCCCTACCTCGAGCGCGTGCTCGAGCGAGCCCACTGGCACGCGCGCCTTCTGAACGGCTCGGATTACCCGCTTCCCGGCGTGATGCCCATCTACTCGGTCGAGCGCCTGGCCGAGCGGGGGTTGATCGAGCGCACCGCCGCGCCGGTGCTGAAGCGAATCCGCGAGCACAGCCCGCTCCTGTTCGATTTTGTCTTGAAGCGCAGCCTGCGGCTTGCAGGGCGCGGTTTTCCGGCATCGGTGTTCGAGACCAGGGGGTTCTTCGAACCTCACCCGAACGCCTGATCGGCGTGCGCGCGCGCCTCGGGTTCAGGCGCATCGGGCGCGTTTCCCAATCCCATCCGGGTTGAAGCGTAGCGCGGGCGCAAAGCCTTCGCTGCCGTCAGTGATCTGTCAGACTGGTTTGTTACCCTCGGCTTGGGTTGCGCGAGCTGAGCGCGCGACCCCACACTGAAAAATGGAGCGATCTGATGGCTAGAATTCTTTCCGGACTGTTGCTGTTGTTGTCCCTGTGCTACGCCTTTGCCGCGCAAGCGGTCGACAACCCGCCGGCCGAAAGCTCCGGTTCCATGGGAACGATCATTTTCGGCATTCTTTTCTTCGGCTTCTGCATCGGATTCGTCTGGCTGGTGTGGAGGAACGAGAAGAAGCAGAAGCAGGATCCGAAATAGCGGTCAAAGAGGCACCGGCGGTCCAGCCGGTGCCGCATGTTGCCGCGCCGGGAAGCTGCCCCGAGCAGCGCTGAAAGATCCCCGGCGCCGGTATCCCCAAGCAGCCATTCGCGTCCGCCAGCGGCGCTCCTTCGGGCCAGCAGGCGGCGCGCTTGCGCGCGGCGTCTCTGACTGCGCGCGTCCGGCCTGCTAAACTTGCGCCTGCCGATATATCAGCCCCGACTCCCCGGGGAAGGCGGCCGATGTCTGCATCTTCGATCATGGAATCCTCCTTTCAGTCGCCCGCGTGCCGCAAACGATGAATCAGCCGCCCCTGGTCCCGCGGCCGGCCGCGACGCTGATCGTCGCGCGCGAGGCGCGGCGCGGCATTGAAGTGTTCCTGCTCGGCAGGACCGAGCGCGCCGCCTTCGTCGGCGGGGCCTATGTGTTCCCCGGCGGGGCGCTCGACGCGGGCGACGACGAGGAGTCCCTGTTTGCGCATTGCGCCGGACTGGACGATGCGGGCGCGAGCCGGCTGCTCGGCTTAGATCGCGGGGGGCTTGCCTTCTGGATCGCCGCGATCCGCGAGTGCTTCGAGGAATGCGGGCTGCTGTTTGCCTACGATCAAGAGGGAGAGCTTCTCGCCTTGAACGATCCGGCTGCCGCGCGCCGATTCGCCGCGCAGCGCCAGAAGTTGATTCGCGGCGAAATGCGCTTCGCCGAAGTATGCCGCGACAACGGTTTGCGGCTCGCCGCCGATCGGCTTGCCTATTTCAGCCATTGGATAACCGGACAGGGCCGCCCGCGCCGATTCGATACGCGCTTTTTCGTCGCCGCCGCGCCGGCCGCCCAGACGCCCGCGCACGACAGCGGCGAGACCGTCGACCAGACCTGGATTGCGCCCGCCGAGGCGCTCGAGCGGCATCGCCGCGGCGACCTGAAGCTGGTGTTTCCGACCATCAAGTCGCTGGAGGTGCTCGCGCGCTTTGCCGACCTCGCCTCGCTGATGGCGTACGCGCGCGCGCCGCGCGTGATCGCGCCCACCGCGCCGCGCGCGGCGAGCGGGCGCGAGGGTCTGCGCTTTCTCATGCCGGGGGACTACGCCTACGCGGAAGCCGTCTGGATCGATCCCGAAGGCAAGGGGATTCCTTCCTATGAAATCGTCCCGGGAGCAGTAACGCAGCTCTCGGCGCAGGTCAGGCGCATCACAGCGCCCAATCCGGGCTTCATGACCGGGCCCGGGACCAATTCGTATCTCATCGGGGCGGGCGCGGAGTTCGCGCTCGTCGATCCGGGTCCGGCGATCGAGGCGCATGTCGAAGCCCTGCTTGCTGCGGCGCGCGGCCGCATACGCTGGATCCTCGCGACGCACACGCACCTGGACCATTCGCCTGCGGCCATGCTGCTCAAGGCGCGAACAGGCGCGGAGCTGATCGGCATGCCGCCACCGCTCGAGGGACGCCAGGACCGGGAATTTCGGCCCGAGCGCGTGCCGGCCCACGGCGAGCGGATCGCCGTGGGCGGGTGCATGCTGCGCGCGATCCATACGCCCGGTCACGCTTCCAACCATTTGTGCTATCTGCTGGAGAACGAAAAGCTGCTCTTCAGCGGCGATCACATCATGCAGGGCTCCACCGTGGTGATCAATCCGCCCGACGGCGATATGGCGGTGTATCTCGCCTCCCTGCGCATGCTCCAGGGGGAAGACGTCGCGGCAATCGCCCCCGGACACGGCTTTCTCATGGCAAACCTGCAGGAAGTGGTCGAGCGGCTGCTTCTGCACCGCCAGGAGCGCGAAAACAAGGTGCTCAAGGCGCTGCGGGAACTGGGCGCGGCGAGCGTTGATGAGTTGTTGCCGCTGGTCTACAGCGACGTGTCCGAGCGCCTGCACCCGGTGGCCGCCCGCTCGCTGCTCGCGCACCTGATCAAGCTGAAAGCCGAGTCGCGAGCGACCGAGAAGGAAGGCCGCTGGAGGGCCTGAAGCCGGCCGAAACCGGGTTGTGACAGGGCCGCTTGCCGTTCTTCGGCGTAGGGTCGAAAATGGCCCCATCCGGCTCACCGCTTGGGACCAAAGGATGGAACTGAGGGAAATCGCGGTCGAGGAATTGCGCCTCGGCATGTACGTCTCTAAGCTCGACCGGCCGTGGACCGAGACGCCGTTCGTTTTCCAGGGCTTTGTCCTGAAGTCCGAAAAGCAGCTCGAAGTGCTGAAGAAGTTCTGCAAGCACGTTTTCGTCGACCCGGAAAAGGAAGACCTGCCCGACCCGGGAAAGGTCACCGCGGATGACATCGCCAAGATCCGCGGCACCACGGTGTACAAGGAGCTTGCCAGCGTCGAAGCCGAATTGCCGCGCGCCAAGTCCGCTTACACGAATTCGACGGTGGTGGTGAAGGAACTCTCGCGCGCGGTGGAGATCGGCGATGCCATCGACAGTTCCCGCTCGCGCGAGGCGGCTTCGCAGATCACCGAGAGCGTGGTGCGCAACCCGGACGCCATGGCGCTGCTGGTGAAGCTGCAGGAGAAAAGCGGCGCCACCCTGAGCCGCGCCGTCGAGATCTCGGTCATGATGACCATCTTCGGGCGCTTTCTCCAGTTCCCGCAGGATCGCCTGGAGCTGCTCGGTTTGCTCGGCCTGCTGCAGGACGTCGGCAAGCTGAAGCTGCCGACGGAGCTTGCGACGCGGGGACCGACCACCCCTGAAGAGGTCGAGGTCTACCGCACCCACGTGGGCCATTCGGTGGAGATCCTGAGCAAGACACCCGGCCTGCCGCAGGAGCTTTCCGGATTCGCCTCGCTGCACCACGAGCGCTACGACGGCAGCGGCTATCCGCGCGGGCTGCGCGGCGACGCGATCGCCCTTCTCGGCTCGATCGCGGGGATCGTCGATGCCTTCGATACGCTCACCGCCCCGCCCCCGGCCGGGGAACACCTCTCACCCGCAAACGCCCTGAGCGTGGTCTACAAGGGCCGGGGCAAGCAGTTTCAGGCCGCCCTGGTCGAGCAGTTCATTCAGTGCGTCGGCGTCTTCCCGGTGGGAAGCGTGGTCAAGTTGAACAGCGGCGAGACCGCAATCGTCATCGCCCAGAACATGGTGCGCCGCCTGCAGCCGCGCATCATGGTGGTGCAGGATGCGAAGGGCAACCCGCTCATACCGTACAAGATGCTCGACCTGATGAAGGAGCACATGGCGACGCGCGACGAGCCCTACCGGATCCTGCATACGCTCGAGTACGACGCGGTGAGAATCGACCCGAAAGAGCTGTTCCTGTGAGCGAGGCGCAACTCGCCTGCCCCGCGCCAGGCTCCGCCCCTTCCTCTGCCGCCGAACCGCCCGCGCTGGCTGAGGGCTTGCGCCGCCTGATCGAGGCGCGCCGCGCCGATGGGCGCCAGCTTGGCCTTCTGTTCATCGACTGCGGTGCGATCGGGCGCATCGACGCCGCATGGGGCTATAGCGTGGGCGATGCCGTGCGCAAACGGCTCGCCGCCACGCTGCGCGCGAACGTGCTTCGCGGCGATGATCTCCTCGGGGCCATGGGACGGGACGAATTCGTCTGCGTGCTCGCCGCGGTGGAGGATTCCGCCGTAGCGGCGCTCGCGGCGGAAAAGTCGCTGCGCGCGCTGAACGCCCCGTTCTGGATCGGTGAAGACGAGATCTTCGCGCGTCCGGCAATCGGGATCGCGACTTTCCCGCTGCATGGCGAGAACGCCGAATCGCTGCTGCAGCGCGCGAAAAGCGCCTGCGCAGCCGCGCGGGGCCTCGCCGGCCGCGTGGCCGAGTATGCGCGAGACAGCGAAGAATCCCAGACCGCGCGGCTGCTGATGGAGAATCGGCTGCGCACGGCGGTATCCGAAGACACCCTGGAACTCGTGTTCCAGCCGCAGTATGACCTACAGCTCGGCCAGATCATGGGCGCCGAGAGCCTGCTGCGCTGGCGGGAGGCCGCCCTCGGCCTGGTTCCCGCCGAAGAAGCTTTCAGCGCGGCGGAGGCCGCCGGCCAGGCGAGCGCACTGGTATCCTCGGTCCTCAATCGCGCCCTGCGAAACTGCTCGGAGTTCCGCTACAGCGCCGGGCTGGACCTGCGCATTGCGGTCAATCTTCCCGCGCGCGCACTGCTGCATGCGGAACTCCCCGAAGTGGTCGAGCGCGCAGTGCGCACCTGGAGCCTGCGCCCGGGGAGGCTGGTGATCGAGATCGGCGGGACTTCGGTCCTGGCCGATCCCGTGGCGCGCGATACGCTCGGGCGCCTGAAGAAGATCGGGTTGAAGCTCTCGATCGACGATCCGGACCTCGCGCTTTCGTCCCTGTTCCGGCTCGCGGCGATGCCGTTTCAGGAAATCAAGATCGACGTTTCGCACGCGAATGACGCGGTGGGCGCGGCCCAGTACGCGCGCGTTCTGCAATCCCTGATCGAGCTCGCTCACCACTTGAAATTGGGCGTGGTCGCAGTCGGTGTCCCGGACGAAGCGGTCGCGAACCGGCTCAAGGACCTGGGCTGCGAGACCATGCAGGGCGATTACAAGGGCCCGGCGCTGGAGGCCGCGGCTTTCGTTGCCCGGTTCGGGGTGGACGAGGAGTAATCCTGCCGCTTGCGCGAGCGGGAACTTTCCCATCCGCGCCCTGTCTCCTGGGGACACGGAGGCTCGGGTGCACAGGCGCGTTCTTCTCAAGGGTTTGGCGGCAATCCCGCTCGGCGGGCTGGCTGGGCGTGCCCTGGCGCGCTCGCCCGCGTCCAAAGGAGGAGGAACGAGCGTGGAAGAACTGCAGAAGAACTGGCGGGCGCTGCTTGCCGAAGGCGCGGAAGTGGCCTCCAGCACCGCGCCCCTCAAGCGCTCGAACGAGGAGTGGCGCAAGCGGCTTAGCCCCGAACAGTACGACGTGCTGCGCAGGGAAGGCACGGAACCTCCCGGATCGAGCCCGCTCGACAAGGAAAAACGGCCCGGCGTTTTCGTCTGCGCCGGCTGCAGCCTGCCGCTGTTCACCTCGGCGATGAAATTCGACAGCGGTACCGGCTGGCCGAGCTTTTTCACCACGATTCCGGGGACGCTGGGCACCAGCCGCGATTTCAAGCTCATCCTGCCGCGAACCGAATACCACTGCGTGCGCTGCGGGGGACACCACGGGCATATTTTCGACGACGGCCCGCCGCCCACCGGGCTGCGCTACTGCAATAACGGCGTCGCTCTGCGCTTCATCCCGAAGACCGGCAAAGCCTGATCGGGGCATCCGGCCTCCGCGCCGCGCCCCGTACAATGGGCGCCGTGAACAGCGCCGCCGCCTCCGCACCCTATGCGGGCCTGACCCCCGATCTAATCCTGGATGCGCTCGAGAGCGTCGGGCTGCGCAGCGAGGCGCGCATGCTCGCGCTCAACAGCTTCGAGAACCGCGTCTATCTCGTGTGGCTGGAGGATGCGGCGCCGGTGGTGGCGAAGTTCTACCGCCCGGCGCGCTGGTCCGATGCGCAGATCCGCGAAGAACACGCATTCGTTCTGGCGCTCGCCGAGCGCGAAATCCCGGCCGTTGCGCCCCTCGTGCTGCAGGGCAAAACGCTGCACGAATTCGGCGGCTTTCGCTTCGCGGTCTATCCGCGCTGCGGGGGCAGGACGCCGGAGCTCGAGGACCGCGAGACGATCGAGTGGATGGGCCGCTTCATCGGCCGCATTCACGCGGTCGGCGCATTGAAACCGTTCGTCGCACGCCCGGCGCTCGACATCGCGGGCTTCGGCGAAGAGGCGCGCGACTGGCTGCTCGCGCACGGATTCATTCCCGCCGATCTGCTCGAAGCGTGGACGAGCGTCGTCGAGCAGGCGCTGGAGGGCGTGCGGCGCTCGTTCGCGCGCGCGGGCGGCGTGCGCGCACTGCGCCTGCACGGCGATTGCCATGCCGGCAACGTGCTCTGGACCGACGCGGGGGAGCTGCGCGGCCCGCATTTCGTCGACTTCGACGATGCGCGCATGGGCCCTGCGGTCCAGGACCTGTGGATGCTGCTCTCGGGCGAGCGAGCGTCGATGGCGCGCCAGCTCGCCGATCTGCTCTCCGGCTACGAGGATTTCCACCGCTTCGATGCCCGCGAGCTTCACTTGATCGAGGCGCTGCGAACGCTGCGCCTGATCCATTACTCGGCTTGGCTTGCCAGGCGCTGGGACGATCCGGCCTTCCCCGCCGCATTTCCCTGGTTCAACACGCAGCGCTACTGGCAGGACCGCGTGCTCGAGCTGCGCGAGCAGATCGCGCTGATGGACGAGCCGCCGCTCGAGCTCGCGTGAGCGAGTTGGGAAGCGTGCAACGCGATGTGCCCCTGGACCCTCGCGTGCAGCGGCAAGGGTTGCGGGGTACTATTGCTGCGCGAACTCGAACAGGGGCGGACATTCCTGAATGCCAAGAATCAAGGGCATCCCCGGGCCGTATCGATTTTTCTTCACCAGCTTCGACTGCAACGAGCCGGCGCACGTGCAACGATTCTGGAGGCATGGCATGAACACTGCGATTAGTACCGAGCTGACCATTCAGCACGTCCGGGTCACCGAGAATGAGATCATCGCGCGGCTTGCAGACGGCCGAGTCATCAGTGTTCCACTGGCCTGCTCTTGGCGTCTATCTGAGGCCACGCCCGGGCAACGAGCGCACTTTCGTCTTATCGGCTCCGGTCAAGGCGTGCATTGGCCCGACGTGGATGAAGACATCAGTGTGGAAGGCTTGCTTCACGGCGTCCCGGCGCGTCGCCCGAGATCGACATCGGCTCCGAAGCGGGGCGCGTTGCGCCGTCGGGAACCGCCGAACAGGCGCACTCAGCCGACGCGGGTCAAGCGTCGTGTCCAGTCCGGAGGACACAGCGCGCGCGGCTGATGCGTGACCTTTGGGTGTCTGCAAAGGAGGGACGATGCCACCATCGCGCCCGCTGAACGAAGACATCCAGCGGCACTACGCGAGCTCCGACCTGGAGACGGCGATCCTCGCGGCGCTCGCGAACGCGGGGAAAGACCTCGATAAGCTCCGGTCCGAGGATCTCGCACCAATCGACGAGTTTCACATCCGAGGCCGCCACGCGACCCTCGAGCTCGCCCGCGCTGCGGGTCTCGACGCGACGAAAAATGTCCTTGACGTTGGCAGCGGCGTCGGCGGGCCATCGCGCTGCATCGCTGCCGAATTCGGATGCCGAGTCACCGGCGTCGACCTCACCGACGAGTACTGCCGCGTCGCGACCATGCTGGCGGAGCGCATCGGGCTAGCGCATCTCGTGAATTATCGACAGGGCGATGCGCTCAACCTACCGTTCCCGGACGGGGCTTTCGACGTAGTCTGGAGCCAACATGTCGCGATGAACATCCCCGACAAAGCGGCGCTGTATTGCGAGATGCATCGCGTGCTGAAG
>JACPRN010000104.1 GCA_016189945.1 Betaproteobacteria bacterium
ATCTCGATCACGCTCCCCGGATGCCCCAGGTCGGCCATCAGCTCGGTAAGGCGCTTGAGCTTTTGCGCCTGCGCTTCGCGCGCATCGCCGGCGAATTCCACCAGCAGAATCGCCTTGGGTTCGCCGCGGATGAACTTCTCCGTGACCGGACGAAAAACCGGATTGGCGCGCGCCAGGCCGATCATGGTCGCATCGACCAGCTCGACCGCCGCCGGGCAAAGCCGCACGATATGCTGCGGCGCCTGCATCGCGCTGGAGAACGAATCGAAGTGGCACACGCCAAGCGCCTTGTGGGCGGGGAGCGGCGAGAGCTTGAGATGGATGCGCTGCGACCAGGCGAGGGTGCCCTCCGAGCCGACCAGAAGCTGCGCAAGGTTGTGCGGCGCGTCGGGCGTGACCATGTCCAGGTTGTAGCCCTGCACATGGCGCAGCACTGTCGGCCAGCGTCCGGCGATCTCCCCGGCTTCGCGGCCGGCGATGGCGTGGATGCGCGCGACCAGTTCGCGGTAGGGCGCGGGGGCGGCTTCGACCTCTGCGGACGGTCCGAAGCGGTACTCGGAGCCATCCGCGAGCAGCGCGTCGATGGCGAGCACGTTGTGCACCATATTGCCGTAGGCGATCGAACGCGATCCGCAGGAGTTGTTGCCCGCCATGCCGCCCAGGGTCGCCTGTGCCGAAGTCGACACGTCCACCGGAAACCACAATCCGTGGGGTTTCAAGAGCGCGTTCAGGCGATCGAGCACCAGTCCCGGCTCGACCACCGCGGTTCGATTCGCCGGGTCGAGTGCGACCAGGCGGTTGAGGTACTTGGAGGTGTCGATCACCAGCGCCGCGCCGACGGTCTGACCGCACTGCGAGGTTCCGGCCCCGCGCGCAAGCACCGGCACGCCCTCTTCGGCTGCGATCTGAATCGCGATCCGCGCGTCGCGCTCGCTCTTGGGAACGACCACCCCTACCGGTTCGACCTGATAGATCGAGGCGTCGCTCGAATAGCGGCCGCGGCTGGCGGCGTCGAACAGGACCTCGCCCTCGATCTCGCGCGCGAGCCGCGCCGCGAGCGCGGAATCGCCGCGGCGCGGGTGAAACGAGACGCTGAATTCTATTGCCCGGTTCAAGCGGGGGCCGGCGAGGACCGCGGCGCTTCGCACTCGGCCTCCAGCATGGCCGCGAGCAGGACCTCGGGCTCCTGCGCGCCGGAGACCGCGTAGCGCCGGTTGAGGACGAAGAAGGGCACCCCTTGCACGCCGAGGTTGCGCGCGGAAAGCTCGAGCGCGCGGACGCGTTCGCGCGCAGCCTCGCTCGCAAGGCAGGCGGCCACATCCTCGGGTGCGAGACCCGCTCCGATCGCGATCGCGGCCAGGGTCTCGTTCAAAGTGAGGTCTTTGGCGTCGATGAAGTAGGCGCGAAAGAGCGCTTCGACGACTTCGTCCTGCCGCCCGGCGCCCGCGGCGAGCTCGATCAGGCTGTGCGCGGCAAGGGTGTTGGGCTGGCGCGCCAGCTTGTCGAACGCAAAGGCGATGCCGACGCTTGCGCCCACCGCGGTGATGCGCCCGTAGATGTCAGCGGCGCGCGCGCCGAATTTGCGCCGCAGATATCCGGCGCGCTCGACCCCGTCGGCGGGAAGCTCGGGGTTGAGCTGGAAGGGCTGCCAGCGCACCAGCGGCGCGCTGGCCTGCGGGTTGCGCTCCCGGTACAGCTCGAGCGCAGCCGCCAGCCGGCGCTTGCCGATATAGCACCAGGGACAAACGACATCCGAAATGACCTCTATTTGAAGTCCCACGTTGAATCCGCTTGGAATGAAACGGCGATCATACCCGTTTGCCCGTGGCTGGGACGCATGCCGGCGCGGCGGGAAAAGCGGACTCGGACTTGGTCAGACCCTATTTTTCGGAAAAGGATTGGGGGCAAGGCCCATTTTTTGGAAGAATGGGGCTGACCCTTTACTTGAGGACCAAACCATGAGCTACCGCAGCGGTCGCCATTTCCTTCAGATTCCCGGTCCGACCAATGTGCCCGAGCGGGTATTGCGCGCCATCGACCGAGCGACCATCGATCACCGCGGTCCCGAATTCGGCCGCATGGGGCTGGAGATCATCGAGGGCCTGCAGTTCGTGTTCCGCTCCAAGCAGCCGGTGATCATCTTTCCGGCCTCGGGGACCGGCGCCTGGGAGGCGGCCCTGGTCAACACGCTCTCCCCCCGCGACCGGGTGCTGATGGTCGAAACCGGGCATTTCGCCGCGCTGTGGAGCCGCATGGCGGCCCGGCTGGGGCTCGAGGTGGAGATGATCGCCACCGACTGGCGCCACGGCGCCGATCCGGCCGCGGTCGAGCAAAAGCTGAAGCAAGACACGGGTCGCTCGATCCGCGCCGTCTGCGTGGTGCACAACGAAACCTCGACCGGGGTCACGAGCCGGATCGCGGCGCTGCGGCGCGCGATCGACGCCGCGGGGCACCCGGCTCTGTTCATGGTCGATACCATCTCATCGCTCGCCTCGATCGATTACCGCCACGACGAATGGGGGGTCGATGTGACCGTCGCCGGATCGCAGAAAGGCCTGATGCTGCCGCCCGGACTCTCGTTCAACTGCGCGAGCCAAAAAGCGCTCGCCGCGGCGAAATCGGCCAAGCTGCCCAAATCGTACTGGGGCTGGGAGGAAATGCTCGCGGCGAACAAGAACGGTTACTTTCCCTATACCCCCGCGACCAACCTGCTCTACGGCCTGCGCGAAGCACTGGCGATGCTCAAGGAGGAAGGACTGGAGGCGGTGTTTGCGCGCCATGCGCGTCACGCCGAGGCCACGCGCCGCGCGGTCCGCGCCTGGGGCCTGGAGGTGCTGTGCTTGGAGTCGGCCGAATACTCCAATTCGCTCACCGCCGTGCTCCTGCCGGCCGGAGGCGATGCCGACCGCCTGCGCCAGATCATCCTGGAGGCATTCGACCTGTCGCTCGGCACCGGGCTGGGCAAGCTCGCGGGCAAGGTGTTTCGCATCGGTCATCTGGGCGATTTCAACGACCTCATGCTCGCCGGCACCCTCGCCGGGGTCGAAATGGGGCTCGCGCTTGCCGGGATATCGCACCGCGGGGACGGGGTGCGCGCCGCGCTTGAGTATCTGGGCGAATGCGCGCGCGCGGGCCGCCGCCAGGCTGCCTGAACGAATCGCAGTCGGCCTTGTCTTCAATTCATCGCTCGAGGAGGAAGACTATGAGATTCGCGAAGTTGTCCGTGTTCCTCGGCAGTGCCGTCCTCTCTCTCGGGCTGTGGCCCGCAGCAGGGCTGGCGCAGCAGCCCGTAACCATCCGGCTCGGCCACGTGGGCTTCCCCGGATCGCTCTTCGACATCGTGAGCACCAGGTTCGCCCGAGATGTGAACGCGGCGCTGAAGGGCCGGGTGGAGGTGAGGGTGTTTCACTCGAGCCAGCTCGGCACCGACGAGCAGATGATCAAGGGGATCAGGGTCGGCGCCCCGGAGATGGCCTACCCGTCCACGATCATGAGCACGGTGGACCAGCGCTACGGCGTCTTCGAGATGCCGTACATCATCGTCAACCGCGCCCACATGAAGAAGGTGGCGGAGAACAAGGAAGTTCAGAAGGCGTTGTTCGATGGCCTGCCGGCGCGGGGTATCCGGCTGCTGGGCGTGTGGGAGAACGGCTTTCGCCACATCACGAACAACCTGCGCCCAATCGTCCGCCCCGAGGATCTCAAGGGGATCAAGCTGCGCGTGCCGGGCGGAGTCTGGCGCGTGAAGATGTTCCAGGCCTACGGCGCCAACCCTTCGCCTATGCCCTTCGCCGAGGTCTACTCGGCGCTCCAGTCCGGAGTGATGGACGCTCAGGAAAATCCATTTCCCCAGATCCATTCGGCCAAGTTCCAGGAGGTGCAGAAGTTCCTCTCGCTGACGGGCCATGTCTACACGCCAGGCTACCTCATCGTAAACGAGGCCTTCTGGCAGAAACTCCCCAAGGATGTCCAGCAGACGATCGCCAAGATCGCCTGGGCTACGGGCGATTTCGCTCGCTCCGAGGGCGAGCGGCTGGACCGGGAACTCATTTCCAAGCTCGCGCCCCCGATGAGGGTCAACGAGGCGGACAAAGAGGCCTTCATCAAGGCGTCGAGCGCAGTCTATGAGGAGTTCGGCAAGCAGATTCCTGGCGGCGCGGACCTGATCAGGATCATCCAGTCCCTGCGCTGATGGAGAAGCTGCTCGGGCGGCTCGTCGCCCTCATCGAGTGGTGGACCGTTTGCCTTCTTGCGGCGATGTGGGTGGTCGTCTGCCTCGGGGTCTTCTTCCGCTACGTGCTCAACGCGTCATTGGTCTGGTATGACGAGTTCGCCTCCTACCTGCTCGTCTGGCTGACTTTTTTCGGCGCCGTTGTCGCGGCTTACCACCGGCGTCATATCGGGTTCGAGCTGGTAGTGGACAAGCTGGCTCCGTGGGCACGCCGGGCCGTGGACTTCGTCGGCGAGGCTGCCGTGCTCGGCTTCCAGTTCGTGCTCTTGTACTACGGCTGGATCCTCGCGCAGAGGATGGGCGACGAGACCGCCATCTCGCTCCCCTGGGTGAAGGTCGTCTGGGTGAACAGCGTGATGCCCATCACCGGGGGCCTCATGTTCCTGATCAGTCTCACGCGACTTGCCGGCATTTTGTCCCGGCGGCCGAATGCACAGGAGGCCCAAGGAACGTGGAGTGGCTCATCCTCGGAGTGATCGTTCTCCTCACCGTCATCAACGTCCCGATCGGGTTCGCGCTCTCGATCGCGACCATCGTCGCCATCCTCTGGACGGGCAGCGCGTCGCTCAGCGTCGTTCCCCTGAACCTCTTCTCCGGAGCCTCGAGCTTCCCGCTGCTCGCGATCCCGCTCTTCATCCTGGCCGGGGGGCTCATGGAGACCTCGGGCATTTCCCAACGCCTGGTGAACCTGGCGAACAGCCTGGTGGGCTTCATCCGCGGGGGGCTCGCCATGGTCGCGGTCGTCGCCACCATGATCCAGAGCGAGATCTCGGGCTCATCGGTGGCCGATGCCGCCGCCATCGGCAAGGTGGTGATCCCGGCGATGGAAAAACGCGGGTACCCGCGGACCCTGAGCGCAGCCATCGTCTCCAACGCAGCGTCGGCGGCTATCCTCATCCCACCGTCGATCCCCATGATCATCTATGCGTGGATGGCCGAGGTCTCGATAGCGAAGCTGTTCTTTGCCGGTTTCCTCCCGGGCTTCGTAACTTGCGTGGCGATGATGGGCCTGTGCTACTACTACGCGCGCAAGTACAACCTCCCCAAGGAGCAGAAGTTCTCCATCCGCGAGGTGGGCCGCTCGACGTTTCACGCCTTCTGGGCCCTCTTCATTCCGATCGTGATCTGGGTCGGGATCCTGGGCGGGATTGCCACCGCGACGGAGGTGGCCGCTCTGGCCGTGGCGGCGGCATTGATCATCGGAATCTTCATCTACCGAGAGCTTTCGGGAGGCCAGACGCTCAAGATCCTCAGGGAGTCGTCCAGCCAGACGGCCACGGTCATGCTCATCGTGGCCTCCTCGGCGGTGCTCGGGTGGTTCCTCACCAGCGAGCAGGTCCCGCAAAAGTTTGCGCGGATGATCCTGGAGACGACTTCCGACAAGTTCCTGATCCTCCTCTTCCTGAACCTCTTTTTCTTCGTGACGGGAATGTTCCTGCACTCTGCGGCGGCCATCATCCTCATCGTGCCCATCGTGCTTCCGCTCGTGCGCCAGATCGGCGTGGACCCGATCCACTTCGGCATCATCGTGACCATCAACCTCGGCGTCGGGCAGCAGACCCCGCCGGTGGCGACCGTGCTGTTCACCACGGCGGCCATCGCGCGCCTGCCGTTCTGGGCCGTCTTCCGGGTGGGGTGGCCTTTCACCGTCGTGCTCGCGCTGGTGACGTTGCTCGTGACCTACGTGCCGTGGATCAGCCTGGGTCCGGTAAGCTGGATCAACTGGTGAGCCAGGCGTTCTTGCCGTTCCACGTCTGAGGTCTCGTTTTGGAGTATCCGCTATGTCCGGAACTGTTCTGGTCACGCGACAAGGCGACATCGCCACCGTAATCCTCGACAACGCCGAGCGCATGAATGCGCTTTCCCATCCCATGTGGGAGCGGCTCGGGCAGGCGATGACCGAACTCTCGGGCGACGAATCGTTGCGCTGCGTCGTGCTGCGCGGCGCCGGAGCGAAAGCCTTCGCCGCCGGCGCCGACATCGCCGAATTCGAGCGCGAGCGGGCCGACTCGAAACAAGCCAAGCGCTACGGTCGCGCGGTCGAACGTACCCTGCGATCACTCTCGCTCTGCAGACACCCCGTGCTCGCCATGATCCAGGGCGTGTGCGTCGGCGGAGGGCTGGAGATCGCGGCGACCTGCGACCTGCGCATCTGCGGAGAATCCTCGCGCTTTGGCGTGCCGGTGAAGAGCCTCGGGCTGGTGATGGGCTACGGCGAGCTGAAAGGCCTGATCGATCTGTGCGGGAAAGCGGTTGCGCTCGAAATCGCGCTCGAAGGCCGGGTGTTCGGCGCCTTGGAGGCCAGGGAGAAAGGACTGGTCAACCGCGTGGTGCCCGACGGCGGGGTGGAGGAGGAGGCCTACGCGAGCGCAAGGCGCATCGCCGAGGGGGCGCCGCTTGCGGCGCGCTGGCACAAGAAGTTCGCCAACCGGCTGATGCAGCCAAAGCCCGTTTCGCGCGCCGAACGCGACGAAGCCTATGCCTGCTTCGATACCGAGGACTTCCGCATCGGCTTGCGGGCGTTCCTCGCCAAGCAAAGGCCGCAATTCAAGGGTCGTTGAAAGGGCACGCCTGGCGCGCCTGCGGCCGACGAATTCAGGGCTGCGCTTCGACGATCACGCGCGTTCCCTTTTCGGGCATCGATTCGATGCGACACTTGCCGCCGATCGCTTCGGCCCGTTCGCGCATGGAGAGCAGTCCGAGCCCGAGCGACTTTCCGCTCTGGCGCAACTCCGCCGAATCGAATCCGCTCCCGTTGTCCGCGATCGACAACTCGATGCGCTCGGAATCGCTGTGAAGATCGACGGCGACCGCGCTCGCGCCGGAGTGCTTGGCGCAATTCATCAGCGCTTCCTGGGTGATGCGATAGAGCGCGATTTCCTTTTCCGCCGGCAACCTGACCGCAGGGGCTTGCCCGTTCACCGTGACCGCGATATCGGTCCTGGCGCGGAATTTTTCTCCCAGGTCTTTGAGCGCAGGCAGCAGGCCCATGTAGTCGAGCACCGCCGGATGCAGTTCCGAGCTGATTTCCCTCGTGGTTATCTGCGCGTCTTCGGCGAGGCCCGAGCAGTCGGAGATCCGGTCGCCCAGCCGCGCGAGATCATCCGGGCAAAGCTGCTTTCCGACGATTTCGAGATCGAGGCGGATCGCGGTCAGATTCGATGACACGCGGTCGTGAAGTTCGCGCGCCAGGCGCCGCTGTTCGGCCTCGAGCACCGCCACCATGCGCCGCGTGCCCTGCTGCAGGCGATCGGCGTAGCTCAACACCGAGGCCTCGGCGCGTTTGCGCTCCGCGATCTCGGCCTCGAGCTGCCGGTTGGCGGCGAGCAGCTCATCGGTTCGCTCGCGCACGCGCGCCTCGAGACCCTGGTTGAGCTCACGGATCTTGTCGTCGGCGCTCTGCCGTTCCAGCTCGAGCCGGTTGAGGTTATCGACCAGGCGGCCGACTTCGTCTTGGCGCGCGACCGGGATCGGCGCGAAAGGCGTTTTGCCCGCGGACATGCGCTTGATCGCGCGCGTTGCCTCGTCGAGCGGCGCCATCTGGCGCCTGAGAACCAAGATCAGCAGTAACACCGCGAGAAGCGAGATGAGCGCAGCGGTCAGGTAGATCTGTTTCGTGAACGAACGGACCGGCGCAAAAGCCTCCTCGGTGGTGATGTTCGCAATCACGATCCATCCGGCGCTCTTCAATTTTCGGCTCACGCCGAGCACCTCGACGCCGGAGCGGGTCACGGTGATGCCGGCGCCTTCGTAGCCCTCATCGAGTCGCCGGTCGAGCATGCGGCTGGCACCTCTGGGACTCATGGGAGTCATGATCAGGCTCTGATCGGTGGCCGATACCACCAGCCGGTCGCCGGGGGAAACGACGAGGAAATTGCCGCTCTTGCCGATCCTCGCCTCGTGGAGTTTGCCGAACAGCTCGGTCTCCGAGCTGATGACAGGTGCGACCAGCGCGCCGCTCACGGCGCCGTAGGCGTCGTGCAGAGGCACTGCGATCGGGATGAGGGGGTGCGAGGAAAATCGCCCGGCCACGATGGGAGAACCGACCAGCGGCTTGTCGCCGGCCATCACGTCGCGAAAATACGCCTGGCCTCCGAGCAGGCCGCCGCGGCGCGCCATGAAGCTCGGTGCGTGATCGGCGACGATGATCCCGTCGCGGTTGACCACCACGACACCGAGGTGAAACAGCGTGATGGAGGGGTTACGGTGATCCAGAAGGCGCTGAATCTGCGGCGGGCCGGCGTTGCGCTCGAAAATCATCCCCGCGGCAATTTCCTTGAGCGATTCGATGCGAAACCGCAGCGCCGCGTCCAGCTCGTCGGCGACGTAGTTGACTTGCGCCGACAATTGCTCCGATATCAGTTTCTCGATATCGGACTGGAGCACCGCGGCCATGCGCGTGGCAAAGCCCCAGAAGCCCGCGATCAGCAGAGTCATCACCAGCAGCAGAATGCGGGCCTTCAGGCTCATCGGCACGGGCAGTGGCCATGGTTTGGAGCATCGCCGGGGCGCCGCCTTTCTTGACGCGGCGGGCGGCCCCTCATACGATGACGCGCTCATTCTACCGCGGGCCCGGGCCCGCAAATACCGCAATGCCGCCATGAATGCCTATTCCTTCTTCAGGCGCGGGTTTGCCCCCCGGCATCAGCGCAACTTCATCGAAACCGATCGCGGTGAGCTGTTCAGCCATGCCGACCTGGAGCGCGCGACGGCGCGCGTTGCCTCGTTTCTCGCCGGCCTGGGGCTCAAGGCGGGCGATCGCGTTGCAGCGCAGATCGACAAATCGCCGCAGGGACTGTTCCTGTACCTCGGCGCGCTGCGCGCCGGGCTGTGCTATCTGCCGCTCAATACCGCATATCAAAGGGGCGAACTGGACTATTTTCTCGGCGACGCCGAACCGCGCGTCGTGGTATGCCGGCCCGAATCCGAACCGCTTCTCGGCGACCTTGCCCGCGCCCATGGCATCGCTCACCTGTTCACCCTCGACGAGGCGGGCGCAGGCAGCCTGGCTCGGGCGGTTGAAGGCGCCCCCGAGGAGTTTTCCGACCGCGAGCGCGCGGACGATGACCTGGCCGCGATCATCTATACCTCGGGCACCACCGGCCGCTCCAAGGGCGCCATGGTGACCCACGGCAACCTCACCTCCAACGCCGAAGTCCTGCGCCAATTCTGGCGCTTCAGCGCCGAGGACGTCCTCATCCACGCGCTGCCGATCTTTCACGTCCACGGGCTTTTCGTCGCCGTGCACCCGATTCTGCTCGCAGGCGCCCGGATCCTGTTCCAGCGCAAGTTCGATGCGAAGGCGGTGATCGCGGACCTCCCGCGGGCGAGCGCCCTCATGGGCGTACCCACCTTCTATACGCGGCTGCTCGCCGAACCCGGCTTCGGACGCGAGGCCTGCCGCGGCATGCGCGTATTCATCTCCGGTTCGGCGCCGCTCTTGATGGACACCTTCAACGCGTTTCGCGACAGGAGCGGCCACACGATCCTGGAGCGCTACGGCATGTCCGAGGCGGGAATGATCACCTCCAACCCTTACGAGGGCGAACGCCGCGGCGGCACCGTCGGCCATCCGCTCCCCGGCGTTTCGGTGCGCGTGGTCGGAGCCGAGGGCCGGCCCCTGGCGCCGGGCGAGCCCGGGGACATACAGATCAGGGGTCCGAACCTCTTCGCCGGCTATTGGCGCATGCCGGAGAAGACAAGAGAGGAGTTCACCGCGGACGGGTGGTTCCGCACCGGCGATGTCGGCCAGTGGGACAGCGAAGGCTATCTCGCCATCGTCGGGCGCTCCAAGGACCTCATCATCTCCGGCGGTTACAACGTCTATCCCAAGGAGATCGAGCTGCTGATCGATGCCATGCCGGGCGTGACGGAATCGGCGGTGGTCGGCGTGCCGCACCCGGATTTCGGCGAGACGGTGGCCGCGGTCGTGGTACGCGCGGCGGGCTCGCCGCTTATCGAGGCGCAGGTGATCGCCCACGTCAGGTCGCAGATCGCCGCGTTCAAGGTGCCCAAGCGCGTGCTCTTTGTCGGCGAGCTGCCGCGCAACGCCATGGGCAAGGTGCAGAAGAACCTGTTGCGCGAGCGCTTGCTTGACACTGCCCATGAACCAGGGTATTAGCGTGCGAATTACCGGCTGCTCGACCGGTTGCCGGAAAGCAACAAACGAGGAGGAGGCATCATGATGCAGCTTCTGCAACGGATCGCCGCGGTCTGCGTTGGCCTTGGTTTCGCGCTCGCGGCAAGCTCGCAGCCCTTCCCGCAAAAACTGATCCGGATCGTGGTGCCCTTCACCCCGGGCACCGGGACCGATACGCTGGCGAGGGTCATCGCCCAGAACCTGACCGAATCCTTCAAGCAACAGGTCATCGTCGAAAATCGACCCGGTGCCAACGGCATCATCGCGGTCGAATCGGTCGCCAAGTCCGCCCCCGACGGCTACACCTTGCTCGTCACCACCAATACCACGCACGCGGCCAATCCGAGCCTTCTCAAATCCATCCCTTACGATCCGATCCGGGATTTCGCGCCGGTCACGAAGCTGGGAAATTTCTCTCCCTCGATGCTGGCGATCGATCCGCGGCTGCCGTTCAAGTCGGTGGCCGAGCTGATCGCCTACGCCAAGGCCAATCCCGGGAAACTGAGCTACGCCACCGGCAACAGCACCGGCATTGTCTTCGGCGCCAAGTTTGCGCGCGTCGCGGGCATCGACGTCCTGCACGTGCCCTACAAGAGCACGCCGCCGGCGATGGCCGATGTCATCGGCGGTCAGGTGTCGATGATCATCCTCGATTTCACCAACGGCCTCACCGGGGCCAAGGCGGGCAAGATCCGCGCGCTCGCGCTGCTGAGCGACAAACCCCACCCCCTCATGCCCGAGCTGACCCCGCTCGCCCGAACGCCCGGATTCGAGGCGCTCAATGCGTTTGCGTGGCTCGCAGCGTTTGCGCCTGCCGGCACGCCCGCGGAAACGGTCGACACGCTCAACCGTGGAATCGTGAGAATCCTCAAGCGCAAGGACATCATCGACAAGTTCTTCGAAGGCCTCGGGTTCGAGGCATTCGGCAGCACGCCGCAGGAGCTCGGCGCCTTCGTCGCCTCCGAGATCAAGAAGTGGGCCGAGCTGGTGAAGGAGGCCGGCATCCAGCCGCAGTGAATCGCCTCAGCGGCGCGCTGCGTCGATGAGATGCCAGATTCTTTGCGGTGCAAGCGGCAGCTCCCGCGGTTCGACTCCCAGAGTCACGAGCGCAGCGGCCACGGCGTTGGCCACCACTCCGCCCACCGCGACCGTGCCGCCTTCGCCCCCGCCTTTCGCGCCGAGGGGATTGTGCGGGGAGGGCGAATCCTCGAGCAGGATCGCCCGGATGTGCGGAAAATCGGTCGCGCTCGGCAAAAGGTAATCCACAAGCGACGCGGTGAGCAACTGCCCTTCCTCGTCGTAGACGAGGTTTTCCAGCAACGTTCCCCCCAGGCCCTGCACGATGGCGCCGATCGCCTGGCCTCGGGCGGTGAGCGGGTTGATGATCCGGCCGATGTCTTCCACCATCACGTAGTCGAGGAGCTCGATGCGCCCGGTCCTCGCGTCCACGGCGACGTGCGCGGCGGCGGCGCCATAGGCGGTGGTGTGGTGATGACTTGCGAAAGTCCCCTCCGCTGAAAGTCCTTGGGGAACCGACTCCGAGAGCGCAAGGGTTTTTCCGCCTGCCGCTTGGGAGGCGCTCAGGCCCTCGCCGATGACGACATCGGAGACGGCACACCCCAGGCGGCGCGCGGCGGCCGCGCGGATCGCCCCTCTGAGATTCTCCGCGGCAGCCAGGATCGCCGAGCCGCCCATCACCACCGAGCGCGAGTGAAACGAGCCGAAACCTTCCTTGAGATGGGCGGTTGAGCCGTGAAAGACGCGGATGCGCTCCATCGGCAGCGCCAGAGCTTCGGCCGCGATCTGGGTGCAGACCGTCTCCAGGCCCTGCCCGAGGTTGGCCGAGCCGACATACACCGAAACCGAGCCGTCCGGCTCCACGACGAGCCGCGCGTTCTCCCTCGGGCCGGCCCCGCCGCCCTCGATGAAGCAGCCGATTCCCAGGCCGTGATAGCGGCCCTCGATGAGCCTACCCTGCAAGCGGGACTTCTCCGCCCATCCGATCTCCGCCAGGCAGCGCTCAAGCGCGATGCGGTAGTCGCCGCTATCCGTCTCGCCTTTGCGCTCCGGGGGCCGGAGGGTGGCAAACGGATAGGGCATCTCCTCCTTGCAGAGGAGGTTGCGGCGCCGGAATTCGACCGGATCGATCGCGAGGTCCCGCGCCGCCATGTCGAAGAGGCGCTCGCGGAAGAAATCGGCCTCGAAGCGGCCCGGCGCCCGATACGTGCCGACCGGCGTCTTGTTGGTCAGCACCATGGTGGACTGGACGTGAATGTTGGGCACGCGGTAGGGGCCCGAGAGGTACTGCGCGATATTGCACGGCTGCACCGAAGCGTTGGCGCGCACGTAGGCACCCATGTCCACCCAGGCGCGGCCGCGCAGGGCGAGTATCGTGCCGTCTTTTTCGCAGGCGATCTCGACTTCCATATCGACCTCGCGCGCGTGATCCGAGGCGAGCAGGTTTTCGCGCCGGTCCTCGGTCCATTTCACGGGCCGGTTGAGCTTGCGCGCCGCAAACGGGACGAGATAGTCCTCGGGGTAGAACTCGCCGCGCACGCCAAAGCTCCCCCCGGTATCGGCCTCGATCATGTCGACGCAGTCCTCGGGTAGGTCCAGGCACTGCGCCAGTGCGCGGCGGACGGCGAAAGGCACTTTCGCCGCTCCTGAGACCTCAAGCTTGGCCTGCGCCCCGTCCCAGAGGGCGAGCAGGCCTCTGGGCTCCATGCAGCAGGCGGTGTGCCGCTGCACGCGCAATCTTTCGCGCCGCACGTAGGCCGCGTTCACCGAGGCCGCATCGCCTTTTGAGGCGGTGTAGGTGATCGGCTGGTTGCTCGCGCACTCCTCGAACAGCAAGACGTCGTTCCTGGCCGATGCGCGCCAGCCGGCCACCGCGGGCAGCGGCTCGATATCGAGGCCGATGGCCTCGAGCGCGTCCTCGGCGAGCGCGGCGCTGTCTGCAACGGCAAGCGCGATCGGCTCGCCCACGTAACGAACCTTTCTGTGGGCGATGACCGGCTGCTCGAAACGCACGAGCTCCGGCAGCGGCGCCGCGCGCAAGGGAATGGTGGGTATCGAACCCTTGGAGGTTTGCGCGATATCCTCGGCGGTGAAGATGCCGCGAACGCCGGGCATGGCGCGCGCGGCGGCGCAGTCGATCGCGCGGATGCGGCCATGGGCCACCGGGCTGCGCAGGATCGCCGCGTGGAGCATGCCCTCGCAGTGCAGGTCGTCGACATACTTGCCGCGGCCGCGCAGAAGGCGCAGGTCTTCGACGCGCTCAACCGGAGCGCCGACGGCGGCAAACGGGTGTTTCGGGTTCATGCCTTGGCGCTCTTGTCCACGTAGGCCGCGCGCGCCTCGAAGACCGCCTCGACGATGGGGATGTAGCCGGTGCAGCGGCAGAGATTTCCCGAGAGCACTTCGCGGATGCGCGCCCTGTCCGCCTCGGGATCCTCGGTGAGAAGCGCGTGCGCGGTGGCGAGCATGCCGGGGGTGCAGAACCCGCACTGCAGCGCGTGGTGCTTGCGGAAAGCCGCCTGCAGCGGCGTGAGCGCCTCTTCCCGGGACAGCCCCTCGACGGTGGTGACCGCCTGGCCTTCGACCTGCACCGCGAGCATGAGGCAGGAGCGCACCGCCTCGCCAGCGACGATCACGGTGCATGCGCCACAGACGCCGTGCTCGCAGCCCACATGCGTCCCGGTCTGCATGAGCTGATGGCGCAGGCAATCGGCCAGGGTCGTGCGCGCCGACACTTCGACTTCGACCGGCTTGCCGTTGAGTTCGAAGCGGATGAGCATTGTCTGGGATTGCATTGAAGCGGCCTTCTCCTTGAGTCAGCTCGCCGCCCGCAGCAGGGCGCGCTCGAGCAGCGTTTGAACCAGCGCGCGCCGGTAGGCGGCGCTCGCGTGCAGGTCCGTCGGGGGATCGACCTCTGCGGCGGCGACTTCTGCGCTCGCAAGGATTGCCTGCTCATCGGCCGCGCGGCCGTTCAACGCCGCCTCGGCGCGCGCAAGCCGGTGCGCTCGATGGCAGGCGCCGATGACCCCGATATGGGCGTTGCGGGCGATGCCTTCGGCGTCCGGATCGTAGTACGCGGCAACGCCTGCGAGCGCGAAATCGCCGCGGCGCAGCGCGAATTCCTCGAACCCCCAGCGGCGGCCCGGGGGCCACGCCGGCAGCCGTACTTCGACGATCAGCTCGTCGTCTGCCAATACCGTCGACAGCGGACCGAGAAAGAAGTCCGCTGCGCGCACGACGCGCGTGCCCTTCGATCCGGTGAGCGCCAGCTCGGCATCGCAGGTCACCGCGACTCCGGGCATTTCGGCCGCGGGGTCGGCGTGCGCCAGGTTTCCGCCCACCGTGCCGCGGTTGCGGATCTGGTAATGGGCCACGTGCGCGACCGCTCGAGCAAGCAGCGGATGCGCGCTGGCAAGGCGCGCATCGCGCTCGATGTCGCGCCAGCGGACCTTCGCGCCCAGGCGAACCCCGTCCTCGCCCAGGCTGATCCGGTCAAGACCCGGGAGCTTGCGCAGATCGACGAGCAGCGACGGCGCAACCAGCCGAAAGGCCATGGTGGGCAGCAGACTCTGGCCGCCGGAGAGCGCCTTCGCGGTTCCTGCGCCCGCAGCGAGCAGCGCCACCGCTTCCTCGAGCGTTTCCGGGCAGGCGTATGCGAAGGCGGGCAGCTTCACGCGGGTGTTACTGCGCCTTGATGCCCGCGGACTTGATCACCTTCGCCCAGCGCGCGATCTCATCGCGCACGAAGGCGCCGAGTTCCTCTGGGGTGCTCGAGACCGGCTCGTTGCCGGTCGCAAGCACGCGCTCGCGCACTTCGGCAAGAGCAAGCGCGCGCGCCGTTTCCGCGCTCAGGCGGGCGACGATCTCGCGCGGCACGCCGGCAGGCGCACCCATGATGAACCAGGTCGTGACGTCGAACCCGGGCAGCCCGCTTTCGGCGACAGTGGCGATGTCCGGTGCGAGATCGCTGCGACGCCCGCTCGTGATGCCGATCGAGCGCAGTTTGCCCGATCGCACGTGGGGAAGAGCGGAGGTGAGGTCGAGTATCCCGAAGGACACCTGCCCGGCGAGCGTATCGGTGGTGGCGGGCGCCGTGCCTTTGTACGGGACGTGCGTCATCCTGATATCCATGATCTGCTTGAGCAGCTCGCCGGCAAGATGGTATGAGGTGCCGTTGCCGGCGGTGGCAAAAGCGAGCGAATCGGGCTTTGCCCGGGCGCTTGCGATCAGCTCGGCGAGGGAGCGTATCGTGCTCGCTGCCGGCACCGCGACCAGCAGCGGCGCGGTTGCGAGCTTGCTCACCGGCGCCATGTCGCGCGTCGGATCGTAGGCAAGATCGGGCAGGAGCGTCGGGCTGACCGCGATCGGGCCGGGCGTGCCGAGAAAAACGGTGTAGCCGTCCGGCGCCGATTTGATCCCCGCGGCCACGCCGATGGTTCCGCCGCCGCCGCTGCGGTTCTCGACGATGACCCGCTGGCCGAGCGTTTTCGACAATTCCTGCGCGACGATCCTCGCCAGGGCGTCGGCCGAACCCGCGGGCGGATACGGCACGATGAATCGGATTTGTTTCGAGGGCCAGGCACCCTGGGCAAACGCGGTGCTCGGGACCGAAACACCGAAAATCGCAAGCGCAAGCGCGCATGGCAAAGCAGCCGGAATACGCATGGTGATTTCCCCTCCTTCAGGACACAAGCATCTTATCGCGTCTGGAAAATGCGGAATGCCGCTATGGTATCCTGCCCGAGACGAAACCGGATGCTTTCACCCTTACTACCCTATTCGACAGCATACGGTTCGTCGCGCCCAACGGAGCCCCCATGACTTATAGCACCATGAGAGATTTTTTGAGCGCGCTGGAGACGAAGGGCCTGCTGCGCCGGATCGAAAAGCCCGTCGACCCCACCTGGGAACCGGCGGCCCTGGCGAAATGGATGTACCAGGCCTTGCCGGCCGAAAAACGCTTCGGCATGCTGTTCGAGAAAGTCCTCGGCTCCGACATCCCGATTGCCACCGCCGCGCTGGGCGCCAATACCGCCACCTACGCCGCCGCGCTCGGCGTCGAGCCCGAAGGCATCAACGCTGCCTGGGCGAGGGCCTGCCTCAACCCGATCGCGCCCAAAGAGGTCAAGAACGCGCCGTGCCAGGAAGTGGTCATCTCGGGCAAAGATGTTCGCCTTTCCTACCTGCCGATCCCCGTGTGGACGCCGGGCAAGGACAAAGGCCCCTACATCACGACCATCACCGCGACCAGGGACCTCGATACCGGCAAACAGAACATGGGCGTGTACCGCACCCTGGTGCGCGACGAGAAAACCGTCGTCTCCAACCTCCAGCCGGGCCGCCACGGCTACGCCAATACGCTCACCTGGACCGGCAAAGGCAGGCCCGCGCCCATCGCCTGGGTGATTGCGGCACCCCCCGCGGTGCATCTCGCCGCGGTGGCCCGCCTGCCCTATGGGGCCGAAGAGATCGCGATCGCCGGGGCCCTGATGGGCGCGCCGGTTCCCATGGTGAAGTGCAAGACGGTCGATCTTTGCGTCCCGGCCGAGGCCGAGATCATCGTCGAAGGCGAGGTCCATCCCGGTGAGACCGACATGGAAGGCCCGTTCGGAGAATTCGCCGGCTACATGGGACCGATCGACCGCCGTCCTGTGGTGCGCATCACCGCGATCACGCAGCGCAAGAACCCGATCTATTACGGCCTGACCAGCCAGATGCCGCCCTCGGAGAGCACCACCATCCAGAGCCTCACCAACGCCGGGATCCTGCTCAAGACCCTGCGCCACGACCTGGGCGAGATCGCGGTGAGCGACGCCTTCATCGACCTCACCTACGGCGGACTGCTCGCGCACGCGATCGTCGCCATGAAACCGGCCTATCCCGGGCATGCGAAGAAAGTCGGACGCCTGGTCGCGGCCGCCTCCTCGGTCAAGCGGGTGACGGTGGTCGACGAGGATGTCGACATCCGCGATTCATCGCACGTCGACTGGGCCATGAACTCGCGCTACAACCCGGCGCGCGACACCATCCTCGTCGACGATGTCTATTACCGGACCAAGGCGGGCCAGGTCTGCATCGATCCGTCGGTCGCGCACAACACGATGGGCAGCAAAGTGATCTGCGATGCGACGCTCAAGGTGGACGCCGGCACTTTCTCCCTGCCGCCGAAGGCGATCATGATGAAGGCGCTCGACGCGTGGAAGCAGGCCGGTCTGCCCGAGTTCGAGATCCCCAAGCGCGCCAGGCTGCGCATCGACGCTTCGTGAGCGTCAACCCGCTTTTACGCCCGCAGCCTTGATCACCTTGGCCCAGCGGGCGATCTCTTCGCGCACGAAGGCGGCGAGCTCCTCCGGGGTGCTCGAGGCGGGCTCATTGCCGGTCCCGAGAATGCGCTCGCGCACTTCGGGAAGCGCAAGCGCGCGCGCCGTCTCCGCGTTCAGCCGCGCGATGACCTCCCGCGGCACGCCCGCGGGCGCCCCCATGATGAACCAGGTGGTGACATCGAACCCGGGCAGTCCGTTTTCGGCGATCGTTGCGATATCTGGTGCGAATGCCGAGCGCTTGGCGCCGGTGGTGCCGATCGAGCGCAGCTTTCCGGATCGCACATGGGGAAGCGCCGAGTGCAGGTCGATGATTCCCAGGGGCACCTGCCCGGCCATGGTATCGGTCGTTGCCGGCGCGGTGCCCTTGTAGGGAATGTGGGTCATGTCGATCCCGGTCATCTGCTTCAACAGCTCGCCGGCAAGATGGTGCGAAGTGCCGGTGCCGCCGGTGGCGAAGGAAAGCGACCCCGGCTTGGCCCTGGCGGCAGCGATCAGGTCCCCCAGGGAACGTATCGCGCTCGAACCGGGCACCGCCACCAGCAGCGCTGCGGTCGAGAGCTTGCTGACCGGCGCCATGTCGCGCCTCGGATCGTAGGCAAGATCGGGCAAGAGCGTCGGGCTGACTGCGATCGGACCCGGGGTGCCGAGAAAAACGGTGTGGCCATCGGGAGGCGATTTCATTCCCGCCCCCACCCCAACGGTTCCACCGCCGCCGCCGCGGTTCTCGACGATGACCTGTTGGCCAAACGACTTCGACAATTCCTGCGCGATGATCCTCGCCGTGGCATCGGCCCCGCCTCCGGGCGGAAACGGGACGATGAATCGAATCGGTTTCGAGGGCCAGGCGCCCTGGGCGGAAGCTCCGGTCGAGATCGAGAGGCCGAGGAGCGCAAGCGCGAGAGCGCAGGGTAAAGCGGTCGGAAAACGCATGGTCGTTCCCCCTCCTCAAAAGGAAGCGGCCATCTTATACCGGGCCTGCGCCGGGAGACAACCCGATTTCAGCCGCTTTGGCGCATGTACGCGCCAAAGCGCTCGCGCTGCCCTTCGCTCATGTGCAGAGCGCACTTGGTCCGCCTCCAGAGCACGTCATCGGCTTCGCGCGCCCATTCGTTGGCGACGAGGTAGCGCACCTCGGCCTCGAACAACCCGCCGCCGAAGTCTTCGCCCAGCTCGGCCTCCTCGCGCGCCGAGCCGAGAATCTCCGGGACGAGCGTGCCGTGGCGACGCGCAAGGCGCGCGAGCCACTCCCCGTTGAAATTCGGATAACGGCGCTGCAACTCGGCAAGCACGCGATCGAAGTCCGCCCCGCCGAAGTCTCCTCCCGGGAGCGGCTCGGCATGGGTCCAGGAGCCGCGCGATGGAAGCAAGCGCGAAAGCTTGCCCATCACGGTCTCGGCAAGCCTGCGGTAAGTGGTGATCTTGCCGCCGACAAGCGTTACCAACGGCGGTCCGGCAAAATCGAGCTGCAGGTGATAGTCGCGCGTGATCGCCGAGGGATCTTCAGTGCCGTCGCCGTAGAGCGCGCGCACGCCGCTATAGCTCCAGAGCACTTGGGCCGGAGTGATCGGCCGCTCGGTATAGCGGCTGGCGGCCGCGCACAGATAGGCGATTTCCTCGGGGCTGATTTCCGCCCGGCTCGGGTTCGCGGGGAGCGGCACGTCGGTCGTTCCCACCAGCGTGAACTCGCGCTCGAAGGGGATGAGAAACACGATGCGAGCGTCCGGGTTCTGCAGGATATAGGCGTGGGTCTTCTCGTGGATCCTCGGAACCACGATGTGGCTGCCTTTGACCAGGCGCACGTTGCCTGAGGCGCCGATTCCGATTGCGCGCTCGAGCACGCCCTCCACCCAGGGCCCGGCGGCGTTGACGAGCGCTTTCGCGCTCGCCTGCAACTCGCCTTTTTCCCCCTTGAGCACAATGCGCCACGCACCCCTCTCGCGCCGCGCCGCGACGCAGGGCGTACGCGTGAGTATGCTCGCGCCGTGCGCCTTGGCCGAGCGCGCATTGGCCACCACCAGGCGCGCGTCATCGACCGAGCAGTCGTAATAGGCGAAACCGCTTCTGAATTCGCGCTTGAGGCCGGCCCCGTAGCCATCGGGTTCGAGCCGCACCGGCCGGGATTTGGGCAGCGAACTGCGGCTGCCGCCCAGCCCCCATGCGCGCGTTCCCAGGTGCTCGTAGAGAAAAAGCCCGGCGCGGAGCATCCACGCCGGGCGCAGATGGCTCTCGTAGGGAAGCACGAACTCGAGCGGCCGGACGAGGTGCGGCGCTATCTTCAGCAGCGCTTCGCGCTCAGCGAGCGCTTCTGCCACCAGCCTCAGCTCGCCGTGCTCGAGATAGCGCAGCCCGCCGTGGATGAGCTTGGTCGAAGCCGAGGAAGTGCCTCCGCCGAGGTCTCCCGCCTCGGCAAGCAGCACCCGCAGGCCGCGGCCCGCGGCCTCGCGGGCGACGCCCGCACCGTTGATGCCGCCGCCGATAATGGCCAGATCGTAGTTGGCAGGGGCGTTCATGGGCGCGGCGCGTGACGTGCGGCATGTAGCTACAATGGGCGACTTTTCGGTCCGGTGTTGCGCAGCATGAGACAAAGCGATCTTACGCCCCTGCAAAGGGGACTCATATTCGGCGGGGCGGCGATGATGCTCAGCATGAGCATGGGGATTCGCCAGAGCTGGGGGCTGTTCCAGCCGCACATGATCCGCGACATCGGCATCAGCGCCGCGGATTTTTCGCTGGCGATCGCGCTGCAGAACATTATCTGGGGCATTACGCAACCCTTCGTCGGCATGCTCGTCGATCATCATGGGGCGCGCCGGATCGCGGTTGCGGGCACGCTCCTCTATGCCGCGGGGGTGGCGGTGAGCATATTCGCGACATCGGCGCTGGTCCTGATCCTAGGGGCCGGCGTCTGCGTCGGCATCGCGCTTTCGTGCACCTCCTCGAACATGGCCATGTCGAGCACCGCGCGCGCCACCTCGCCCGCGAAGCGCAGCGTCACCCTGGGCAGCGTCTCGGCGCTGGGCTCGCTCGGCCTCGTGCTCGCATCCCCCTTGGCGCAGTCGCTGATCACCTCCAGCGGCTGGCAGATCGCGATGGTCTCATTCCTCGGACTGGTCGCGGTCATGCTTCCGGCGGCATTCCTCGCCGGCGCGGCCGACAAAATCAAAATCGAAGTGCCCCATGGGACCCAACAGTCGGTGGGCGAGGCGATTCGCGAGGCCGCAGCGCATCCGGGCTACGTGACGCTGGTGCTCGCTTTCTTTGTCTGCGGCCTGCAGCTCGTGTTCATCACTACGCACTTGCCCACGTACCTCGAGATCTGCGGTATCGATCCGGTGGTGGGATCGACCTCGCTTGCGCTGATCGGCCTGTTCAACGTCGGCGGAACCTATTTCTTCGGCTGGCTGGGAGGGCGTTATTCCAAGCGAGTCCTGCTCGGCGGCATCTACATCTTGCGCTCGCTCGTAATCACCGCCTATTTCCTGGTGCCGCCGACGGCCACTTCGACCCTGGTCTTCGCCGCGGCGATGGGGGCGCTGTGGCTGAGCGTGACCCCGCTCTACACGGGGCTCGTCATCCACCTCTTCGGCCTGCGCTTCATGACCACGCTGATCGGAATCATGTTCTTCAGCCACCAGGTGGGCGCGTTCCTCGGAGCCTGGGGCGGCGGCCTCATCTACAGCGCGATCGGCTCCTATGATCTGGCCTGGAAATGGGGGGTGGCGATCGGCCTCGTCGCCGGCGTGTTCCAGATGATGATGAACATGCGCCCGAGCCCGCGCCTCGCCGCAGAAGGCGCGCCCAAGGCGCAGGCGGCCGCGCTCTCGCGCTGATTTGCGCCGTAATAAAGCGACACTGCCGCGCTCTGCCGCTACAATGGCGCCCGAATGAAACGAAACCAACTCTCGCGCGGGCAAGTCCTGCTCATCCTCGGCGGGGCCTCGGTCATGATTTCCATGGCGATGGGCATTCGCCAGAGCTGGGGACTGTTCCAGCCGCACATGATCCGCGATCTGGGCATTACTGCCGCGGATTTCTCTCTCGCGATCGCGGTGCAGAACATCGTCTGGGGCGCAACGCAGCCTTTCGTCGGCATGCTCGCCGACCGCCACGGGGCGCGCCCGGTGGCGATCGCGGGCGTGCTGGTCTACGGGGCAGGGGTGCTCCTCAGCCTGCTGGCGAAATCCGCCTTGGTGCTCGTCCTTGGCGCTGGGGTGTGCGTGGGCATCGCCATGTCCTGCACCGGATCGAACATCGCCATGGCCGTGACCGCGCGCACCGTCTCGCCCGCTGCGCGCAGCGTCGCCATGGGCGCGGTCTCCGCAATCGGCTCGCTTGGCCTCACTTTTGCCTCGCCCTTAGCGCAATCGCTGATCTCAAGCGACGGCTGGCAGGCCGCCATGGTGTTTTTCCTGGCTCTGGTCGCGGCCATGCTGCCGGCGGCGTTCTTCGCCGGCGGCTCCGACAGAATCGAGCGCGAAGCGTTCCTCGGCGCGGAGCAGTCGGTCGGGGAGGCCGTGCGCGAGGCCTTCGGCCATTCGGGTTACGTGGTCATGGCGCTCGCGTTCTTTGTCTGCGGGCTGCAGCTCGTGTTTCTCACCACGCACCTGCCGACCTATCTTGCCATTTGCGGCATGGACCCGACGGTGGGGTCCACGGCGCTTGCGCTGGTGGGTCTTTTCAACGTGGGCGGATCGTATCTCTTCGGCTGGCTGGGCGGCCGCTATTCCAAGCGCGTGCTGCTCGGGGGCATCTATGTGCTGCGCTCGCTGTTCATCACGGCGTATTTCCTGACGCCGCCCTCGCCCGCATCCACCTTGGTCTTCGCCGCGGCCATGGGCACGCTCTGGCTCGGGGTGATCCCGCTCTTGAGCGGGCTGGTGATCCATTTGTTCGGCCTGCGCTTCCTTGCCACGCTCGCGGGCATCGCCTTTTTCAGCCACCAGGTCGGATCGTTCCTCGGCGCCTGGGGCGGCGGCGTGATCTACAGCGCGCTCGGGTCTTATGACCTGGCGTGGAAATCGGCGGTGGCGATCGGCCTGATCGCAGGCGGCTTCCAGATGATGATGAACGTGCGCCCCACGGCGCGTGTGGCCGCCGAGCGGCAAGCCGGCGCCCGCTCGGTCCCCCAGGCCGCGGGATAACGGCGAAGAGGACATCGGTTTTCATGGAACTCGCATCGCCGCGCGGCGGCTCGAACAACGAAGCGAAGGCGGTCGGGCTGGTCTGCTCGGCCCACTTCTTTGCCCACTTCCACATGCTGTTGCTGCCGCCGCTCTTTCCCCTGCTGCGCGAATTCTACGGCGTGGGGTTCACCGAGCTGGGCTTTGCGATCTCCGCCTTGGCCGTCACCAGCGGCGTGGCGCAGATCCCGCTCGGCTTCTTGGTCGACCGCTACGGCGCGCGGACGATACTGATCGCCGGCACCTTCCTGCAGTCGGTGGCGATCGGGTTGATCGGCATAAGCCCCGTCTACGGCGTGCTCGTCGCGCTGCTGGCGGCAGCAGGGCTCGCCAATGCGGTCTATCACCCTGCGGACTACGCGATCCTCAACGCCTCGGTCGACAAGAAGCGCATCGGACGCGTCTTTTCCATCCACACTTTCGCCGGCGTGCTCGGCGATGCGCTCGCGCCGGCGACGGTGCTTTTCCTCGCATCCTTCGTGGGCTGGCGCGCGGCGCTAGCCGCCTGCGGCGCCTTCGGCGCGCTCGTTGCCGCCCTCATGTGGATGAATTCCCGCATTCTGCAAGACACCGGGCAGGCGCAGCGCGCCGCCGAACATCAGGCGGGCGGCGGCGCGCCGCAGCGCACCGGCATGGCGCTTTTGCTCAGCACGCCGGTGCTGATGGGGCTGCTCTTCTATGCCGGGATACACATGACCAACCGCGGCTTTAACACCTTCTCCGTTTCGGCGCTGCACGAGCTCTACCAGATGCCGCTCGCCGCCGCGACCATGGTCCTGTCGGCATACCTTTTCGTCGCGCCCATCGGTGTGCTCGTCGGCGGATGGGTCGCGGACCGGGCTGCGCGCCACGACGCACTGGCCGCCGCTTGCTTCCTCGGCATGGGCGCTTCGGTTTTCGCGGTCGCCGCCTTCGATCCGCCGCTGGCCGTGATCGGGCTGCTGTTTGTCCTTGCCGGATTTTGCCACGGGTTCGTTTCGCCCCAGCGCGACATGATGATCCGCTCGGTCACCCCGCCCGGACAAATGGGCAAGGTGTTCGGCTTCGTGTCCACGGGATTCAACGTCGGCGGGGTGATCGCGCCGATTCTTTTCGGCTGGCTGCTCGATCACTCGAGCCCGCGCAACGTCTTCTGGGTAATCGGCGCCCTGTCGCTGGCGACCATCGCGACCATCTTCGCCACCGGCGCCGGGCAAAGAAACGCCACGGCAAAGGCTTAGTTCAGCCCGTCGATCCCTGCTTCGCCTTTTCCTTCATCGCTTCGAACAGCGAGGGCGTGACGCGGGCGCGCGCGAGAAATTCGCGCAGGATCTTGACCCCCGAGCGGTCGAGCGTATTGCCGTGATGCGGCCGGTGCAGCACATCCTCGTGGCCGTGGAGCTTCACGCGCAGGCGCGCCCCGGAGAGCGATTCGGTTTCGGCGCCCAAATGGTGCAGGAGCGACTCCACTTCGCGCCAGTGAATGTTGGCGCTGATCGGGTCGCGGAAGATGGAATGAATCAGTTGTTCGTGTTTGTGGCTCATGGCAGGCTCGCGCGTAGCAGCCCGCCGATAGGATACCCCAGTTCGAGCAAACGCGGCATGCGAGGGCATGAAATCCCGTGAAATCCGCCCGGCTGCAGATGCGCCAGGCCGCGGGGCGGCCTGCCTAGGCGTTGCTCGCGGCGAGGGACTGCAAGCCCTGCAGACTGCAAACCTCGATCGTCTTACGCGACATCTTCGCGATGCCGTTTTGCGCGATCTGCACGAATGCCTTGCCGAGCGCACCGGCGCTCAAGCCCAAATAGCTGGCGAGATCCGCGCGCGACATCGGCAGCCTGAAGCTCGCCGGATCGTGGCCCAGCGCTTCGAGCCGGTGCGACAAATCGAGCAGGAAGCCGGCGAGCCGGGCCTCGGGGCTGGCGGTCCTGCGCAGCGACAGGGTGCGTGCATCGCGATTGCGGTAGCGCCCGAAAATCTTGAGGATGTTGCCGCGCAGCGCCGGCGCTCGGTCGGCGAGGTCTTCGAGCTGGTCGAACGGAATTTCGCACACTTCGCTCGCTTCCAGCGCGCGCATATCGAAGATGTACGCCCGCGGGCCGATTCCGCCCACCCCGACGACGTCGCCCATCATGTGAAAACCCATCACCTGCTCGCGGCCGCGTTCGTCGCGGATGGTGTTTCTCAGGCAGCCCGAGCTTATCGCATACAGGCTCTTGAACGGGTCGCCGATGCGATAGAGATACTCCCCGGCCTCCACCCGGAACCGCCGCGCGACGGCCTGATCGAGCTGTTCGAGAGCACTCGCGTCCGCGCCATGTCCGAAGCAAGACATGCGCACCGCACACGAGGTGCATGCGCGCGACGCAGCCGCGCTGCCTGCTGTAGTTTGTACTTCGGCTTCTTTCATCGACCCGTCCCTAAAGACCCCTGTCCGCTGAGCACTTATTTTGGTCTTGCGGCCGGTGCCGCGAGAACCGCAATGTTGCCCGGCAATCGGCGCGGGCCTTTAACCTAGATCAAATTTGCTGCCGCTTACCCGAAAGCGATTCGCGGGCCGGGCACGGCGGATCAGTAGAAACCCTAGCTCCGCCCCTGCTTGGCCCTGCGCGGAATGGTCCACAGGTAAATGGTGCGTTCGCGATCGGTGGCCGCAATGCGCACCGTCTGCTGCGGCTGCCAGGTACCCATGTCATGCATATGGGAAACCACGCGCGCCCCCGGCTTCAGCTCCCGGAGCAGTTTGGGCCGCAGGTCCAGATTGACCTTGGGCCAGAGAAAAAGCATCACCACGGTCGCTTCCCTGATATCGGTCTGGAACAGATCCTGGGTGAGAAATCGGATCCGATCGGCGACGCCGGCCCGGCGGGCATTCTCCCTCGCCTCGGCGATGCGCTGCGGGTCGATGTCGACGCACACGCCGCGTGCGCCCCGATCGCGCGCCGCGGCAATGACGATTCGGCCGTCCCCGCAGCCCAGGTCGTAGACCACGTCGGCGCGGCGTACCTTGGCCAGCTTCAGCATCGCCTTAACGACCTCCACGTTGGTGGGCTGGTAGGGCACATCGGGCGCGCGCAGCGCCTGCGGGGCAAGACCTCCCGGCTGCGCCCAGGCCGTCGCGAGCCAGAGCGCGGCGAGCAACGCGCAGGCCAGGCCCCGCGCCCGGCGCCGCCGGGGGGCGCCCAAGCGGGGATCGAGCGCCGGATTTCGCACCGGAGTCAGCTCACAGGATCGCACCGCGCTCGGCCAGCGCGAATTCGGTGAGGTGTTCGGTGATGATCTTGAACGCCTCGTCGACCGAGTCGGTGCGGTGGAAAAGCTGCAGGTCCCCCCGATCGATGGTGCCGTGGTGCGCGAGCGCTTCGAAGTTGATCACCTCGTCCCAGTACTGCGCGCCGAACAGGACGACCGCCAGGTGCTTGCGCATCTTGTGCGTCTGGCGCAGCGTCATGATCTCGAACAGCTCGTCGAGCGTGCCGAAGCCCCCCGGAAAGACGAGCAACGCCTTGGCGAGATAGGCGAACCAGAACTTGCGCATGAAAAAATAGTGAAAGTGAAACGACAGCTCGCGCGTCACGTAGCGGTTGTCGAATTCCGGCACCGGCAGCGAAATGGTAAGCCCGATATTGAGCCCCTTGGCCTCCGATGCGCCGCGGTTCGCCGCCTCCATGATGCCCGGGCCGCCGCCGGTGCACACGACGAATCGCTGCGCCTCGTCAGGGAGCTGCTTGGACCATTCGGTGAAGCGGCGGGCGAGTTCGCGCGCATCCTCGTAGTAGCGCGACATCGCGAGCTGCCGGCGCGCGTGTTCCGGATCGCCCTCGCCGCGCTCGGCGGCGAGCACCTCGGCCTCGGCGCGCTCGCGCGAGAGGATGCGCGCCGAACCCATGAATACGATGGTGTCGTCGATGCGGTAGTGATCGAAGCGGCTCTTCGGTTCCAGGTACTCGGCCAGGATGCGCAGCTCGCGCGCGCTCGAGCTGTTCAGAAACGACTCCTTGAGGTACGCCTTCGCCGCATGGTGGCGTCTTTCGGGCCGTTTTTCATTCATCGGCAACTCCGGAAACTGGGTTGGGTCAGGCCCCATTGCTCGAACGGTCTGACCGCCATCTTAGCAGCCCGTTCGGCAGCGCTCGCGCGGAAACTTTCCCGCGGCGGGTCCCGCCGGCACGCGCATGCGGCAAGGGCGCGCCGAGGGAATAAGCGCGCGGCGGCGGCTGTTTGCTTTCGTGCGTCGCTGCACCAGCGACGCCTCGGAGCGAAGGAGGAGCAATGTCACTGAAGCACGTCTTGCGAGCGGTGTTGGCCGGCGCCCTTGCGCTGCTTTCGTTTTCGGCCCTGGCGCAGCAAAACCTGCAAACCATGCCCTTCGGCAACCCCGTCGGCATCGACACGGCGAGGAAGATGGCGGCCGCCTCGGCCGCCGAGGCGAGAAGAAACGGCTGGCCGGTGTGCATCGCGATCGTCGATTATCACGGGGACCTGGTGTATTTCGAACGGCTGGACGACACCCAGCTCGGCAGCGTTGCGGTGGCGATCGACAAGGCGCGCACGGCGGCGAAGTTCAAGCGCTCGACCAAGCTGCTCGAGGATGCCGTAGCCGGCGGCCGCAATGCGCTGCTCAAGCTCGGCGACGCCTCGCCCATCCAGGGCGGTCTGCCGATCGCGGTCAGCGGCAGGTTCGTCGGCGCCATCGGCGTTTCCGGCGTGGCTTCCCACCAGGACGAGCAGGTCGCCGCAGCGGGGCTCGCTGCTCTTGCCGCCAAGTAGCGAACCGGAACCAGGGGCCACCCCGGGCGCGAAAGGCCAGCGGCGCGTCAGGGCAGTATCGCCAAACTCACTGTGCCTTGATGTTTCCCTTGGCCGCCACCTGTTTGTACTGGCTGATCTGCGCCTTCATGGTCGCCGACAATTCCGCCGCGGTGCTGCCGACGGGCTCCACGCCCAGATTCATCATGCGCTCGCGCAGGTCCGGCTGAAACACGACTTGCGCGATTTCCTTTTGCAGCCGGGTGGTGAGAGCGCCCAAGGTTCCGGCCGGCGCGAAAATCCCGGACCACAACACCATCTCGTAGCCAGGGACACCGGACTCGGCAATGGTCGGCAGCTCGGGCACGATGCGCACGCGCTTGGCGCTCGACACCGCGATCGCGCGCAGCTTTCCGGCCTTGATCTGCGCCATGACCGCGGCGCTGTCGGCAAAGGTCAATGCGACCTCGCCCGACAGCACGGCGTTGACCGCCGGCGCGCTGCCTTTGTAGGGAATGTGGTTGAGGGCGATTCCGGCGCGCTGGGCGAACATTTCAGTCGCCAATTGAAACGAAGTGGCCGCCGAGCTGTAGTTGATCCTGCCCGGGCTCGCCTTTGCGATCGCGATCAGCTCCGCGGTCGTCTTCGCTGCAACCGAAGGGTGCACCGTCAGGATCAGCGGAAACAGGCCGACCATGCTGACCGGCGCAAAATCCTTGATCGGATCGTAGGGGAGGTCGGCGTAGAGCGCGGGGTTCACCGTCATGCCGCTGCTCGGGCCCACCAGCAGCATGTAGCCGTCGGCGGCGGCGCGCTTGACCTGCTCGATGGCGATGATGCCGTTCGCGCCGGGTTTGTTCTCCACGATAAAGGGTTGCCCCAGGGCGGTTTGCAGCTTCTCGCCCACGAGGCGCGCGAGGATGTCGTTGCCGCCGCCCGGCGGGAAGCCGACCACGAGCTTGACCGGCTTGCTCGGATACTGATCCTGCGCGGACGACATCCCGCCAAACACAAAGGCGGCAAGGCCAAAAACGAAAACGAGCAACTTCTTCATTCCAATCCTCCGGAGCAGTGGCTAATCAATCCCGTATTTTCCGGGAGCGATGATTCCGTTGGGGTCAAGCGCGCGCTTGATCGCGGCGCAGGCCTCCACAAAAGCGCTCATGCGCTGCCCCTGATGAAACCCCTGGTACGCGGTCGGGGCACGGCCGACGAAAACCCCCTTGCCGGCGAACTCCAGGGCAAGCGCCCGATAGCAGGCGTCCGCGCGCGCGGTTTCCTCCGCATCGCCGCGATTATAGACGAGCGTGTGCACGCCGCGGGCAAAGCGCGGCCCACACACGTTCGACACCATGTACTCCAGTCCATGATCGCGGCAGATCCCGCGCGATGCGAGGTGAAACTCGTTCGCCACCGAACCGATCATCGGCGTTCGCGGCAGGAACCAGATTGTTCCGCCCCCCGGGCGCCAGCGCAACATTTTCAACTCGCCTTCGCCCGGCACCCCTTCGTAGGAGTTCATCGAAATGCGCAGCGGGGCAATCTCGTTCGCCTCTTCGAGCGCGATGAACCGGCCCTTGCCGCTGCGCGTGAAATGGGCGATCACCCGATCGAGCTGCGGCTGGACCGCCTGGCGGCTTGCGCCGTAAAAGGCGCCCGAAACTGTCCACGAGCCGAGGCCATATCGTTTCTGCAGCGCGCGGCGCGCCTCGTCTGTGATCTGCTTCTTGCCGCCGCTTTGGCCGTACTCCGGGTGCACGCAATCGGCCGCGATCAGGTAGAGGTCGTTGGTGGCGCGGATCTGCGTGGGAACGAAATTGGAAAGCTTCAACGGGCGGATCAAATCGACGATCTGGTGCAGGTCGGTGTCGTCGGGAAAAGTAAAGAAGAACGATTCGATGTGCGGGGGCCTGGGCATGACCCACATGCCCGCGCGCGTGACGATGCCGTAGTTCGATTGCGTGAACAGCCCCTCGAGATAGGGACCGAAGCTGTACTTCGAGACGTGCCAGTTCAAGTGCGAGGCCGACTCGAGGCTCCCGTCGCCCGTGCGAATGACGTCGCCCGAGCCGAGGACCACCTCCATGCCGCACAGGGTCCCAAAGTGGTCCGCATAGGCGCCGCTGCCGCCCCCCTTGTCGAGGGCATTCCCGAGCAGAGAGCCCTGGGGCGGGCCGGCGGTGGCCGAGATCATGAGCTTGCTCTTACGCTTCACCAGCTCGTCGTACATCGCCTGAAAGGTCACGCCCGGCTCCACTACGCAGTAGGCGAGGGCCTCGTTCACTTCGATCACGCGCGACATCCGGCGCCCGAGGTCGACCACCACCTGCCCGGCGCGCACGGACGATCGCGAGCCCAGGCCGATGTTCTGTCCGGTGCTGATGGGATAGAGCGGAACCCGGTATCGGTTGGCCGCCAGCACCAGCTTTTGCACCGCTTGCGTCGAGTCGGGAAAAGCCACGGCGGCGGGGCGAAGGTCCGGTCCGGGGAGCGTGTGCTCGCCATAGCGCGTGAGCACCTCCTCGCCGGTCGAGATCGCCTCGGACCCGAGTTCCCCGCTCACCGCCTGAACAAATGCCCGGATTGATTCTTCGTTCGCCACGCGCTGCTCCTCTACCAGAAAGCCGAATTGTCGCCGTTTGCCTCCGCCGCCGGGACCTCCGCGCTGGCTTCCTGCGCAAGCGGCCGCGGGACAAAACCCTCCAGCCCGCGCGGAGCGGGGCCGCCGCTCGCCCAATCGACGAGCTGCACCGTGTGCGCAACCGGATATTCGGCAAAACGCGAGATCTGGATGAGACAACCGAGGTTGCCCGCAGCGATCACATCGGGCGCGATCGCTTCGATGTTCGCGGCCTTCCTTTGGCCCAGCCGCGCGGACATCTCGGGCTGAAGGATGTTGTAGGTGCCCGCGGAACCGCAACAGATGTGGCCCTCGGCGATATCGGCGACCACATAGCCCATCTTGCGCAGCAGCGCCCGCGGCTCGCGCGTGATCCTCTGGCCGTGCTTCATGGAGCAGGCATCGTGGTAGGCGACCAGTGCTCCGCTGTTGGTGTTCGCAAGCGGCAAGGGAAGCTCAGCGAGAATAACGCTGATGTCGCGCGCGGCTCTTGCAACCGAGGCTGCCGCCTGGCCGAGTTCCGCGTCATCGGCAAACAGCTCGTCGTAGTGGCGAATGACCGAGCCGCAACCCGAGGTGGTGACGGCGATCGCATCGATTGCGCCTGCGGCGAGCATTTCGCCCCAGTGGCGCACGCAGCGCGCCGCCTGCTTGATCGCCTGCTCGCGAAACCCCAGGTGCAGCTTCATCGCCCCGCAGCAGAAATTCCCTCGTGACTCGACCACGCGCACCCCCGCGCGCGCGAGCACGCGCCTGGCGGCGCAATTGATTTCGGCGCCCAGGACCGACTGCGCGCAGCCCTCGAGCAGGGCCACCGAGCGAAGTTGTGGCGACGGCGCCTCGCGCGAGCAGGGCGCAGGCAAGACCGGTGCACCGCGCGGCGAAAACGCGGCCAGCCCCGGCGCATTGGCGAGCCGGCCGAGCGCGCCGAGCCGGCCAGGAAGCGCGCATACCAATCCGGAGAGCGGCTTGCCGAGAATCCGCAACCCCCGGAGCATTCGCGGGCTGGTCAGCAGCGCCGCCACGCCACTGCGAAAGAGGCGATCGGGCAGCGATCTCACGCGGCTTGATTCGACGTACTCGCGGGCGATGTCGATCAGAACGCGGTAATTGACCCCCGCCCCGCAGCTCGTCTCGCACGACAGGCACGACAGGCAGCGATCGAGATGAACGACAGTCGCCCGCCGCGGCGGCGCTTTCGATGCGAGCATCTCCTTGATGAGGACGAAGCGCCCGCGCGGCGAATCGTTTTCCTCGCCGTCCAAGATGTAGGTCGGGCACACGGCGGTGCAAAAGCCGAAATGAACGCATTCGCCGGCGGCAGCCCGCGCTTGGTCGAGCCGGGTTATCGGGATCGGAGCGTGCATTCGTTTCGAGGTGACTTGGAGCGCCAGCGCAGCGCAAAAAACGCCCCAATCGGGGCGCTTGGAACGCTGCCAGTTTACCACCCTATCCCGGGACGGCGTGTCGCATCCGGCGCGCCGCGGCAAAGCAAGGCGAAACGCCGGTCTCCCTCAGAGCTTGTAGCCGATCTGCCGCAGCAGCCCCTTGCGCCAGGCGACGTCGGCCTCGGCCTCCACCCCCTTGGGAGGAAAGCCGTCCACCACGCCGAGGATGCCGCGCCCCTGCTCGCTCTGCGCGATCACCACTTCGGTCGGATTGGCGGTGGCGCAGAAGATGCGGCACACTTCCGGCACCATTTTCAGCGCGTTCAAGACGTTCACCGGAAAGAACCCGTCGCCCAGAAACACGATGAAGGTGTGGCCCGCGCCAAGCGCAAGCGCGTTCTTTTGCGCCAGTTCGACCATCGCCGGGTCGGTCCCCGAGACCCGAACCAGGCACTTGCCCGAGGCCTCGCAAAAGGCCAGCCCGAACTTGATCCCGGGCACCGCGCCGACGAGCGCCTCGTGCACGTCTTCCACGGTCTTGATGAAGTGCGTTTGCCCGAGAATGAAATTGGTCGCCTCGGGCTTGTCGATTTTGACGCTGAGGAGTTCCATACCCATGTTCCTTGGAGGTTCGCCAAGATCTCAGTCTAGCCGGTTTTTCGGGCCCTTCTCAGGAGGCCCATCCGTCGAATCCAATGCCCGCGGGCGCTCCTTCTCCTCATGCACCGAATACTCGCCCTCGATCACCACCGACCCTTCGGATGCGCGCGGCCGGGCGCCAAAGAACCGGCGCACGGCGACATAGGCGAGCAGGCCCAATACGGCGAAAACCGCGATCCACCAGGCGACAAACAGGCCGATGACTGCCGCCAGCACGAAGCAAGCAAGCACGGCGAACTTTGCCATCGCCTTCAGCGCAGCGATGATCCAATTCATCTCAAATCCAGTGCCTGGCGTAGAGTATCGGCAGTCCGAGCGAAATCAGTCGACGACTCCTGCAGGACCGAACCATGGAAGACTGCATATTTTGCCATCCGAAGCGCGAGATTCTCCTCGAGGACCGGCACGCGCTCGCCATCTTCGACGCGCACCCGGTGTCCAGAGGCCATGCGCTCATCGTGCCGCGGCGGCATGTCGCGACCCTCTGGGACCTCGATCCGGAGGAGTATGCGGCGTGTTTCGCGCTGGTGCGCGCAGCGCGCCCAGTGCTCGAATCGCGCTTTTCGCCCGATGGCTTCAACGTAGGGGCCAACTGCGGCGAGGCGGCCGGCCAGACGGTCTGGCACGCGCACATCCACCTCATCCCGCGCTACCGCGGTGATGTGCCGAACCCGCGCGGGGGCGTGCGCAACATGCTTCCGCATGCGGGACATCACTGAGGCGGGGCGAGGGCCTGACAGCGAATATCATCCCTTGGCCTTTCGACGGAGCAGCGCCTTCAGGCGTTTCGTCAAGCCTGGACGGTCCTCGCGCGAGGCCGCTACATCGAGCACCAATGCCTCCCAGGCATCGACCTCGCGAGCGGGAAGGTCCGGATCGGGAAGCGCGCCGTTTGCCTGCAGGAACACAAGGCAAGCCGCCAGGGCTGTGCGCTTGTTGCCGTCCACGAACGAGTGGTTGCGGCACAGATGGAACAGATAGGCAGCCCCGATATCGATCGTCTTCGAAATCAGCGGCTCGCCGGCAAACGACGCCTGCGGCGCCGCCACCGCGGCCTCAAGCAGCGCCCGGTCGCGTATGCCGGCTCCTCCACCGTGCGCCGAGATCACCTCCGCATGGATGCCGAGGACCGCCTCGACATCGAGGTGGATCGGAGCGGCTTTAGGCAAGGCGCTTGAACAACTCGGCGTTGCGTCTGATCAAGTCCTTGGCCGCGGCGCGAGCATCGGCTGCGGAGATCGCCGGCCGCATCGGCGTGATGACGATCGCACCGCCCTCGTGCACGGTCACGTTGACTTCGTCGCCGGCCTTCAAGCCGGTCAGCTCACGCAGCGCGGCGTCGAAGATCAACCCTTGAGAGTTTCCAATTTTCGCGATGGTCTTGATCATGAGGCATTGACGTTAAACAATGTTGTACGCCATTCTACCGGTGGCGGTGCGTTGCGCGCAAGCGGGGCGGCATTCAAC
>JACPRN010000099.1 GCA_016189945.1 Betaproteobacteria bacterium
GGCGAAGGGCTGCGCCACGCCCGGCGCATCCTGCTCGAGTGCGCGCGGCTCGAGGTACCTGCGGCCTCGGAGATCCTCGACCTCGTAACGCCTCAGTTCTACGCCGAGCTGCTCACCTGGGGCGGCATCGGCGCGCGCACGGTGGAGAGTCCCCTGCACCGGCAGATGGCCTCGGCGCTCTCGGCGCCGGTCGGGTTCAAGAACGCGACCAACGGAGCCGTGCAGACGGCCATCGACGCCATTCACGTCGCCGCGCAGCCGCACAAGTTTCCGACCGTCTCGATGGACGGAAGAGCGATGGTGATCACCACCACCGGCAACCCCTACGGGCATCTCGTCCTGCGCGGTTCGGAAACCGCGACCAACTACGACGCGGCGAGCGTCGCCCGTGCCGCCGCAGCGCTCGCTGCAGCCGGACTGCGCCCGCGCCTGGTGGTGGACTGCAGCCACGGCAACAGCGGCAAGGACTATCGCCGCCAGCCGCAGGTGGCCTCGAGCGTTGCCGAGCAGATTGCGCTCGGCTCGCGGGCGATCTGCGGCGTGATGCTGGAGAGCCACCTCGCCGAGGGCAAGCAGGCGATCGCAAACGCTCGCGAGGGCCTTCGCTACGGCCAGAGCGTCACCGACGGCTGCATCGGCTGGGAGACGACGGTCGCCGTGCTCGATCAGCTTGCGCAGGCGGTGCGGCAGCGGCGAGCGCACCCTGCTTGACGCAGGGTCGCTTCGGCCTCGCTACACTCTGGCCAGAAGCCGCTCGAACCCGGGGTATTCGGCCGCAGCGATGCCGAACTTGTGCGTGTACCGGGTGTGCGGTTCGCCTCGCCTGAGCGCGTCGAGAAAGCCTTCGGGATCGAGCACCCAGCTTCCTCCGAGCAGCGTGACCCCGCGCGCGAACAGCGCATCGGGCAGGCAGCCCGCGCTCGGACCCACCATGGCGAACCAGCGCGCGGCTCGGCAATGCGCGAGCATGGCATCGAGCGTGTCGTTCAGGAGCAGCGTGCTCGTCGACACCACCTTGGCGCAGGACTCAAGCTCGCGGGGATCGAGCGTGACGCGATAGCCTTCCTTTTCACCGGCGAGCTGCGCTTTCAGCTCCACCACGACGAGCTCCGCGCCCGAGCGCAAGATCCGCGCGAGCATGGGCGTGAACAACCCGATCATGCCGATGCGCTCTCCCGCCTGCGGATCGAGCGCGCCGATGGAATCCGCGCTCGCATCGGGCAGGTACTCGGCGCGATCGAAAAAACAGCGGGTGAGCGCGTTGGCCGCGGCAAAGCCAAGCGCGCGGACCTCGCCCTCGTCTGTTGCGTAACGGCGCGCGAGCGCCAGGGCGTGAGAGCCCGCGAGCCCGAGCCCGTCGCGCCTGGCGCGCAGCCGCTCGAGGGTGTTTTCCATCAGGACAAAAGAAAGCCCGAGCGATCCGTCCTCCAGCTCGAGCGCGCAAAACTCGCCCCGGTTGTCGCACACGTCGGAATCCCTGGGCGGCGGCAGATGCAGCGCGCGCACCCGCGGAACCGACGAGCGCTCGGCGAAGCGCTCGAGGCTTGCCAGGTATTCGGCGGCAAAACTCATGAATCGCGCACCTTCCTTTCTGTTCCAGCCTCGAAGATCAATCGTTCGTTCTTCCATTGCAATGTACACCGTTCGAAGCGTGCTGCGTCAGCGAAAGAATGCAAGCGAAACGGGCATCGTTGCCTCGCGCGCACGAACGGGACCGACTTGCGAATCGCCCGTGAAGCAAGCCGGCGCTATCTGGCGCGCGAAACAGAAATGGTGGAAACGTTTCTGGATCGCCGCACGCTGGAGCATTGTGCACCGCATCGTGACCCGCTGAGGACCCTATAGCGGCAGATGGTGCCATATCCTGGTGGTGATTTGCATATACCCCTATACCGATATAGGCTTTTCCACGATCTGGATCATTGCAAGTTAAGCAGCAGTATGGGCGGACACGACGACTTCGGGAAACGCGTCCTTCGGGAAGCGGCTGGCGATGCGTACGAGATGTACGGATCTCCGGTTGAGGTTGACTATGGCGCGGGACAACCCGCCAGAATCGACGGTGCCGTGGGAGGAAATATTGCAGTCGAGGTTGAGTCGCGGACCTCGAAACAAATCCGAGGCGCGGTGCTTGACCTCATTTGTCATCGTTTTCCGAAGAAGCTACTTATCTTGTTGCCCGTTCACATGTCGAATCCCACGATAGCAGCGGAACAGTGTCGCGTCGCTTTGGCAAAGTTCGTTGCTCCTGGTGACTTCGAGGTTGTCGTGCTTGCCGGTCACGGAGATGATCCGCGTCTCGAAGAAGATGCTCTGTCCACAAGGGCGGCACTCATGAAGCTCGGGTTCAATGCTGCTGCTTAACCCTTTGTTGCTGCGGACGGGCCGCCAGCATCGTGCCCTTTCCTTCGTCGTCGTGGCCCGCCGCAGAACAACACGTTAGCCGTGGCATTGGACAAGGAGTATCATTACCCGAGGTTGGATGAGGGACAACGGTATGACGCGCCCATCGGTCGTTCACTCTGATCCAGATATTCTGGGCGGTACCCCGGTTTTCGTTGGCACGCGGGTTCCCGTTCAGGCACTAATCGATTATCTTGAGGGAGGACACTCCCTTGAGGAATTCCTCGACGACTTTCCGACGGTCACTCGGGAGCAAGCAATTGCCGCCTTGGAGCAGGCGAAGGCGCACTTGATCGCCGATGCGCGTGCTGCTTGACGAGTGCGTCCCGCGAGCGCTACGCAATGACCTTCCCGGTCACGACGTCAAGACCGTTGGCGAAGCGCGATGGGCAGGTGTCAAGAACGGCGCGTTACTCCGGCTTGCGGAAACTGCCTTTGAGGTTCTTCTCACTGTTGATCGCAACCTCGAGTACCAGCAGAACTTCTCCGGCCTCAAGATTGCTGTCGTCCTGATCGAAGCGCCGAGCAACGATGTGGCGGTGCTCCGCCCCTTGATGCCCGAAGTACGCGAGGCAATATCCAAGGCGCAACCTGGGGTTGTAACTCGTGTCCGCGGCTAACTGCACGCCCCACTCGGGCGCGCGGGACACGCCGCGCCACTGGCGCACATCGCAGCCGCGCGCCGGTGGGCGTGGACGTTAGATCTCACCCTTCGGGGTGACCTTGGAGGCAGCCCTCGCAGGCGTCTCGAGGTGTAACAGCTCAGCGCGAATAATTTCGTCCAACATCCGCCTGGTTCTTCGCGAGGTTGACCGCGGCCGCGGAGGTCTGCACAATCACGGCGGCAAAACCACCAGGGGAGCGCAGGCGGGATGAAACGCAGCACGGATCGAATTTTGACCACGCACGTCGGCAGTCTGCCGCGCCCCTCGGAGCTGGTCCCGCTCATGCGCGCGGTGGAAAGGGGCGAGCCCCACGACGAAGGGGCGCGCGCCGCGTTGGTGCGGCAGGCGGTGCGGGACGTGGTCGGCAAGCAGATCGCGCACGGCCTGGACATCGTCAACGACGGCGAAATGGGCAAGCCCGGATTCATCAACTACGCCAACGAGCGCCTCGCCGGCTTCGAGCGCGCCGCCACGAGCGGCAAGTCGCAGTGGGCCGGAACCCGCGAAACCAACGCCTTTCCGGAATTCTACGCGCTGGCTGCGCGCGGGAGCGAGGACAAACGCCTGCGCATGCTATGCACCGGTCCGATCACCTACCAGGGGCAGGCGCAGATCCGCGCCGACATTGAGACCCTCAAGGCGGCGCTGCCCGAAGGACGATACGCCGAGGCGTTTCTGCCCTCGGTTTCGCCGGCCATGCTCGCCGCATTTCAGCGCAACGCCTACTACGCCTCCGAGGAAGAGTTCCTGTACGCCATCGCCGAGGCGATGCGCGAGGAATACCAGGCGATCGTCGAGGCCGGTTTCCTGGTGCAGATCGACGATCCGGGGATACTGCTTCACTACATGCGCGCGCCCGACATGCGCCTTGAGGACTGGCGCAAATGGGCGCAGGTGCGCATCGCAGCCCTGAATCATTCGTTGCGCGGCATTTCGCCCGAGCGGGTTCGCTACCACACCTGCCACGGCATCAACATGGGTCCGCGCGTGCACGACATGCCGCTCGAGCACTACATCGATCTGATGCTCAAGGTCGAAGCCGGCGGGTACTCGTTCGAGGCGGCCAATCCGCGCCACGAGCACGAATGGCGGCTATGGGAAAAGGCGAAGCTGCCTGAAGGCAAAGTCCTCATTCCGGGAGTAATCACCCAGTCCACGGTCCTGGTCGAGCACCCGGAGCTCATCGCCGATCGCATCGAGCGCTATGCGAGCGTCGTCGGGCGCGAGAACGTCATCGCCAGCGCCGACTGCGGCTTCGCGAGCTCGGCCACCGCGGACGAAATTCACCCGAGCATCGTCTGGGCCAAGTTCAAGTCGCTCGCCGAAGGCGCTCGAATTGCCGGTTCGCGGCTGTATCGCGGTTAGCGATTCCCGAAAGAGGAGGATTCGACATCATGCAGAAATGCGCGACAACGCTCGCCCTCGCCTGGCTGTTCGCCGCGGCTGGTTCCGCCCTCGCCCAGGAATGGCCGCAAAAGACGGTCAGGATCATCAACCCGTTCGCAGCCGGCACCTCGACCGACGTCGTCGGGCGCGTCATCGCCGAGGGCCTGCAAAAGCGCCTGGGCAAGCCCTTCATCGTCGAGACGCGAACCGGCGCGGGCGGCATGATCGGCACTGCCGAGATCGCGCGGGCCGATCCCGACGGGCACACGATCGGCGTGAGCATTCCCGGGCCGCTCGCGATCAACGTCGCGCTGTACAAGAAGATGCCCTATGACCCGTTTCGCGATCTGGCGCCGATCACGCTTGCCGTGCACCAGCCTTGCGTGCTGGTGGCCAGCCCGGCGCTGCGCGTCGCCGACGTGCGCGAACTGTTCGCCGAATTCAAGAAGCAGCCGGGCAAATACAACTATGCCTTGAGCGCAGTCGGCGGGACCGCGCATCTGGTGATGGCGATGCTCATGGCCCGCAGCGGCACGCGACTCGAGCCGATCCTCTATCCGGGGGCGACCGCGGCCATCACCGCGATCATCAGCGGCGACGTGCACGTCGGCTGCTTCCCGGCGGTGAACATGGTGGGTCAGGTCAAGGCCGGCAAGGTGCTGGGACTCGGGGTTTCTTCGGCAAAACGCATCGGCCAGTTGCCCGAGGTTTCGACCCTGGTCGAACAGGGGTTCCCGGGCGTGGTGGGCAGCGCCTGGATCGGCGTGGTCGCGCCGATCAAGACGCCCAAGCCCTTGCTCGAAGCGATCAGCAGGGAAGTGATCGCGGCGCTGCGACAACCCGCCGCGATCGAGATACTCTCCCGGCAGGTCATGGAAGTGGTCGCCAATACGCCCGAGGAGTTCAACGCCTTCCGCCGCCAGGAGATCGAGCGCTGGAAGCCGGTCATCGAGCAGTACAGGATCTCGCTGGAGGCGCCCGAGAGCAAACGCTAGAGCCGCCTGCCCTTCGAGATAGTAGAATCGCGCGTTGCGGAGGAAGACCAATGAAATCGTCATTCAAAACCACCTTTGGCCTGGTAGTGGCAGCGGCGCTGGCAATCGCCGCCGGCGATTGCGCGGCGCAGGCGTTTCCGTCGAAGCCGATACGGTTCGTCACCGGCAATGCGCCCGGCGGCGGCACCGATACGCTCGCGCGCATGATCGGTCCGAAGCTCTCCGAGCGCCTGGGCCAGCCGATCATCGTTGAAAACAGACCCGGCGCCGATGGCTTCATCGCCTCCGAATACGTGGCCAAAGCGCCCCCCGACGGCTACACGATCCTGGTCGGAACCGACGGCCAGATGGTCCTGAACGTCGGCCTGTACGCGAAGCTCCCCTACGATCCGGTGGCCGATTTCGCGCCCATCACGCGCATTTCTTCCACGCCCCTGATGATCGCCGTGCATCCTTCGCTGCCGGCCAGTTCGATCAAGGAGCTGATCGCGCTCGCCAAGGCGAAGCCCGGCGAACTCTTCTACGCCTCGGGCGCGCCGGTGTTCCGCGTGGCCACCGAAATGTTCAAGGCGCAGACCGGGACCAATATCGTTCTGGTGCCCTACAAGGGCGCGGCACCGGCGATCGCCGCGCTTCTGGCCGCCGACGTGACGGTGGGAACGATGTCGGTCGGGCCGCTCCTGCCGCACGTTCGCGCCGGCAAACTGCGCGGCCTCGCAGTCACGAGCGCCAAGCGCATAGCGCTTGCGCCCGATATACCGACCCTAGCCGAATCGGGGCTGCCGGGGTTCGAAGTCGATCCCTGGACGGGGCTGTTCGCGCCTGACGGCACGCCGCGCGCGGTCGTCGACAAGCTGAGCAGCGAGGCGAACGCCGTGCTCAAGGCCGATGAAATGAGAGCGGCGCTCGGCAAACGCGGCGTGGTGGCTGCGCCGACGACTCCCGATGAATTGGCCGCGGTGCTCAAGGCCGACCTGGCCAAGTGGCCAAAGCTGTTGCGCGAGCTGCAGATCCGAGCCAACTGAGAAGGGGTCGGGTTCGATTTGTTGTCAATGGCAGTCGGAACACGCCCTTGCGCGACCATGAATCGAACCCGACCCCTTCCAAATCGGGCCGCCTGCCGGCGGCATTCATTTACCAAGACACAGGGAACCTACGGTGAGCGACGATTTGAGGGATTTCATAGCCAAAGCGCGCGAAATGGGCGAATGCCGGTTCATCGAAGGGGCGCATTGGGACGTGGAAATGGGGCGCATCGCGGAACTGTCGCTCACCCGCCCCGAATCCCCGCTCTTGGTGTTCGACAAGGTGCCGGGGTATCCGCCCGGGTACCGCATTGCCGCCAATCCGTTTTCGTCCTCAAGCCGCGTCGCCCTGGCGATGGGCCTGCCCCTGGAATTGAAGGGGATCGCGCTCATCAGAGCGTGGAAGGACAAGCTCGCCGCCATCAAACCCATTCCGCCAAAGACCGTGAACACCGGCCCGGTAAGGGAGAACGTCCTGCTCGGCGATGACGTCGACGTGCTCAAGTTTCCCATCCCCAAATGGCACGAACTGGATGGCGGGCGCTACATAGGCACCGGCTGCATGTTCATCCAAAAGGATCCCGACAGCGGCTGGGTCAACATCGGCGCCTACCGCTCGCAGGTCGTCGACCGCAACACGGTGACCTTCCATTGCGTGCCCGGCCATCACGGCGCGGTGATCGCGAAAAAGTACTGGGACCGGGGCCAAAGCTGTCCCATCGCCATGGTGTTGGGACAGGCGCCGTATCTGTGGATTTCCGCCATATCGCCGGTCCCCATCGAACTGGATGAATACGCCTGGACCGGCGGATTGAAAAACAGACCCGTCGAGGTGCTCAAAGGGCAGACCGTCGATCTGCCCGTTCCGGCCGATGCGGAAATCGTCCTCGAAGGCGAAATGCCGCCGCCGCAGGCAGAAAGCGCGCCCGAAGGCCCGTTCGGCGAATGGGAGGGCTATTACGCCGGCGTCAGGACCCCGCACCCGGTGGTGAAAATCAAGGCCATCCTGCACAGGAACGACCCGATCCAGTTCGGGGTGCCGATGCTGGTCGCCACGCACGACGACAACATCATCCAGGCCGTCGATTACTCGGCGCAGTTGTGGGCCGAATTCGACCGCCAGATTGCCGGCGTGAAGGGGGTTTCCTTCGTCCCCCAGGCGAGAAGGCGAACCATGATCGTAGTCTCGCTCAAGCAGATGTACCCGGGCCACGTCAAGCAGGCGGCCTTGATAGCGGCGGGGACCTACCGGGGCGCAACCGTTGCCGGGCGCTTCGTCGTCGTCGTGGACGACGACATCGATCCGACCAACATGAGCGAAGTGCTGTGGGCGATCGGCACCCGCTGCGACCCCAAGAGCCAAATCGACTTCCTCGACAATCGCCTGTCGCTCGCCTCGGACCCGCGGCTCGAGCCCGAAAAAAGAAAGATCGGGAACTACACCTGTTCGACCGCGCTCATCGACGCCTGCCGCCCCTGGGCGTGGCGGGACCAATTCCCCAAGACGACCAAGACCACCCCAGAAATCCTGGCCCAGGTGCGCCAGAAATGGGGCGATGCGCTTTTTGGCGAGCGCCGAACCTAGTCAGACCGCCTGCAGCACGCGCTCGAGGCGCTGCCTGACTTCGCGCGCGATCGGCGCGACTTCCGCGCTGTCGACCAATTGCAGCACCGCGATCGGGTCCATGAACTCCACGCGCACCGCGCCTGCCGGGTCCTGGCGCACGACCACGTTGCACGGCAAAAGCAGGCCGATGGAAGGCTCGGCATCGATCGCCTTGCTCGCATAATTGGGATTGCACGCACCGAGGATGCGGTAGGGCGGAATGTCCTTGCCAATCTTCTTCTTCAGGGTGGCCGACACGTCGATTTCGGTGAGCACGCCGAAGCCTTCCTTTTGCAGTTCTTCGGTCACCTTCGCGATCGCAGCGTCGAAGGAGGTCTTCACCGTCTTGCCAAATCCGTATTTGGTCGTTGTCATCGTTTGTTCCTTCATTGATTGAATCCATTGAACACCAAGCGAACTATTCGCAACTCGAACAAGTCGGTACCATCGATGCTGGTTTTGCTGTTGTCCATCTCATCGTTGTGCAGCGCAATTGCAAGTAATTGCACTGCACAACGATGAGACTTATGAAGAGCAAACCTCACCACCTTCGCTCGCTCCCCTACGTCAACACTCGCCCGCCAAGCGCCTACGCCCCCTTCTGCGCGCGCGCCCTGATGGCATCGAGCGTCGTGGTGGTGCTGATCGCCTGCGGATCGATGCGCACCTCGACGAGCGCCGGTTTGCCCGCGGCGAGCGAGCGCTCGAAAGCGGGTGCGAACTGCGCGGTTTCCTCGACTGTCTCGCCGTGCGCCCCGTAGGCGCGCGCGAGCGCCGCGAAATCCGGATTGGAGAGCGCCGTGCCGTGGATGCGCCCCGGGTACTCGCGCTCCTGGTGCATGCGGATGGTGCCGTACATGCCGTTGTTCACCACCATGAAGATCACCGCCGCGCCGTACTGCACGGCGGTGGCCAGCTCCTGGCCATTCATGAGGAAATCGCCGTCGCCCGCCACCGCGAGGACGACGCGTCCAGGGTGCGCGAGCTTCGCTGCGATTCCCGCCGGCACGCCGTAGCCCATGGAACCGCTGTAGGGCGCGACCTGCGTGCGCAATCCCGTATAGCGGTGATAGCGCTGCATCCAGCCGCTGAAGTTGCCCGCGCCGTTGGTGATGATCGAATCGGCGGGCAGCCGCTCGCGCAGCCACAGCGCGATTTCCGCCATCTGCACCGGCCCCGGATTGGGCTGCGGCTCCTGCCATTTGAGGTAGTTGTCGCGCAGCCGTTTCCGCCAGGCGCTCCAGCGGCCGCCATCGATCCTGAGCGCCCGAGCCGCGGCGGCAAACTGGGGCATGCCCGAATTGACGAGCAGCTCGCCCTGATAGACGCGGCCCAGTTCCTCGGCCCCGGAATGAACGTGAATCAGCACTTGCTTCGGGCAGGGCGACTCGATGAGCGTGTAGCCGCTGGTGGTCATCTCGCCGAGCCGCTCGCCGACGGCGAGCAGCACGTCGGCATCGCGAATCGCCTGCGCGAGCTCCGGATTGATGCCGATGCCCGCGTCGCCGGCGTAGAGGTCATGCCGGTTGTCGAACAGGTCCTGATGGCGGAACCCGCAGGCGACCGGCAGCCCCGCCGATATGGCGAAGCGCTCGATGTCGGCGCAGGCCTCGCGCGTCCACACCGTGCCCCCGAGAATCATGAGCGGGCGCTCGGCCGCCTGCACCAGCGCGCGCAGCCGCTCCATGTCGGAGGCGGAAGGACTTGCCTGCACCACGTCATAGCGGCGCGTGTCGGCAGCCGACGCCTTGGAGCGCAGCATGTCCTCGGGGAGCGCGAGAACGACGGGGCCCGGGCGCCCCGACATCGCCAGGTGAAATGCGTGGCTCACGAACTCGGGCACGCGCTCGGCGCGATCGATGCTCGCCACCCACTTCACCATGCCGCCGAACATGCGCCGGTAGTCGATTTCCTGAAACGCTTCGCGCTCGACGAAGCCGCCGCCGACCTGGCCGACGAACAGAACCATCGGCGTCGAATCCTGCGCCGCCGTGTGCAGGCCGATCGAGGCGTTGGTCGCCCCCGGACCGCGCGTGACGAAGCAGACGCCGGGCTGCCCGGTCACCTTGCCGTAGGCCTCGGCCATGTAGGAGGCGCCGCCGTCCTGGCGGCAGACGACGAGCCGGATCGCTTCGCGCGCGTCGTAGAGCGCATCCAGCACCGCGAGATAGCTTTCCCCCGGAACGCAGAAGGCCGTGTCGACATCGTGCACCTTGAGCGCGTCGACCAGCAACCGGGCGCCGGTACGCGGGGCAGTCACCGCGGCAATCCTCACTTCGGCGCGGCGGCCAGCATGGCGCGCAGCGTCGGCTCGAAGAAAGGCGCCGGAACCAGGATCCGATTCTCCTGGCGCTCGATCAGCGCGGCGAGCTTGGGCAGGAACGCGCGCCAGCTCGCATCGGCCTGAAGCTGGGCGCGGCGGCGCGCCCGCTCGGCCAGGTCCTCATAGCCCCACAAGTGCACCACCACGTTCAGGGCGCCGATCTCGGTCGAGTAATAGCCGAGGAGGTTGCCGAGAATCGGCCGCTGGATGGCCATTCCTTCCTGTTCGTAGACCTTGAGATACTCCGCCGCCTTCCCGATCTTCAGTTGGTAGATTCGCTCCTCGACGATCATGGTGCCTCCTGTTCAACGCAAAGGGGTGCAAATATACCCCATGCCGCCGGGGCGCGCGGCCGGCCCGGTTCTCGACTAACGCGGGTCGCTTCCGTATCATCGGCGCCTAGGGGAGGAGCGTTTCGCGTCGGTTCGCCCTCCGCGCCCGGGGATGCCCCGGCAAGGGCGATCGACCGACGCGAACGGCGAGCCGTCGATGGATTCGCTTCAGGGACTGAGGGTTTTCTGCGCCGTGGTCGAAGGCGGAAGCTTTGCCGGCGCGGCGGCGAAGCTCAAACTCTCGCGCGCGATGGTGAGCAAGCACGTGATGCAGCTCGAAGACCGGCTGCAGACGCGCCTGATCAACCGCACTACGAGAAGCCTCAGCCTCACCGAGGCGGGCGCGGCGTTCCACGAGCGCGCGGTGCAGATCCTGGCCGATCTGGAAGCTGCCGAGCAGAGCGCGCGTTCCAGCACATCGGAGCCGCGCGGAACGCTGCGCGTGAACGCGCCCACCAGCTTCGCCACATTTCACGTCGCGACCTACATCGCCGAATTTCTCGCCCTCTACCCCGAGCTGAACATCGACATTTCGCTCAGCGACCGCTACGTCGATCCGATCGAGGAGGGGTACGACCTCACCATCCGCATCACGGCCAAGCTGCCCGAGTCGAGCCTGATCGCGCGGCCCCTGGCACCGTGCCGGATGGTGGTGTGCGGTTCGCCGGCCTATTTTTCCGCCCACGGGGACCCGAAGACCCCCGACGATCTGGCGCGCCACAACTGCCTGAGCTACAGCATGTCGGCGATGGAGGATCGGTGGGATTTCGTCTCCCCGCGCGGCCGGCGCTACGTGGTCAGAGTCGGCGGGCGCGTGCGCTCCAACAGCGGCGACCTGCTTCGCGCCGCGATCGTCGGCGGCTCCGGGATCATGCTCATACCGACCTTCATCGTCGGCGAGGACCTGAAAAGCGGGCGGCTGAAAGCGGTGCTGACGGAGTATCAGACCACCGCGCGCACCATCTACGCGGTCTATCCGAGCCGCAAGCACCTTTCGGCGAAGGTGCGGGCGCTGGTTGAGTTTCTGGAAAAGAAATATGGCCCGACACCCTACTGGGATGACTGGCTGGAGGCCTACGCGCCGTCCGCCGCGGGCGCCAAATAGCGAGACGCCGGACACGTGATCCCAGCGAACCGGCGGCCGAAAAAAAGCCCCACACTAGGTGGGGCTATATTCTTCCTGCGACTGCTTAATCGCAGCAGGGAACGCCGCCAGTGCTCCTGTACCAGAAGGCGTCGCTGGACGTATCGCCGCTCATCGGTTCCGCGGCGAAGGAAACCCCCGCAAACAGCGCCATCGCGGCCAACAACAGAATTGCCAATTTGCTTTTCATCGCATCTCTCCTGAATTAACGGTCAAAAAAGGTTAAGGGTCTTATCCGCACCGCGCGAACCGCGACCGCTGCCCTAGTCCCTATTAGTCGTAGGAGAATGCAAATCGTTCCTGATACCGATGAAATTATCCATTCACTGCAAGTTGACAATACCCCATCAAACTTAGGGATTTTTTTGGGCGTCGAGCTGTTTACCTCGCCCGCCGCGTCGGAAGGCCGCGTTCCGCTAGAATGGCGCCTGGGATCGGCGTTTACCCTAGGACACCCCGATGGTCGACGACATTCAATCGCTTCGCAGCATCCTTGGAACAAGCAGGGTCATCGCCGTGGTCGGATTGTCAGCGGAATGGTATCGGCCCAGCTTCTTCGCCGCCAAGTACATGATGGAGCACGGCTACACCATCATTCCGGTCAACCCTCGCCACGGCGAGATTCTGGGACAGAGGTGCTACCGGTCGCTCCCCGAAGCGGCGCAAGGCTGCGGCCTGAAAATCGACATCGTCGACTGCTTTCGCCGCAGCGAAGACATCGCGCCGATCTGCGACCAGGCGATCGCGATCGGTGCCCGCGTGCTCTGGCAGCAGATCGGCGTCAAGAACATCGAGGCGGCGAAGAAAGCCGAAGCCGCAGGGCTCCAGGCGGTGGTCGACCGCTGCGTGAAGATCGAGCACGCGCGCCTGTTCGGCGGCCTGAACTGGGTCGGCGTGAACACGCGCATCGTCTCCGCCAAGCGGCCGCAATGGCTGGCGTATTGAATCGAGGCTTGCCGGACAAGATGTCGGGCGCCGGCTGCGCCGGAGGTGGTTGCCCCTGCCGTCGCGCCGCACCTCGCGCATGAACGAGCTCTACGGCTTCGATGCCTACTCGCCGCGCGAGATCGCAGCGCGCGTGGAAAGCGTCGGCGTCGCCAAAGCGCGCTTTCCGCTGCTCTCGCAGGTGATGCTCGGCATCCTCGCCGGGGCGTTCATCGGCCTGGGGTCGCTTTACTTCACCCTGGTCACAAGCGACGCTTCCCTCGGCTTCGCCGCCGAGCGCGTGATCGGAGGCCTGGCGTTTTCGCTCGGACTGCTGCTCGTGATCGTCGCCGGCGCCGAACTGTTCACCGGCAACAACCTGCTCGCGATGGCCTGGGCCGAAGGCAAGCTCACCACCGCGGACGTGCTGCGCAACTGGGTCATCGTGTGCCTGTCGAATTTTGCCGGCGCCGCGGGGCTTGCGCTGCTCGTATATCTCTCGGGCCACCTCGACATGAACGGCGGCGCGGTCGCCGCGCAGGCGGTGAAGATCGCGGCGGCCAAGGTGTCGCTGACCCTGCCCGAGGCTTTCTTTCGCGGCGTGCTGTGCAACATCCTGGTCTGCATGGCGGTGTGGATGGCCTTCGCCGGCCGCAGCGTCACCGACAAGGCGATCGCCATCGTGTTTCCGATCTCGGCCTTTGTCGCCGCGGGCTTCGAGCACAGCGTCGCCAACATGTACTTTCTCCCGCTCGCGATGCTGCAGCAGGCCGCAGCGCCCCTCGCGCTGCCCGGAGCGGCGGCGATCGACACCGCGCACATGCTGCGCAACCTCGGCGTAGTGATCGCGGGCAATATCGTGGGTGGGAGCGTTCTGGTGGCGCTCGTCTATCACGTCATCTACCGCCGCGGCGCGAAGGACGAACAGGGAAAGGCTTGATCCAGTATCTTCTGTTCGTAACTTGCGCGGCCTGCGTCGCCGATCTAAGATAGCCATGTTTATGGCCATCCCGGAGACGCCATGGAAAAGCATTACTCGATCGCCCAGGCCAAGCAGGACCTGCCCGCGATCATCCATGAAGTCGAGCGCACCGGCCGCGCACGCCTCACGCGCCGCGGCCGGCCGGTAGCCGTAGTTCTCTCGATGGCGGAATTCGAGCGACTCGAGTCCTCCCGCCGCAAGGAGATCCAATGGAGCGCCGCCACCCTCGACACACGGGGATTCCAGTTCGACCGCGACGAGGCGAACGCCCGCTGAACCGGTGCGCACGATGGGCGACGTTCAGCGTATCTTTCTCGACTCGAACGTTCTCATCTACGCGTTTTCTGCGACCGATCCGGTAAAGCAGGAACGCGCTCGGGCACTTGCGGATGATCCCGGCGCGGTGATCAGCACGCAGGTGCTTTCCGAGTTCGCCAACATCGTCCTGCGCAAATTCGGCATGCCGGTCTCCGAAGCGCGCAAGCGAACCAGCGAGCTTGCTGCGCGATGCGAGGTGGTCGTGGTGACCCCCTCGATCGTGATCGAGGCTTTTCGCATCCGCGAGCGCTTCGGCTTCGGTTTTTTCCACAGCCAGATCGTGGCGACCGCCCTTGCTGCCGGCGCGATAACGCTTTACTCGGAAGACCTGCACCACGGGCAGAAAATCGAAGGAGCGCTGCGCATCGTTTCGCCGTTCGCCCCGTCAGCCCGGCAGCCGCGCGCGCCATATCGCGTCCGGCGCCCCCGGCGCACCTAGACTCCTCATGAGGTTGAATTTCCCCCATGCCTGACCGCAAATTCGGAATCGAAACCCTCGCCCTGCACGCCGGCCAGATCCCCGACGCCGCCACCGGCGCGCGCGCCGTGCCGATCTACCAGACCACTTCCTACGTGTTCGATTCCGCCGAGCACGCGGCGAGCCTGTTCAACCTGCAGACTTTCGGCAATGTCTACACGCGGCTCTCGAACCCGACCACCGCGGTGTTCGAGGAACGGATGGCGGCGCTCGAGAACGGCCGCGCGGCGCTCGCCGCCGCAACCGGCCAGGCGGCCGAGATGACCGCGATCCTGACCCTGGTCGAATCGGGCGACCACATCGTCTCCGCCTCCACGCTCTACGGCGGCACTTACACGCTGCTCGAAGTGAACTTGCGCAAGCTCGGCATCGAAACCACTTTCGTCGACCCGGAGGACCCGGAGAACTTCCGCCGCGCGATCAACGAGCGCACCAGGCTCGTTTACGCCGAGACGCTCGGCAATCCGCTCATCAACATGGTCGACATCGAGGCGATCGCGGCCGTCGCGCACGAGGCCGGAATTCCGCTCATGATCGACAACACGGTCGCCTCCCCCTACCTGTGCCGCCCGTTCGAATGGGGCGCGGACATCGTCGTGCATTCGGCGACCAAGTACATCGGCGGCCACGGAACGACCATGGGCGGGGTGATCGTCGAATCGGGAAGATTTCCCTGGGGAGACGAGAAAGTGCGCGCCAAGTTTCCCGGCATGCACGAGCCCTCGCGCGGCTATCACGGCGTGCGCTTCTTCGAGACGTTCGGCGACTTCGGCTACACCATGCGGGCTCGAATGGAGATCCTGCGCACCTTCGGCCCGGCGATCTCGCCGCTGAATTCCTGGCTGCTCTTGCAGGGGCTGGAGACGCTTCCCGTGCGCATGGAGCGCCACTGCGCCAATGCGCTCGGCGTGGCGCGCCACCTCGCCTCGCACCCGCAGGTCGCGTGGGTGAACTATCCCGGACTGCCGGGAAACAAGTATTTCGCCCTGGCAAGCAAGTACATGCCCAAGGGGGCAAGCGGGCTGCTCAACTTCGGCGTCAGGGGCCGAGCGAACAGCGAAGCGAGCGAAAAGGCGGCGGGGGAAAAATTCATCGAGGCGGCCACCTTCATGAGCCACCTCGCCAACATCGGCGATGCGAAGACCCTCATCATCCATCCGGCCTCGACCACGCACCGGCAGATGTCCGAAGAGGAGCAGAAGAAGGCCGGCGTCACCCCCGACATGATCCGCATGTCGGTGGGATTGGAAACCCTCGACGATATCCTCTGGGACATCGACAACGCGCTTGCCGCCGCGGCGAAGGCGTAGCGATCAGCCGCTTCCAAGCGCTGACATTTGCTACCATGTGTCCTTCCCGATAAAGCGCTTTATCCCGGGTGAACACGCCCGGCGCGACCTGGAAAAGCCATGAACCAAGCCACCGACGATGCCCGCCTTGCCTGGACCAACCCGTATCCCACGCGCCGGCGCCCGACGCTCGCCCGCAACGTGGTCTCGACCTCGCAGCCGCTCGCGGCACAGGCCGGACTGCGCATGCTGCTCGCGGGCGGCAACGCGGTCGATGCAGCGCTCGCCGCCGCGATCACGCTCACGGTGGTCGAGCCGATCTCCAACGGCCTGGGCAGCGACGCCTTCGCCATCGTCTGGGACGGCGCGGAGCTGCACGGCCTGAATGCTTCGGGGCGCTCGCCCGCGGCCTGGACGCCGGAGTACTTTGCCGGCCAGAAATCGATCCCGGTGCGCGGCTGGAACAGCGTATCGGTCCCCGGCGCAGTCTCCGCGTGGGTGGAGCTTTCGCAGCGCTTCGGCAAGCTGCCGTTCGAACGGCTCTTTGCGCCGGCAATCGACTACGCGCACAACGGCTTTCCCGTTTCGCCTTTCATCGCCTGGCGCTGGGACCGGCAGACAGCGGAGCTGCGCGACCAGCCCGGGTTCGCGCACGCCTTCATGCCTGCGGGCCGCGCCCCGCGCGCAGGCGAGATCTTTCGCCATCCGGCGCTCGCGCACTCGCTCGAGCTGGTCGCCGCGAGCAAGGGAGAGGCTTTCTATCGCGGCGAGCTGGCGGAAAAACTCGAGGCCCACGCCAGAGCCTGCGGCGGGGCGATGACGCGCGCGGACCTCGCCGCGCACTCGGCCGACTGGGTCGGCACCATTTCACAGGACTACCGCGGCTGCGAGGTGCACGAGATTCCGCCCAACGGCCAGGGCATCGTGTGCCTGATGGCCCTCGGAATGCTCTCGCATTTCGACCTGGGAAGCCACCCGGTCGATTCGCCCGACAGCCTGCACCTGCAGATCGAGGCGCTCAAGCTCGCTTTTGCCGATGCGCGCCGATTCGTCGCCGATCCCGCAGCGATGGACGTCGCCGCGTCGCAACTGCTTGACCCCGAGTACTTGAGGCTGCGCTCGCGGCGCATCGACATGAAGCACGCGCAGGATTTCGGCCACGGATCACCCCCGAAGGGCGGCACCGTTTATCTCACCGCGGCCGACGCGAGCGGCATGATGGTGTCCATGATCCAGTCGAATTTCATGGGATTCGGCTCAGGCGTGGTCGTGCCCGGGACCGGCATCAGTCTGCAAAACAGGGGGTCAGGTCTGAATCTGACGCCGGGGCACCCGAACCAGGTCGCCCCGCGCAAGCGCCCCTACCACACCATCATCCCGGCGTTCGTCACGCGCGGGGGGAAACCGGTAATGACGCTCGGCGTCATGGGCGGAACCATGCAGCCGCAGGGACACATGCAGGTCATGGTGCGCATGGCCGACTACGGCCAGAACGCGCAGGCCGCGATCGACGGCCCGCGCTTTCGCGTCGTGCAGGGGATGGAGGTCAACTTCGAGCACGAGTGGCCGCAGGCGACGCTGGAAGAACTCGCGCGCCGCGGCCATAGAATTGTCGAGCTGCCCGACGA
>JACPRN010000100.1 GCA_016189945.1 Betaproteobacteria bacterium
GACCCATCATGCCCGTTCCGTAACCGCCGCCCGGTCCGTATCCGCCCATCATTCCCGGACCCATCATGCCCGTTCCGTAACCGCCGCCCCATCCCGTGCCGTAAGGATGAGCGTTTACCACCGCAGCAGCCAGTCCAAGCGATATCGCCGTGCCGACCGCGATTGAAGCTTTTGTGATGCGTTTCATAATCGATTCTCCGTCAAGTCAAGTTTGGGACTCTGCGGCATGCGATCTGGATAGGCGCAACCGCATCGGTGCCTATTGCATCACGCCGATGTATTCCTGCTGTTCCATTTTGGTACGCTGAGGTAACACGACCCCGCCCTGTTACGCTGCGATACAAATTTCCGCCTCGAGCGCTCATTTCAACTGCCAGCGGAAGCTCCGCGGCGCAGCTTCGCCGGAACGCTGGATGCGCATTTCGATCGCATCGGGCCGCGGCGAGAGGGCTTTGAACCGCAGCACGCCGCTGCGGTGGTGACCGCCGGCGGGGTCGCCCTGCCAGCTCACCGCCACGTATCGCTTGCCGGCGCGATCGACGAGGACCGCGGTCTTGGCCAAATCGTCGTCGAGGCTTCCGCTGTGGGTGTCGAGCGTGACCTGGAACTGCCAGCTCGAGGCGCCGGGGGAGACGTCGGTCGGTTTGACGCGGATGGCGACACCGTCCGCCTGGCTGCTTTGCGGCGACAGGTCGGCGGCGAACGCGCCCGACGCGAAGGCAACGGCCGCGCAAAGAACCAGTGCCTTTAACGGCGAAAACGACTTCACGATACGACTACGCATTTTGCATGCTCCTTGGTTGCTTGAATGACTCTGCTTGCGATGAAAACAATCCCGGCGGCGTTGAAAGCGAGGCCGACCCAGACCAGCTCCACTTGATATTGCGCCGCAAACGCCACCAGTCCCGCCGCGCCGATGATCGGCGCGACGTTGGCCAGATAATGCGTGCAGCAGGAGATCATCGCCGCGGTCGAAGCGGTACCCGAGGTGGCCAGGACGACCCCTTGCTTGCGCGCCCCCTGCACCAGCGCCTTCAGGTACACGAACAGCCCGACCTGAATGCCGAAGCCGGCTGCGAGCGCCAGCACGAAGTAGCGATACGTCAGAAACTGTTCGCGGGTGAAATCCCACCCCGAAACCAGACTCAGCGCTCCAAAATAGACGCCGAGCAGGGCCAGCGAAGCGGCGATCGCCGCGAAGATCGGTTTGCCGATACTTGTCGTCACGATTCCTCCAATACAATTTCCTAACCGACGGTCGCAAACACCGGAAACGTGTTCAGGAGCCACCACGAAAACTTGGACAGCATGCCCGTGATCATCGCCAAGCCCATGAGTATCATCACCACCCCGGCGCCCACCTGCAGCCAGTTGCCGACGCGCCGCATCGATTTCAGGCGCTTGAGGAGCTTGCCGGTGAACATGGCCGTCGCGAGAAACGGGATCCCCAGTCCGAGCGAATAGGCGCCGAGCAACGCGACACCGCTCGCCACCGTGGCCGCAACCGCGCTCACGGTGAGGATCGCGCCCAACACCGGTCCGATGCACGGCGTCCAGCCGAAGGCGAACGCCAGTCCGATCAGGTACGCCCCGAGGGGGCGCGCGCCCTTGATGTAGCCGTGAAAACGAAGGTCACGCTGCATCCAGGCGGGCCTCAGGGCGCCCACCATGAACAGGCCGAAGACGATCACGAGGATGCCCCCGGCGATGTTGGCCTCGTTCTTGTAGCTCAGCAGCAGTTGTCCGAGCCAGGTGGCGCCGGCGCCGAGCGCGATGAACACGGTCGAGAATCCGGCCACGAAACACAGGCTCAACCCCAACGCGTGCAGGCGCTGCGCTTCCTCGTCCGCGCGGTGCGCATGCGCGAGGTTGTCCCCCGCCACGTACGAGATATACCCCGGCACCAGGGGCAGCACGCAGGGCGACAGGAACGAAATGATCCCCGCGCCGAATGCGGTCATCAACGCGATTGCCGACACATCGCTCATGCGCCAGCGCTGCGATCCCGCGAGCGCCCCGCGGACCCGGACGAAACACTCTTCAAGCCCCGCCTTCCTTCAGCTTTCGCAGCAGCGGGACCAGGGTCTCATCGACGGTCTTGCGCGTGATCGCGCCGATGTGCTTGTGGACGATGCGGCCGTTGCGGTCGATCACGAAGGTCTCGGGCACCCCGTAGACGCCCCAGTCGATCCCCACGCGCCCGGAAATGTCGGCGCCGGTACGCGTAAACGGATCCCCGAGTTCGTTCAGCCAGGCCGATGCGTCGTCGGGCTTGTCCTTGTAGTTGAGCCCGTGGATCGGCACGATGCCCTTGCGGGCCAGCTCCATCCACAACGGATGCTCTTCGCGGCACGCGACGCACCAGGAAGCGAACACATTGACCAGCGACACCTCGCCTCTGAGATCGGCGCTGGAGAGCCCGAGCGTGCGCCCCTTGACGGGGGGCAGGCTGAATTCCGGCACCGGCTTGCCGATGAGCGGCGAAGGCACCTCGCGCGGGTTCAAGGTGAGGCCGATCGCGAGAAATACGCCGATCACGGCAAATACGAAGAGCGGCACATAACCCGCCAGCCGCAATCCCTTCCCCGGCGCGCGCGCGCCGTTCGCCAACGTGTTGTCAGTCATGTCATCCGCCCCCCGTTACCCAGGCTTCACCGTGAGCTGCCGGCGAAAGCCAAACGCGCTTTCGGTATCGATCATTTGATTCCCTTATTTAACGAGCGTTCAACAACACTTCTTCATCTGCTGCTCCAGCTTTGCGACGGCGGCGGGGTCCTTGGCCCGCGCAGGCGAGGCGAGAAGAAACACCGCCGCCAACGCAACGAGCGCAATCCCCGCCCCGGCAAGCATCACCCACTGCTCCCCGGCGAGCGCGTACGCGGCGACGAAACCCGCCGGGATGAAAAGCGCCTTCCAGAGCAGCGGCGAGCGCCCCGGCGGCAGACGCCGTTCGAGCTGGTAGGCAAGGCCCACCGCCGAGCCCCCGAGCAGAACCGCGAGCATCGAGGCATCGACGGCGAGGCCCGCAAAACGCGCGAGGAGCATCCACAGCCAGGTGCCGGCAACGCCGAGGCAAATGGGACAAAGCTCGACGCGCAGCGCCCGTCGCACCGCCCATGCCAAGGCGGCGATGGCCAGTATCGACAGCGTGGTCGACGCAACGACGGTCATGGGCGTCAAAAGGCGAAAATCGTCGTGCCGAGGGCGACCATGGCGACCCCGCCCCCCCAGCGCATCACGGTCCTGTTGCTCTGCTGCCATTCCTGCACCTTCGCGAGCAGCGTCTTGTCGCTCGCGACAAGCAGGATGAGGACCAGCGGCAGAACGAAGATCAGGTTGTAGGCGATCAGGTATCCGACGCCGCTGAAATAGGTCGCGCGGTCATGCAGCAGGCCGAGCACCATGAGATACGGCCCGCCGGTGCAGGGAAACTCGCACAGGCCGACCAGGCCGCCGAGCACCACCGCGGTGGGCACGGAGGCCTTCTCCATCAGCACCGCAATCCTGTGGTGCGCGGCCTGCGGTATCCGCGGTTTGAAAGGAAACGCGGGAAACGCCTCGTTCGCCACGTTGACGATTCCCAGCACCACCAGGAGCGTCGCCCCGACCTTGGCCATGAAGTGCGGCGTATCGAAGATATGCAGCGTCTGCAGCAGGCCGAGGCCGATGGTCAGATAGACGAAGAAGATTCCGGCAATGTAGGCGCTGCCGATCGCCAGAACGCTCGATCGGAGTTTGCCGATGCTCAGCAGGAACGCGATGGTGAGCACCAGAATCGAAAACGCGCACGGGTTGATGCTGTCGATGAGCGCCGCCACCGCGATGAGCGGCAGCAGCCATTTGCCGCCATCGCTCAAGTTCCAGACCGCGGTGGTGCCGATGTTCTCGGCTCTGAAAAACCACACCAGCCCCACCAGCAGCACAACGGAGGCGACGAGAATCGAAAGTTTCTTTGTCATATGTCCTTACGGGGTGACGACGGCCGACAACGCAAGCTCAAGCGGCGGCGCGGCGTTGTTTTCTATGGTCACGACCCTTTCGATCGGGCCGACTCCGGCCGGTCCGTGCGCGGCCGGGTCGAACACGATCTCGATCATCGCATCCTCGTTCGGCGCGAGCGGTTCGTTGAGGGCCGGTATGTAGCCGTGTCCGGGCATGCCGTAGGGATCGAACTTCCTCCCGGCCTTCACCAAGGCAGCCGTCGTGCACATGCAGGACGTATAGAGCTTGGTGATGACGATCGGCGTCGCGCCCGTATTGCGGATCCAGTAGTTGTGCGTGACCTTTCCGGCCGCCATCGAGATCGAGCCGAAATCGAATTTCGATTCCCTCGCGGCGAGCGCGCCGCTCGAGCGGGGAGACTCGATTTTCTCCACTGTTGCCGGGGCTTTGGCCTCCGGTTTCGGGATGCCGAAAACGATCACCATCACGACGGCGAGAACGAACAGGCCGGCCGCAAGGGCGATTTTGTTCTTCCACAAGCCGGCGAGCGCGGCGACGGCCGATGCGGGTGCGTTGTTGCGAGAACCGCGCCCTCCCAGGGTCGCTGAGCCGGCTGCCCTATTCAGGGGGACTCTTGATTTGACTGTTGCGGACTTTGTCATGGGATTACCCTCGAAACAAGAATTTGGATTGGAGTGATTGCGCCCACGGCTGCCTCAGTGCGCGGCGAAGACCGTCGAGCGGCCATCCTTGGTGAAGAGCACCGTCTTGTACGGGTCCTTGCCCTGGCCCTGCTCCATTCCCGGGGAACCCTGAACCATCCCGGGAACGGCAATGCCGGTCGCCTTCGGCTTTTCGCGCAGCAGCCGCTTGATGTCGGCAGCGGGGACGTGCCCCTCGATCACATAGCCGCCGGCCACCGCGGTATGGCAAGACGCTATCGAATCCGGCACCCCGAAACGCGCCCGGAAGGGGGCGACGTTGTTGGTGTCGTAGACCTTGACGTTGTAACCGCTCTTCTTGATGTGGTCCACCCACAGGGTGCAGCAGCCGCAGGAAGGACTCTTGTAGACCTCGACAGTTTCCGTTTCGCCGGCAACCGCAACGTGTGCGGAGGATGCGGCGAACAGCAGGAGCACTCCCCGCGACAGGGGCTTGAAACGCAGCATTGAATTCATTTGGACTTCACCTTTCGTTAACTTGCAAACCGTATCGAGCATGGACCCGGAGGCCGTGCCGGCACGTGGCCGCATGCTCACCTGGAACCGGAACGGAATTCGCTTGTGACCGCGTCAGCCGCCCGACGCGGCGGTCACGCGCAACGCCGGGGCTGCGGCGCCGCGCGACGCGACGAAAGGACTAATTGCGAAGGTTGTGGAACAGAATCGTCAGTGGCGGGCCCGCCGGCGGCGCCAAAGCGAGGGCGGCAACCACCGGCTCGGGGTGGCGCAGGAGGCGAAGAAATGCAGGGGCCGGGCTGACCAGGGCGCCGGGAACATCGCTCCAGAACTTCTGCTGGTCGTTCTTGACGATTTGCGTGCAGTGCGTGAGGCACCCCGCCGCGTCGCCCGATTCAGGGCACAGATGCGCGTTCGCCTTTGCCTCGGCCGCCTGGACCGCCGCATGCTCCTCCGCGGCAAACTGCACGATGCAGGCGCGCGCAGCCGCCAAGGCGTTGTGCGCGACGAACATCGCCGCGAAGAATATGACCAACCCGTGCATCCGGCGGAGGCTCATTTACACCCGCACACTCGAAACTTCCTTTCGCGCAGTAGCATCAACGGAGACTAGCATGCTAGCCAGCGGCGGGCAATTTCCCTTGATTCAGATCAACTGGCGGCATCTTGAATCGTCCGATCCGTTCGGCACTATCCCCTCAGAAATCGTGGCCGCCGATTCCGTGCATTTTTTGGGGTTTTCTATGGTCCGGCCCTCGGCCCACGCGCGCCGAGCGGGCGACCCCAGGCTACTGGATGCGCGTGACCACGTAGCGGCCCTTTTCCTCGACAAGCTCGAAGGTAACCTTCTGTTCGGGCTTGATTCCCTTGAGCAGCTTCGGGTCGCGAACGCTGAAATCCATGGTCATTCCCGGCCACTTGAGGCTCTTGATCGCCTCATGCTTCAACGACACCACCCCCAAAGCAGTATCAACCCGCTTCACGACCCCCGATCCTTGGTGAGTACCCTGCGCATAAGCGGCACCGGCTATCGACAACAGAACGATCAACTTCAGCAGAAACCTCATTGTCTCATTCTCCTCTTGCAGTTACGAAATCTACCTAAGCGCCGTTCCTGCGAATCGTGAATTCCTTCACTAAAGCGTAGAGCGCCGGGATCACGATCAATGTCAGGAGCGTCGCCGAAACCATCCCGCCCACCATCGGCGCCGCGATGCGCCGCATCACCTCGGAGCCGGTGCCCGTGCCCCACATGATCGGCAGCAGGCCCGCGATGATGGCAAACACCGTCATCATCAGCGGCCGCACCCGCATGACCGCCCCTTGCATGACTGCACCGTAGAGGTCCTCGAGCGTCAGCCTTTCGCCTGCGGCCTTGCGCTTTGCGTCAGCCGCGCGCAGCGCTTGGTCGAGATAAATCAGCATGACCACCCCGGTCTCGGCCGCCACGCCGACCAGGGCGATGAAGCCGACGGCGACCGCCACGCTCAAATTGTAGTCCAAGAGGTACATCAGCCACACCCCGCCTACCAGCGAGAAGGGCACCGAGAGCATCACGATCAGGGTCTCGGTGAGCCGCCTGAAGTTCAAGTACAGGAGCACGAACACGATCAGGATCGTGAGCGGCACCACCACGGCAAGCCTCGCCTGCGCCCGTTCCATGTATTCGAACTGGCCGCTCCAGGTGGCGTAGTACCCCGGTGGAAACTTGACCTGCTCGCGCACCGCCTTCTGGGCATCGGCCACGTAGCTGCCGATGTCGCGGTCGCGGATGTCGACGTAGATGTACGCGACGAGCAGCGCGTTCTCGGTGCGGATGCTCGCGGGACCCTGGACCAGGTTGACCTTGGCAAGCTGTCCGAGCGGGATCATCGCCCCGTTCATGGTCGGCACCAGAACCTCGGTGGCGATGGCAGTGGCGTTCTGGCGCAGCTCGCGGGGGTAGCGCACGGTGATGCCGAAGCGCTCCAGGCCCTCCACCGTGGTGCTGACCATGTCGCCGCCCAGCGCGATGCCGATCACCTCCTGCAGCTCCCCGACGGGCAGGCCATAGCGCGCGAGCGCCATGCGGTCGGGGACGATATCGAGGTAATAGCCGCCGGTGACGCGTTCGGCGTAGGCGCTGGTCGTCCCTGGCACGGCCTTCACGACCGATTCGATCTGCTTGGCGAGCTTTTCGATCTCGGCCAGGTCTTTTCCGAACACCTTGACGCCGATGGGCGTGCGGATGCCGGTTGAGAGCATGTCGATGCGGGCCTTGATCGGCATGGTCCAGGCGTTGCTCACCCCGGGCATCTGCACCGCGCGGTCCAGCTCCGCGATCAGCTTTTCGACGGTCATGCCGGCACGCCACTCGCTCTGCGGTTTCAGATTGACCACCGTCTCGAACATCTCCAGCGGCGCCGGGTCGGTCGCCGTTGCCGCCCGGCCCGCTTTTCCGAACACCGATTCCACCTCGGGGAAGGTCTTCAGGATCTTGTCCTGGGTCTGCAGCAGCTCGCCCGACTTGGTGACCGACAGCGCCGGCAGCGTGACCGGCATGTACAGGAGCGTTCCTTCGTTCAGCACCGGCATGAACTCGCTGCCCAGCCGCATCGCCGGGTACGCGGACAATCCCATGACCAGCACCGCCGCCGCGAGAACGAACTTCTTCCAGCGCATCACCCCGACGATGATCGGCCGGTAGATCCAGATCATGAAGCGCACGATCGGGTTTCTGTGCTCGGGCGGAATGTGGCCGCGGATGAACAGCAGCATCAGCACCGGAACCAGGGTGATGGAGAGGAAGGCTGCGCCCGCCATGGCGAAAGTCTTGGTGTAGGCAATCGGCTTGAACAGCCTGCCCTCCTGCGCCTCCAGGGTGAACACCGGCAGGAAGGAGATGGTGATGATCAGCAGGCTGAAGAACAGCGCCGGTCCCACCTCTTTGCAGGCGGCGATGATGGCTTCGATCCGCGCCTCTCCCGGCCTGAGCCTTTCCAGGTGCTTGTGCGCGTTCTCGATCATCACGATCGCCGCATCGACCATGGCGCCGATGGCGATCGCGATTCCGCCCAGGCTCATGATGTTGGAATTGAGCCCCATCAGCTCCATCGCGATCATGGCGATCAGCACCCCGATGGGGAGCATCAGAATGGCGACCAGCGCGCTCCGCGCATGCAGGAGAAAGACGATACAAACCAGGGCCACGATGAGGCTTTCCTCGATCAGGGTGCGGTTCAGCGTTTCGATGGCGCGATGGATCAGGGCGGAGCGGTCGTAGACGGCCTGCAGCGACACGCCTTCGGGCAGCCCCGTGGAAATCTCGGCGATCTTGGTCTTCAGGTTGCGGATCACATCGAGCGCGTTCTGCCCATAGCGGGCGACCGCGATGCCCGCGACCACCTCCCCTTCGCCGTTCAGCTCGGTGATGCCGCGGCGCTCATCGGGGGCCAATTCCACCCGGGCGACATCGCGCACCAGCACCGGCGTGCCTTTCTCGGCCTTGAGCACGAGGTTCTCGATGTCGGATATCCCGCGCAGATAGCCCCTGCCCCGGATCATGAACTCGGTCTCGGCCATCTCGATCACCCGGCCGCCCACGTCCAGGTTGCTCGCCTTGATCACCTCCATCACTTTCCTGAGCGGAATGCCGTAGGCCTGGAGCCGGCGCGGGTTCACGGTCACCTGATAGGTCTTGACGAAGCCGCCGACGCTCGCCACCTCCGCGACCCCTTGAGCCTTGGTGAGCTGGTAGCGCACGAACCAGTCCTGGATGGCGCGCAGCTCGGCGAGCGTCCTGCGCGCCCCCATCACGGCGTACTGGTACACCCAGCCCACCCCGGTCGCATCCGGACCGAGCGATGGCTTGATCCCCTGCGGCAGGCGCCCGGAGGCGAAGTTCAAGTATTCGAGCACCCGCGAGCGCGCCCAGTAGATGTCGGTGCCGTCCTCGAAAATGACGTAGATGAAGGAGGCGCCGAACGCGGAAAACCCGCGCACCACCTTGGATTTCGGCACCGCGAGCATGGCGGTGCTCAAAGGGTAGGTGATCTGGTCTTCCACCACCTGGGGCGCCTGACCCGGATACTCGGTGTAGATGATGACCTGCACATCGGAGAGGTCGGGAATCGCATCGAGTGGCGTCTTGATGACGGCGTACACGCCCGCGGCCACGAGGAAGAAGGTCGCGAGCAGCGTCAGAAAGACGTTGCGCATCGACCATTCGATGATGCGGTTCAGCATGTCAGCGTCCCTTGGCGCCTGCGTCCGCGCCGCCCTGTCCGCCAAATCCGCTCAAGGCCGCCTTGAGATTGCTTTCGGCGTCGATCAGGAAATTGGCGCTCACCACCACTTCTTCGCCTTGCTTCACGCCCTCGAGCACTTCGACGTAGCCATCGCCGCGGGCGCCGAGCTTCACTTCGCGGGGCTCGAAAAGGCCCTCGGCGCGCTGCACCAGGACGATCTGCCGGACGCCGCTGTCGAGCACCGCGGAATCCGGGACAGCGGCGCGCCGCGCGCGGCCCTGGCCGGCGAGAAGCTCGACGTTGGCGTACATGTCGGGCTTGAGCAATCCGCCGGTGTTGAGGAGTTCGATCCGAACCTGGGCGGTGCGCGTTTCGGCCTTCACCGTCGGATAAACAAAAGTCACCTTCCCGGAAAAGGCCCTTTCGGGATAGGCGCTGACGCGGATCCTGGCCGACTGCCCCGAGCGCACCCAGGCCAGGTCCTGCTCGAACACGTCCGCAAGCAGCCACAGCGAGGACAGATCGGCGATCTTGTAGAGCTCTTCGCCCGGCATGAAGCGCATGCCCTGCACCGATGGTTTTTCCAGCACTACGCCGGAGACGGGCGAGCGGAACACGATCGAATTCCTCGCCTGCCCCTCCTTGATCAGCCGTTCGAGCTCTTCGGCGGAAATATCCCAGTTGCGCAGCCGCTGCAGGCTGCCTTCCATGAGGGTACGCATGTTCGCCTGCATCTCGGGACTGGCGTCCTTGAGCGCCTGAATGCCCTTCGTTGCAACCATGTATTCCTGTTGCGCGATGATCAGGTCGGGGCTGTAGACTTCCATCAGCGGCTGCCCGCGGCGCACGAATTCCCCCGTTGTGTTGACGAGCAGCCTCTGGATCCACCCTTCGAATTTCGGCGTCACGGTGTGCTGCGCGCGCTCGTTCACCTGCAAGGTGCCGACCGCGCGCACCACGCGGGTGATTTCCCTGAGCGAGACCGCCTCCGTTTTCACGCCCAGCTTTTGCACCTTGTCGAGGCTGATCTTGACCTGGGACCCCTGGGGCTCTTCGCCTTCGTATACGGGGACGTAGTCCATCCCCATGGGATCTTTCTTGGGCACCGGCGATCTATCGGGCAGACCCATGGGGTTGCGGTAATAGAGGATCTTGCCCTTGGCGCTGCCCGCCGAGGCGCTCGCTTCCTCGTCCGCGTACACGGGAACGTAGTCCATACCGTCAGGCGCCTTCTTCGGCACCGGAGACGTGTCGGGCAGTCCCATGGGATTGCGGTAATAGAGGACCTTGCGCTCGGATTTGGCGGCTGCGGCCGGCGCCTGCATCGGCTTGTTCATCCCGAGCCAGTACCCCGCACCCGCGGCGATTCCCAGCAAAACGACCAGGCCCAAGAACGAAAGAAACCGTTTCACCGTTTTTCTCCTTCAGTAGATATCGAGCGCGCCTCCGCTACGGACTTCCCGGTGAGCTGGTCGATCTCCGCGAGCGCTTTGTTGAATGCCGCGATCGTCCCCGCGTGGCTGATTTCATAGGTGAGGACGCTCATCTGGGCGTCGAGCAGCATCGGAAAATCGGCGCGATTCACCCGATAGGCCGCGAGCGCCGATTCCAGCGCCAGGCGCGCCTGCGCCAAAATGCCGGTTTCGAAAAGCCGCGCCGATTCCCGGCTCTGCTCGGCGATCGCCACTTGCTGGCGCAGTTTCGCGAGCAGTTCGTTCTTCTGCGCGCCGTACATGCTGAGCGCGGCCTCGCGCATCGACTGCGCTTCGGCGACCATCGGATCGAGCTTGTTCTTCTGCCAGATGGGCAGGTTGATGGCAACGGTCAGGCTGATCATGTCGGGACGCGGCGTGCCGTCCGGCATCTTGTCCCTCTGCCCGTAGGAGAAGCGCAGGTCGAAATCCGGGTAGTATTCCTTGCGCGCGAGGTCCAGGGCTTTCTGATTCTTCTCGATCAGCGATTGCAGCCCGCGGAGCTGCGGGCGCTGCCGCAGCGCGGCTTCATGCAGTTCCTCCAGCTTCAGGTCCGCCTCCTCCAATCGCGGCATCGCGGCCCGGAGGGGGGCCGAGGCCACGCCGCGGCCCAAGGCCATGGCGAGATCGGCCTCCATGGTGCGGCGCTCGCGCCCCATTCGCACCAGCTCCTCCTCCATCTTGGCGAGCTGCGTCTGCGCCTTGAGGACATCGGCCTGCGAACCCTGGCCGACGCTGTAGCGGCCCTCGGCGATGCGCAGAAGCTGCTCGACCAGGAGCTTGTTCTTCTGCACCAGCTCGATCGAGCGATCGACCAGCGCCAGGTCGTAGTAGGCGACTTTGACTGCCCGAATCACGCGGCTGACGGTCTCGCTGTAACCGAAGGCGGCCGACTCGGCGTTCTTCGCCGCCACGTCCTGGCGCAGGGCGCGCTTGCCGGGGTAAGGCAGCTTCTGCGCCACGCCGAGCATTTTCATCGTCATGTCCTCGGCGTTGAAGCGCCAGGTATCGGTCGGCAAGTTGACGAACCCGGCCTCCAGCATCGGGTCCTCGAGCGCGCCCGCGGGGGATATCCGATGGCGCGCAGCGTCCCGCTCGTGCGCCGCCGCCGTGATTTCGGGGTTGTTCTTGAGCGCCTCGTCGATCAGTTCCTGCAAAGTGTTTGCTTGAACGATCTGCAGCGAGCGAATGACAACGGACTGAGCGAGGAGGGCATTCGGGCGCCCCGGGTCATTCGCCGCCGGGGCACGCGGTTGCTGCTGCGCAGGCGCAGGCGCCGCGAGCAATGCGGCGAGCGCCCAGAGAGCCGGCAATATTTTCATTTTCGAACGCAATGTCTTTCCCATGTCCGCTCCGTACTCGGTGGATCTGCTTCCATATATCGGGTTGTTCTTCATCACAACCTGCGAACCGTCCTTCGCCGCCATCATCGTTGCGTCTCTGATGCGCACGCGGTTGCCGGCAGCGCTCGTCACGCGCCGGCACATGGGCTCGCGCAAAGGACGGCAAACGGGCTAACTCAGGAAGCGCAGCGGGCGCAGAAAGGCCGGGTCCGGCGGCGCCGGAGGAATCGGACCAACGAATGCGTACCCGAGAACATGAGCTATTTCAGTTCCGCCCGAAGCCTAATCGAGCGACCCGAGCCGGCCTTGACCTGGATCAATCGGACCGGCAGCATCGGGCCCGCCTCGATTTAACCATGTCTCCACCGCCCAGTCCACGGCGCCCGATCGCCCGCGTGTCGTCGCAGGCGAAAGACAAACGCCGGCTACAGGCGAGAGCCTCCTGCCGGCGTTTGCCCTGCGGATCGGCCCGGTGCCGCTACCTGTCCACGGGCCCGAGGTATCCGGAGTCGTCCGGGTTGAAGACCGGCCGCAACGCCAGGGTCAGCGAACCACGGGAAACTGCGGGAGTGCCCTGGCGCAGATTTTCCGTCGTCGCCATGTGGTATCCGGAGTCCTCCGGATTGACGCTCATGTACGAAGTCGGGGACAAGGATGCGCCTTGCGGCAGAGCTTTTCCTTGCACCGGGTTCTCGTATGCGGCGACGTGGTATCCGGAGTCATCGGGATTGACGGTCATGTTGATGTTGCGGCTCGCCGACTGGGCGACCGCCAGGGCAGGCAGCGCGGCGAGGATTGCGAGGACGACGATCTTGCGTTTTACCATTACGGCTCTCCTAGTTCTCAAGTATATGGATGGTTGATTCACTATCAGCATGCTGACAGTGATGTCATTGTTATCGCCGCCACATAACAGCGTGCTTACGCGGAGATTACGTCTTTGTAATCTCGGCGGCTGGTTGAATTCGCTAGAATCTGCGAGTATTTCGTCTCGGCGTGCCTCGAGCGCTTGCCGGATACGTTGAGCAGGCTTGATCGCAGCATGAAGATTCTCATCATCGAAGACACTCCCAGCACCGTGGACTACCTCCGCCAAGGCTTGAGCGAGCACGGTTTTGCCGTGGATGTCGCGTATGACGGCGTGGACGGCCGACACATGGCGCTCGAACAGGACTTCGACCTCATCGTGCTCGACGTTACGATGCCGAGGCTGGACGGCTGGGAGGTTCTCAAGTCGTTGCGCGAGAAAAAGGACACGCCGGTCATCTTTCTGACCGCGCGCGACCGGGTCGATGACCGCGTCAAGGGCTTGGAGATGGGTGCCGATGACTACCTGGTAAAGCCGTTCTCTTTTTCCGAGCTGCTGGCGCGAATCCGTGCGTTATTGAAGCGCAGCAGGACCCGAGAACCGGAAATCCTGCGCATCAACGATCTCGAAGTGGACCTGCTTCGCCGGCAGGTTTTCAGGGCCGGCAAGCGCGTCGATCTCACCGCCAAGGAGTTTGCGCTGCTCGCCCTGCTCCTTCGCCGCCAAGGCGAGGTATTGTCGCGGACCACCCTCGCCGAGCAGGTCTGGGACATCAATTTCGACAGCGATACCAACGTCGTCGAAGTCGCCATATGGCGGCTGCGTTCCAAGATCGATGATCCTTTCGAGCGCAAGCTCCTCCACACGGTGCGCGGCATGGGATATGTCTTGGAGGACCGCGACACGTGAAGCGCAGCGCCAGACCATCGATCACTGCTCGGTTGAGCTTCGCGTTCGGGGCGGTTTCGGTCTTGATAAGCGGCGGCGTCGGAGTCTACCTGTATGGCGCAATCGACGAGGAACTCATGCAGCGCCACCGCGACGAGCTCACGACCAAAGTGGTTCTGATCCGTGACGCTCTTTCGCGTGTGGCGTCCGTCGCGGGTATCGCCGCCGCAATTCAGCGCTCGCCCAACACGTCCTCGGCGCCGGAGCGGATGCATCTGAGCCTGATCGGAGCGGATTCTGAGCTGCTGTTTGCATCGGACACCTTGCAGGTGCCGGCCTACCTTTTCGGCAAATCAGCGTCCGCAGGGGATATGCCGTCGGATTTCAGGCTATGGGTTAGCCCGGCCGGCAATAGGTATCTGGTCACCTCGGCGTTCGCGCGCCTCGGAAAGCTTTCGAAGCAGCAGCCGCTCATCACCGTGGCCCTGGACGTACGCGAAGAGCACAACCAGTCGCTCTCTCGATTCCGAGCACGACTCAGTTTCGCGCTTGCGGCACAGGTAATCCTGGCGGTGCTTCTTGGCTCTTTGCTGGCGCATCGCGGTCTTCGGCCCGTACGCCGATTCGCGGCTTACGCCGCGCTCGTAACCTCCAAGCACCTGGACAAACGCCTCGACGAAAGCACGGTCCCTGCCGAACTCGCCCAGCTCGTGCTCGCGTTCAACTCCATGCTCGCCCGGCTGCAGGAGTCCTTTCGCCAACTGGAGGACTTTTCCTCCGATCTCGCGCACGAGCTGCGCACGCCGATAAACAGCCTCATGGGGCAGGCGGAAGTCGCGCTCTCGGGGGTGAGAACGACGGAAGAATACCGCAGGCTGCTGCAAGCCAATCTCGAGGAGTACAGCCGGCTCTCGCGCATGATAGCCGACATGCTCTTCCTCGCGCATGCGGCGGAGCAGCATCTGTCGCTAAAACGCGAGGCGGTTGACGTACGCGCGGAAATCCAAAAGGTGCTTGAATTCTACGACGCGCTCCTGGAAGACAGGGGCCTTCGCGCATCTTTGAGCGGCGAGGCAACTGTTTCGGCAGACCGGAGCCTTCTGCAGCGGGCGGTGACCAATCTGCTCTCCAACGCGATACGCTACGCGCCGCGCGGCGAAGTCATCGGCATCGCCATCTCCCGCGAAGACGGCGGCGGCGTCTCGATCGAGGTGAGCAATGCCGGCCCCGGCATCGCCGCGGAACACCTTCCGAGGATCTTCGACCGCTTCTACCGGATCGACGGCGGGCGCACGCGGGAGCACACCGGGCTCGGACTCGCGATCGTAAGGTCGATCATGCGCTTGCATGGCGGCGAGGTCACGGTTGCGAGCGTCCCGGGCGACCTTACGCGTTTCCGGCTGGTTTTTCCGTGATCCAGGCGCCCGAGCGCCCCTGACGGATCCGCGCTGAATCACCCGACCCGCCCTGCGGCGCTGCGGCGTGTTGGCCCGAAAGAATTCCCTGCGCCTTGGCACCGGTACTGGCGACGCATGAGAATTTGTATTACGCTCATTCGCGCGATCTACGCGATGTTCGGGGAGCGGATGCATCTCTCAACGCGACGGATGGGGGAGGAACATTATGGAATCAAGATTGATCATCGCAAATATTCGCAGCGACAGGATGGAGGAAGTGGAAAAAGCGCTTGAGCGAATGGGTGTGGAGCGCGTCAACGTGTCCATGGTGAAGGGATTCGGGGAGTATCACAATTACTTCGCGTCCAACTGGCTCGGCAATGAAGTTCGGCTGGAGGTATTCACGAAGAAAGACCACGTCGAGGCGATTACGTCGGCGATCATCGCGGCTGCCCGCACCGGTGCTCCCGGCGACGGCGTTGTCGCGATACTGCCGATCGAAGAACTGTATCTGGTCCGGACGGGCGAAAAAGCCACGGCCGAGACGTTCTGGTCAAGGTCTGAGCAGTGAGGCAGGCGCCTCGTCAAATATCGGGAATCGGGCGAGTATTGCTGGCCCTCGTTCTGGCGCTGACGCAAACCGTCGCGCTGGCCCGATCGTGCATTCCCGCAACGCACGCTGCGCACGGCGAAGAGCGCAAAGCAAAGAACGCGGCAGCCTGCCAAGACCGGAGCGAATACTGCTGTCCGGAGGCACGGCTCGCCGAAGGCGCTTCCATGGCGGCGAATCCCGCTGGATTCGCGCCGTCACCGTTTCCCATCGGAGCAATGGGATGCCCGCTCGAACGATTGGCGACTGGGGGCGATGCGGCAGACCGCAGCCTCTCTCTTGACCTGACCTCTCGCGTTTCGCCTCCGCTGCCGATTCTTTTCCGCAATCTGCGCTTCTAGTTCCGTTCGGCGCCGGGCGCGGGTCAAGCGGCCCCAACCCCGGTGCAAGCCGCTGCATCTCGAGCTGGAAGGCGTTGTCTGCGTCCAATTGCCAAGGAGCCCGCCATGTGCCACGTTGTGTTGGTTGCCCTGCCGCTTGTTGCGCTTTCGGTGTTCTGGCTTCTGCCCCTGAGCGCCGCAGTGCCGGCATTCGTCGTTATCAGCGCCGCTACCGCCGCCCTTTATCTGTGGCTGTATCGATGCAACCAGATGCCGGTTCTCAACGGCGCCGAGGCGATGCAGCACGCCACCGGCAAGGTTCTCGCCGTGCACGGGCGCACCGCCGAGGTCTGGGTGGCGAGCGAGCTTTGGTCGGCGCGGTTCGAAGGAGAGATCACCGAGGGCGACCTGGTCCAGGTCTTCGGCATGGAAGGATTGGAGCTCAAGGTGCGCAAGGCGGCGCGCGGGTCGGCGGGCAAAGCAATGATCGGTTGATCCGGAATGGACTGAAGTGAATCGCACCAGCAATCGAATGACGGTTGAGTCCTCGCCTCTGCGCGGCGGCGCCACGGTAGGTGCGCTCGTGGCCGGTGTTCTGGCGCGCTCGCTGCTGGCAAGCGCTCTGGGGTTGGCCGTTCCCGCGGCCGCGTCGGTGCACGACGCGGCCGCGGAGGGCGCTGAGGCGCGCCTGGAGCGCGTCCTGCAGGCGGTGCGAGGAGGCAAGCTGCCGGCCGCGCTCGAAGAGGTGAACCGCCTGGTCGAGCGCTATCCCAACTGGCGCCTCGCGCACCTCGTGCACGGCGACCTGCTGCTCGCTCGCGCGGCTCCGATCACGGGATTCGGCAACGCGCGCCAGGCGGCAGGCGATCGGCTGGAGGACTTGCGCGCGGAAGCCTTGGCGCGGCGGCGCGCCCACCGCGACCCTCCGCCCCCTGACCGCATTCCCCGTTATCTCTTGAGATTCGACGGCGGGCAAGAAAACGCGATCGTGGTCGATGCCGAGCGCTCGCGCGTCTATGTCTACGAGAACGCCGGCGGCGCTCCGCGCCTGGTGCAGAATTTCTACACCAGCCTCGGCAAGAACGGGGTTGACAAGCTGCGCCAGGGCGACCGCAGGACGCCGCTCGGGGTCTATTACGTGACCGCGCAGATCCCGGGGCGCAAGCTTCCCGACCTCTACGGCTGGGGCGCGTTTCCCATCAGCTACCCCAACGAATGGGACCGCATGGCCGGGAAGACCGGCTACGGGATCTGGGTGCACGGGGTTCCCTCCGATACCTATGCGCGCGCGCCCCGGGCGAGCGACGGCTGCATCGCGCTAGCCAACGCGGACATTGCCGAGCTGGCACGGCGCGTCCAAGTGGGCGTGACCCCGGTCATCATCGCCGATCGCATCGAATGGACGGCGCCCGAGGCGCTAGCCGAGGAGCGCAAGGCGTTCATGGAGCGCTTGGAGGCCTGGCGCACCGACTGGGAAAGCCGGGACGCGGACCGGTATCTCGCGCACTATGCGCGGGATTTCCGCTCCGACGGCATGGATATCGCGACCTGGAGCGCGCACAAGCGCCGCGTCAATGCCGCAAAGCGCTGGATCAAAGTGTCCCTGGAGAAGGTGAGCGCGTTTCGCAGCCCGGGCGAAACCGCGCTCGTGGTAGTGAGCTTCGATCAGGATTACCGCTCGAGCAACCTCGCCCAGCGCACCCGCAAGCGCCAGTACTGGATCGCCGAGGGCGGCCGCTGGCGGATCGCCCACGAATCGGTGGTGAGCGGCGCCGCGGTCGTGCTGCCCGCATCGTATCCGCGCCAGAACGCGTCGCTTGCTCGCGGCCGGCGCTAGCCGCGCATCAGGAACCGGCGGGGCGAAATACCAGGAAATACTGCCCCGGCAGAAAGCCGTGTTGCTGAACGAACGCGTACCCGGCGCTCTTTAGCTCTTTTTTCACCCGCTCCGGCGAAATGCGCATGCTTCGCGGCGGCCCTTCGCGCGAGGCCATGCTGTGGTCAATAATGGCGACGCGCCCGCCCGGCTTGAGCGATCCGCGCAAATTGCGGAAGTAGCGCTCGCGATCGGGGAGGTGATGGAACACGTTGACCGTGACGACGAGGTCCACCTTTTCGGGAAGGCGCGGGTCGTCGGCCCCGGCAAGCACCGCGGTGAGGTTTTTCAAGCCCTCGCGCTCGGCGCGTTTGGCCAGATACTTCACCATGTCGGGCTCGACGTCTACCCCGTAGACCCGCCCTTTGGGCGCCGCGCGGGCAAAACGCACCGCGAAATAACCGGTGCCCGCGCCGATGTCAGCGACCACCGAGTCGGACTTGAGCGCGAGCGCCTGGATGACTTCGCGGGGCTTCTGCGATGCGTCGCGGCCGGGGTCGTCGAACACTTTCGCCCACTCCTCGGCGCCGCTGAAACCGTGATCCATCATGGTGTTGGGCGATTCCATCATGGTCTTAGGCGATTGCGCCGCCGAAGGGCCCGCCAGCAAGGCGGCGGAGGCGATGCAAGATGCCACGAGGGCTGCGATTCGATTCATTCTCTCTCCACGGAATTTGAAATGCGGTTACGGGTCGCGCTACCGTATAGGCTCCGTTTTTCGCGGTCAAGCCGCGAAAAGCCTCACGCACTGGCCGGAAGCCCTTTTCCCGTCGCCGGGGCGCCGGCGGCAGCACGGCGCGCCCGAATTATACCCCATTAGGGTATTTGACATATACCCGCTGCGGGTATATCGTGTCGATACGCGCAAGGGCAAGCCCGCACGGGATCTTCGGCACCGTGCCGATCGGCGCCTGGACTTGCCGCGCGCAGGGTCCGCACGGACGGCCGTCGTCGTTTGCGCTCGCGGCCGATGTCGGGACTAAGATGTTTCCTCACACAGGAGGTTTTCGATGGAAATCGATCCGGTTTGCTCCATGCAAATAGACCCCGAGCGCGCGGCGGCGCGTGCGGAGCATCAGGGCAAGACTTATCACTTCTGCTGCCCGGGCTGCCAGAAGGCGTTTCTCGCGGATCCGCCGAAATTTATCGGCAAAGCGCACTCGTCGGGCGCGCACCCCGCGGGACACCATCACGCGAAGCACTGAGTGCCCTGCGCGCCGCTCGCGCGCGCGTCGCGCGGAAATTCCCCGGACGGTACTGAAATAAGGAGCGGCCAATGAGACGGAAACTCATCGAAGTCATCGGCACCATGGCATTCGCGGCTCTAGTTTCGTCGAGCGCCTTCGCCCAGATGGGCGGCGGCGGGATGATGGGCGGTTTCGGCGGCGGAATGATGGGTCGGGGCATGATGGGCGGGTACGGAATGGGCCCCGGCGACGGCTATCGCTATGGGCCGGACGCCCGCGCCGACCGGGGCGACGCCGCGGCCACGCCAAGGGCAGATCGTCGTCGCGAGACTTCAATCGAGGCTGAACCGGACCCGATCGATCAGCTCGAACTGAGCAACAAGCAGCTTGGCGCGATCAACGGCATCCGCGCCGGATTGAAGGACCGCCAATCGAACCTGAACCGCAGGCTCGAGCTGGAGCAGGAGAAACTGCGCAAGCTCTACGACGCCCCGCAGCGCGACCGCCCGAGGATCGACGCGCAGTTCCGCCGCATCGAAGAGCTTCGGCGCGAAATGTTCGAGTCTTCCATCGACGCGAATGAGCGAATCGAGGCGCAACTCAGCGCGGAGCAGCGGCAACGCTTGCACCGCATTGCGCCGCGCTGGAAGGTCAGCGGCTGAACGCGCCGGTAATGCCATTCCCCGAAAAGCCGCATCTCGGTTACCCCGGCGGCGGCGCAAGAGACCCCACGTGGAACAGGGATAGATGCGCATGAACAAGCCATCCCGCGAAGAACTCAAGCAGACGCGGCAGCGTCGGCGTCGTCTGCGCGCGAGGACCTTTGCCGTGGTCAGCGTGCTCGTGCTCGGCGCCGCGGGCTATCTGCTCGTGAACGCTTTCTGGAGACCGGAACCGCCGCCGATGCCCGGCAACACCATCGACATCGCCGCCGATATGGGCGGTTTCAATCGAAAAGTGGTGCGCGTGCGGGCCGGCGAGCCGGTGACCGTGCGCCTCACGAGCTTGGACAACTCGCACCACACCGACGGCGGCGGCAAGCATCAGTGGGCGGTCGATGAGCTCGGGGTGGACATCATCGCGCCCCCGATGGGCTCGAAGTACAAGACCTTCACCCCGACCAAGCCCGGCACGTACACCTTTTACTGCGACATCTGCTGCGGCGGCCGCGCCAACCCGACGATGTCGGGAAAACTCATCGTCGTGGGGTAATGATTGAATCTGCGCCTGCGGGACATCGCGGTCGCTTGCCTGCTCTTGACGCTGGCGCTCGGCGCCATCGCGCTGACCGGGCTGTGGCATCCGAACGCTCCCGAAGAGGCGATGAAAATCTACCTGCCGCGGATCACCCTGCCGGCGGTGGTGACCGCGGGGATCATCGACGGGATCAACCCCTGCGCGTTCACGGTGCTGCTGCTGTTCATCACCGCTTTGACGACCACGCTCCAGGCGGACGAGGGCAGCGCGAGCCGGCTTCGCGCGAGGATACTGGGCATGGGCGGCATCTATATCGCCGCCGTGTTCCTCACCTATCTGGCGCTGGGGGTCGGTTTGCTTGCATCGATCGATTTGTTCACGCGAGCGCACCTTCCGGCGCGGCTCGGCGCGCTGCTCGCGGTTCTGTTCGGGCTGTGGATGCTGAAGGACTATTTTCTGCCGGAACTGGGCCCGCGCCTGCAGGCGCCGGCGCGGGTGGGCGCAATCGCGCGCCAGGCGGCGAAGAAGGCAACCCTCCCGGCGCTCATTCTCGGCGGAATTCTGATCGGGCTGTGCACGGTGCCCTGCAGCGGCGCGGTGTATCTGGGCGTCCTGAGTCTGCTCGCGCTGCAGCCGACGGCGCTCACGGGCTATTCCTATCTCGTGCTGTATAACGTCATCTTCATTGTGCCGCTGGTGCTCATCCTGTTTGCCGCGTCCTCGCGTCCGACGCTCAACCGCCTGGCGCACTGGAACCTGCACCACCGGGAATCGGTGCGGCTCGCCTCGGGAAGCGGTGTCATCGCCATGGGACTTCTCATCCTGGCCACGGTCTAACGCCGGTCGGCCGCCGAATCGATGCGCAATAGTCGCTCCACGCAGATGCCAGGAACTACGGAGGAAGCTCAGATGGCAACCGATCCGGTTTGCGGCATGCGCGTGGAACCGGCTCGCGCGGCCGGGAGCGCAGCGCACGGCGGCGTCACCTATTACTTCTGTTCCAAGCACTGCCAAAGCGCGTTCCTGGGCAATCCGGAGAAGTATTCGGCCGGCAGGCCTTCTGCGCCGCCTGCCGGCGCGAACGCCTACACCTGCCCCATGCATCCGGAGGTGCGCGAGGATCGTCCGGGAAGCTGCCCGAAATGCGGCATGGCGCTCGAACCGGAATCGGTTTCGCCCCCGGGAACACGCACCGAGTATGTCTGCCCGATGCATCCCGAGATCGTGCGCGAGCAGCCGGGCGACTGCCCGATCTGCGGCATGGCCTTGGAGCCGCGCACCCAAAGCGCTGAAGAGTCAAACCCGGAACTGGAGGACATGAGCCGGCGCTTCTGGGTGAGCGCGGCGCTCGCGCTGCCTTTGTTCCTCCTCGCCACGACCGCGGACCTCGCCCCGCAGTGGACGCAGCAGTTCATCAGCGCGCGATCGCTGCAGTGGCTGGAATTCGCGCTCGCGACGCCGGTGGTGCTCTGGGGCGGGTGGCCGTTCTTCGTTCGCGGCTGGCGATCGCTCGTCACGCGCAACCTCAACATGTTCACCTTGATCGCGCTCGGGGTGGGCGTGGCGTGGTCGTTCAGCGTCGTCGGCACCGCCGCCCCTGGAGTATTTCCCGCATCGCTGCGCGCAATGGAGGGCCTGGTGCCGGTGTACTACGAGGCGGCCGCCGTCATCACCGCGCTGGTGCTCCTGGGGCAGGTGCTCGAGCTGCGCGCGCGCAGCCGCACGAGCGCCGCCATCAAGATGCTGCTCGGGCTCGCGCCGAAAACGGCGCGCATCGTTCGCGAAGACGGCCGCGAGGAGGATATCGCGCTCGCAGAGGTGAAACCCGGCGACCGGCTGCGCGTTCGCCCGGGGGAAAAAGTGCCGGTGGACGGCGCCGTGGTCGAGGGATCGAGTTCGGTGGACGAATCCATGGTGACCGGCGAGTCGATTCCGGTGGAAAAGCACGCCGGAGATCGCGTGATCGGCGCCACCGTGAACGGCACCGGCAGCCTGCTCATGCGCGCCGAGCGCGTGGGAGCCGAGACGCTGCTCGCGCAAATCGTTCGCATGGTCTCCGAAGCGCAGAGGAGCCGCGCGCCGATCCAGCGCCTGGCGGACCTGGTTTCCGGGTACTTCGTGCCGGCGGTGGTGGCGGTCGCCGCGCTCACCTTCCTCGTGTGGTGGATCTGGGGGCCTGAGCCGCGGCTTGCGCACGCGGTGATCAACGCGGTATCGGTGCTCATCATCGCCTGTCCGTGCGCGCTGGGGCTTGCGACCCCGATGTCGATCATGGTGGGCACCGGGCGCGGCGCTTCGGCGGGCGTTCTGATCAAGAACGCCGAAGCGCTCGAGATCATGGAGAAGGTGGATACCCTGGTCACCGACAAGACCGGAACGCTCACCCTTGGCAAGCCGCAGCTCATTCGCGTGGTCGCGACCGCGGGCTTCGACGAAAACCTGGTTCTCGGGCTGGGCGCAAGCCTCGAGCGCGCGAGCGAACATCCGCTGGCCGCGGCGATCGTCGCCGGCGCCCAGGCGCGCGGCCTCGAGCTGCCGCAGGCCGGCGAGTTCCAGTCGGTAACCGGGAAGGGGGTGACCGGTCGCGTGGGCGATTGCCGGGTGGCGATCGGCAACCGCAGGCTGCTGGAGCAGTTGGGTGTCGAATTCGATGACTTGGCGCAGCGCGCCGATGCGCTGCGCAGCGAAGGGCAGACGGTGATGTTCGTCGCCATCGACGGCAAGCCGGCCGGGCTGATCGCGGTCGCCGATCCGGTCAAGGAGACCACGCCCGAGGCCATCCGCCAGTTGCACGCGGAGGGGCTCCAGGTGGTGATGCTCACCGGGGACAACCGGACGACGGCACAGGCGGTAGCGAGCAAGCTCGGCATCGACCGCTTCGTCGCCGAAGTCCTGCCGGAGCAGAAAACCGAAGCGGTGAAGCGGCTGCAGTCCGAAGGCCGCGTGGTCGCCATGGCGGGCGACGGAATCAACGACGCGCCGGCGCTCGCGCAGGCGCAGGTCGGCATCGCCATGGGAACCGGGACCGATGTCGCCATGGAAAGCGCCGGCATCACGCTGGTCAAAGGCGATCTGCGCGGAATCGTGCGCGCGCGGCGATTGAGCCGCGCCACCATGCGCAACATCCGCCAGAACCTGTTTTTCGCCTTCGTCTACAACGTGCTCGGCGTGCCGATCGCAGCCGGCGTGCTGTATCCGTTTTTCGGCGTGCTGCTCTCGCCGATCATCGCCGCGGCGGCGATGAGCTTCAGTTCGGTGTCGGTGGTAGGCAATGCGCTGCGGCTCAACCGCGCGCGGCTGTGACCAGGGTCTTGTTTCCGTCGCGCGAAACCTGACCGCGGGCGAACGCAGGATATATCGACAGGAGATGTGCCATGTGGGGCGGGATGGGCGGGTACGGATGGGACGGCGGATGGCTGGGAATGGGAATCGGGATGATCGGAACGCTCCTCCTGTGGGTGCTGATCATCGTCGGCATCGTCGTGCTGGTGAAATGGCTCTCCGGCTCGCAGGCCTCCGCCGCGGCACCTCCGGGAAGAAGCGCGCTCGATATCCTGAAGGAGCGCTACGCGCGCGGGGAAATCGAGCGCGACGAATTCGAGCAGAAAAAACGCGATCTGAGCCAATGATGCGCTTGCCTGCGGCCGGGCGATCCCTGCTTTCGCCCTGCGCCAGCGGCTGGAAAGGAGCTGGGTCATGGATCTGGAAACCCTGAACACTCTCGGCCCGTTTCTGCTCTGGGGCGGGTTGATTCTCTTGATGATGCGCTATGGTTGTTGCTCGCACCTGCTGCGCGGTCGCGGCCGCCACGGCCATGGCCCGACAGGCGATGCGGCGCCTGCGGGCGAGGTCAAAGACCCGGTATGCGGCATGGGCGTGGACCCGAAGAACGCCGCCGCCGCCGCGGTGCGCGGCGGCACCACCCATTACTTCTGCTCGGTTTCCTGCCGCGACAGGTTCGAGCAGCCGGCGGAACAAATTGCGAACGGCTCGGGGCAATCCGGCCATCAGCATGGTTAGGCTCAAGCCGCGCGCGGACGAGGCTGCAGCCGGATTACGCTCCGGGCGAACGATACGCCGCTGCTGCGCGGCGGCAAGCGGTGGGACGTCCCGCTAGATGCTATTTCTGTGCACCGGAATGCACGAAGGCATTTGAGGAGACGACGTTTCAGGTCGCAGCTATGTGGGCGGCTCCTCGATACCGCTTCGCACCTGTCGCGAAGATGTGGCAACCCAGCCCGCGCTTGAATTGAGAATTCCGCGTTGGAATAGCCCACCCACAACGCGCTGACTATACTGCTGGTGCGAGCTGTTCCTAATC
>JACPRN010000098.1 GCA_016189945.1 Betaproteobacteria bacterium
ACATGACTCAGTCGAAGCTGCAGTCGCGCCAGGTCACGACGGCCTGCGGCATGTGCTACATCGGCTGCGGCATCCAGGTCGAGGTGCGCGACGGCGTGGTGGTGGGGATCGAGGGTAATCCGGACAATCCGCAGAACCGGGGCGCGATGTGCGCCAAGGGCAAAGCCGGATTCATGAACCTCTACAACCCGAACCGGGTCAAGACGCCGCTCAAGCGAACGAACCCGAAAAAAGGCATCGGCGTCGAGCCCGGTTGGGGACACTTCGGCCACTGGTCGAGCGGGACGCCGATCTCGCGCGGCAAGGGGGTCAACTTCAACGGCCTCTGTCCGAACGACTTGGAGCGCATCGACAAGATCTCGACCGCGCTGGATCATTGCGTGGAGGTCAAGGTGTACAAGTAACCGGGCAGGTGCACAGGACAATGGTAACTGGTCAAACCGTTTCACTAACCCACGAGGAGGAGGATCTATGTTCCATTTAAGGTTCCGTTGTCTGTTGGCTGCGATCGTTAGCGGAGGTTTCCTGGCCGCGGCGGCGATGGATGCGCTGGCTCAAGCCTATCCGTCGCGTCCGATCAAATTGGTCATCACCATGCCGCCGGGCGGCCCGACCGACATGCTGGCCCGCGTTCTGGCGGCCAAACTCAGCGAAATACTTCCGCAGCCGGTGGTGGTCGAGAACCGGCCCGGCGGGGGCGGGATCATCGCCTATGGGGTCGTGGCGAAGGCGACGGCGGACGGCTACACGCTGCTCGTGGGTGACACCGCCAACTCCACCATCAATCCGAGCACATACAAGTCGCTTCCTTACGACACGCGCAACGATTTCACGCCGATCACCCCCGTGGCGACAGCGCATTCCTTCCTGTTCGCGAGCACGGCGGTCCCCGCGCGCGATCTGAAAGAATTCATCGCCCTCGCGAAGAGCCAACCCGGGAAACTTTCCTACGGCTCAGGCGGCACGGGCCAGTTGACGCATATCGGGCCGGAGCTGTTCAAGGCAAAAAATGGACTCGACATCGTCCACGTTCCCTACAAGGGGGCGGGACCGGCGATGGTTGACGTCGTCGCGGGACGCATTGCATTCATCTGGTCCACGGGTCTGGCGACGGCCAAGCCGCATATCGATTCGGGCAAAGTCCGGGTGCACGGCATTACCGGCGATAAACGCTCGCCTGCAATGCCGGACGTGCCGACGTTTGCGGAGGTCGGATCCCCGCTGCCGGAACTGAAACTCGGCAACTGGTGGGGTCTTATGGGGCCGGCGGGACTGCCGCGCGACATCGTGACCAAGGTCAACGGGTCCGCCGTTCAAGCGCTCGCCGCGCCCGAGGTCGTCGCCAAGCTGGCCTCGCTCAACATGATTCCCTATACGACCAGTCCGGAAGCGTTTGCCGAGGTGATCAATACGTCGCTCACGACCTGGGCGCCGATCATCAAGCGCATGAATATCAGGCTCGATTGAAGCGCTGCCGGACCGGGGAAGACGGAATCATCGATGCTGATCTTGCCGTTATTCAATCTCCACGGTTTCGTGCGGTTGCCTGCAACCGCACGAAACCGTGGAGACGGGTTGAAAAGCGAATTCCCGCCGAAGACGTCATGACAGGTTCAATTTGAGGGGAGATTCACAGTGGACATGACGCAGCCGAAGTTGCGCTCGAAGGTGGTGCCGACCACATGCGGCATGTGCTACATCGGCTGCAGCATCAGGGTTCAGGTGGATGACGGCGTGGTGCTCGGGATCGAGGGCGATCCGGCCAATCCGCAGAACCGGGGCGCGATGTGCGCCAAGGGCAAGGCAGGGTTCATGAACCTCTACAACCCGAACCGGGTCAAGGCGCCGCTCAAGCGAACCAACCCGAAAAAGGGCATCGGCGTCGACCCGCAGTGGGTCGAGATTTCGTGGGAGGAGGCGCTGGATACGATCGTCGCGCAGATCGAGCGCATCCGCGATGATCCGAAAAAGCTCTGGGTCCACTGCTGGGAGTCAGGAGGCGATCCGCACTTCTGGATGAAGGCCCTGGGCAGCGCTTTCGGCTCGCCGCACGTCAACATGGCCGGTTCGCCCACCTGCGGCAAGGTGGTGCACCCGGTGGAGTATTTCTCCGGCGGAGGATTCCATCAGCAGCCCGATATGCACTACGCCAACTACTGCATTCTGGTTGGGACCCAGTTCGGGTTCGCCGCCCGTGGCTGCTTCAACCACAACCTGCTCGACATGGCCGAGGCGCGCGCGCGCGGAATGAAGCTGGTGGTGATCGACCCGGTGGGCGGATACGCGGCGAGCAAGGCGAACGAATGGATTCCGATCCGCCCGGGTACCGATGCGGCGCTTGCGAACAGCATGCTGCATGTGCTGCTGAACGAGATTGGGATCTACGACGGGCCGTTTCTGCAGGGGAAGACCAACGCGCCGTATCTGGTGGGCCCCGATGGCCGTTACGTGCGCGATGCGAAGACCGGCGAGCCGCCGCTCTACGATCTGGCAGACGCCACGGTGAAGCTGCACAACGACCCGGGCGTGCGCGATCCGGCGCTCAAAGGCTCCTTTGCTGCGGGGGGCCGAGCGTGCCGGCCGGCCTTCGAGCTGCTTTGCGAGCACGTGGCGAAGTATCCGCCCGAGGCGACGCAGGAGATCACGACCATTCCCGCGGCCACCGTCAGGCGCATTGCGCGCGAGTTCGGGGAGGCCGCTTGCATCGGGAAGACGATCAGCATCGACGGGGTCGAGCTTCCGTTGCGCCCCGTGTGCGTGGACTGGGCCAAGGGAACGCAAGGGCACAAGCACGGATTCCACAACAGTTGGCCGCTCAAGCTCTTGAACCTGGTGGTCGGCGCGGTGAACGTTCCCGGTGGGATCCTCAGCACCGCGGCCGCAGGCAAGCATCCGCATCGCTGGTGGCCCGAGGGCGGCACCGACGGCATGCTGGAGGATGGCGGGCACATCATGCCGCTCCCGAATGCAAGGGCTTTCCCGGGCCGAATTCCGACGACGCCTGCGCGGATGGACATTGGAGAGCTTTTTCCCCTGGCTTCGCATTTCCACGCGCTGTTGCCGGTCACCGTGGAGAATCCATCGGCCTATGGCTTGAGCTACGGGCTGGAGGTATTCCTGCACTCGCCCCTCAACGCCATGTTGGGCTCGTTCGGGGACGTGAAGAAGGTTGAGCGGCTCTACCAGTCGCTGCGCTTCATCGCCGGGTTCGCAGTGGAGATCAACGAGACCACCCTCTTCGACGACATCGTCCTGCCGTACCCGAGCTACCTCGAGCGCTACGATTTCAACACCGGCTCGGCAGCGCACAGCATCCCTCCCGGCGGCTATCACGAATTTCACTGGCAGGTGCGCCACCCCGCGGTCGACCTTCCACCGGGCATGCGGCATGCGCAGGACGTCATCATCGAAATCGCCGACCGCCTGGGCATCCTCGAAGACTTCTACCGGCTGATCAACCACGCCTATGTCATGAAGGACCCGTACGCGCTCAAAGCCGGCAAGCGCTATCCGGTGGCCGAAGTCATGGACCGGCAGGCGCGCTCCTGGTTCGGCGAGGAGCGCGGGCTGGATTGGTTTCGCGAGCATGGCGTTATCTGTCTGCCGCGCGATGTCGAGGAATCCTATATCGGGCCGTTCCTCAAGGCGCGGCTGCCGATTTACCTCGAGCACATGCTGCTGAAGGGCGAGCAGCTCAAGGCGGTGCTCGATGAGATGGGCCTCGAGTGGGACCTCTCGGATTACAAGCCCCTGTCGGACTGGATGCCGTGCCCGTCTTTTGATGCGTTGAAGAAGGGCGAATACGACCTGATCGCGGTGCACTTCAAGTTCCCGTTCGTCTACGGCAGCTTCGGCAACGAGAACCCGTGGATCGACGAGCTGTGCGAGCAGACCGAGGCCTACAGCGTCCTCATCAACGAATCGGTGGCCAAGGCCAGGGGGATAGCCACCGGCGATTCGGTCTGGCTCGAATCGCCGGTGCAGAAGGTGAGGGCGACGGCGAAGCTCACCCAGTGCATCCATCCGCAGGCGGTGGGCGTCGGCGGGCACTTCGGCCACTGGTCCCCGGGAACGCCGATCTCGCGCGGCAAGGGGGTCAACTTCAACGGTCTTTGTCCGAACGACTTGGATCGCATCGACAAGATTTCGACCGCGCTGGATCATTGCGTGGAGGTCAAGGTGTACAAGTAACCGAATGCCGCGAGGCGCACATCGATCATCAGGGGAGGAAACGACATGAAGTTCGCATACAAGCTTGGATTGCTGCTTGCCATGGTGCTCGCCCAAATTTGCGGCGAAGCGATCGCGCAAGGCTATCCGAACCGTCCGATCAGGTTCATGGTGGGATATCCGCCGGGCGGCAGCAACGATATCCTGGCGCGCATCGTCAGCGCGAAACTGGGCGAGCGCCTGGGTCAGGCGGTGGTGGTGGAAAACAAGCCCGGCGCCGATTCCATGATTGCGGGGGAGTACGTCGCCAAGTCGGCTCCGGACGGCTATACGCTGCTCGTGACATCGATCGGCGGGATGGTCTTCAATCCCGTGTTGTACGAGCGCGCGTTGTACGATCCGCTGAAGGACTTCGTTTCCATCACCTTGATCGCCACCGATCCGCTGGTATTCGCGGTCAATCCCTCGATCAAGGCAAGCTCGATCAAGGACATCATCGAGCTGGCAAAGGGCAGCCCGGGGAAGCTGTTCTACGGCTCGGGTTCGCCGCCGATGCATGTGGCGGCCGAACTGTTCAAGAAGCAGGTCGGGGTCAACATCGTTCACGTTCCGTACAAGGGGACCGCTGCCTCGCTTGCCGCTGCGGTTGCCGGCGAGATCTCGCTCGTGGTTTCGACAGTCGGGCCGGCTCTGGCCCAGCTTCGGGCGGGAAAGCTCCGGCCGCTTGCTGTCACCAGCCTCGCGAGGGATCCGCTTCTGCCGGAGATTCCGACCGTGACGGAATCAGGGCTTGATTTCGAGATCATCGCCTGGACCGGAATATTCGCCCCTGCCGGTACGCCGAGCGCAATCATCGACCGGATCTACAGCGATCTGTCGATCGTCCTCAAGTCCGACAGCGTAAAGGAGCGCATTGCCTCGCTCGGCTACGACACAAGCGCGATGGGAATGCCGCCGCCGGAATTCGCTTCTTTCCTGCGCGCCAGCATCGGCAAATGGGCGAAGGTGACCCGGGACCTCAACATCCGCGCCAAGTAGGCGGCTCGCCGCGACATTCAGGGAGGAAGATTCGAGATGCGTCCCCAATTCCGTTGGCTTTTCGCCGCAATCCTGATTGAGGTGTCCGGGAAAATGATCCGATGACCCGGATCGCCTGCGTTCAGCTTGCGCTCGCCGCCGACCAAGCGGCGAACCTGGATAAGTGCCTGGGCTTCGTCGACCAGGCTGCGGCCGCGCGGGCCGAGCTTGTCGTGCTGCCCGAGATGTCGAACTGGTCGGGGGGCCTGGTGCGCTCGCGCACCGAGGCGCTCGAGCACGGCACGAGCGTTCCGGGGCCGTTTCTGGACGCTCTTGCCGAGCGTGCCGAGCGCCACGGATGCCACATCGCGGCCGGCGTGATCGAGCGCCTGGGCGAGGAGTCGTTTATCACCAGCGTCATCCTGGCGCCCGATCGGCGCATCGTGCTCAAATACCAAAAGCAGATTCCGTTTTCCGCGCAACGCCTCTGGGCCTCGCCGGGAAGGGCGGGCAACCCCGTGGTCGAGCTTCCCTTCGGCCGCGTCGGGATCTACATCTGCGCCGACGGCCTGGTTCCCGAGACCGCGCGCACGCTCGCGCTGCAGGAAGCCCACTTGTTGTTGAACACGTTGCACTCGGGGGGCGCCGACGAGACTTACCTCCACGTGCCGGCGCGCGCGGTCGAGAATCGCGTCTGGGTCGCGAGCGCAAACAAGGTGGGAGCGCGCGAACTGGGGGCGGTGGGCTCGTATTGCGGCGGCAGCCAGATCGTTTCGCCCGCGGGCGAGATCCTCGCGCGCGCAGACCATCGTTCGGAAGCCGTGGTCTGGGCGGACGCCGATCTGGCAAGAGCGGAAGACAAGGTGCTCGGCGGCGACGACATTTTCCGCATGCGCCGTCCCGAGTGTTATCGGGCGCTCATCGCGCCGCCGAAATTGCCAAGCGAAATCCGCGGACCGGCGACCCTCGGCGTTGCGGCGCTTCAGCCGAGCGGATACGGCGATCGAGCGGTGCAAGAAGCGGTTCGGCTTTGGCGCCAAGCGGCGGCGGCCGGGGCAAAGCTCGTGGTGCTGCCCGGATTCTTCCCCTACGAACCCGCGGCGGCCGCCGCCGATCCGGAGGGCGCAGCGGCCGACGGAGAGCGTTTTCTCGCCCGCCTCGGCGATGTCGCCCGGGAAACGGCGACCTGGGGAGTCGCAAGCCTCGCCGAGCGCGAAGGCGATCGTTACTACCACACCGGGTTTCTCCTCGATCACGCGGGCGCGATCGCCGGCCGCTATCGGCAGGTGCATGTGCCGGCGGCGTTGAGCGCCTGGGCGACGCCGGGAAACGAGCTTCAGGTCTTCGACACCGCGATCGGCCGCATCGGCATCCTCTGCGGCGCCGATGCCCTGGTGCCGGAAGCGTTCCGCGTGCTCGCCTATCGCGGCGCGCAGGTGATTGCGGTGGCTGCCCAGTGGCGCGCAGAGTACGAAATCGACCTGGTGATGCCCGAGCGGGCGGCCGAGAACCGGGTGAATATCGTCTTCGCGCGCCGCTTCGACTCGCCCGCGACCCGCGGCTCCGCCATCATCGGCGTGGTCCCCTATCCGAGCGAGCCGCACTGGAAGGTGCGCTCGCCCGATGTCGTCGAGGCGCGGCCCGGCGCGCCCTTCGTCGTCGCCGGCGTCAACCTCGCGGCGACGCGCGACAAGACCATTGGCGCCCAGGGCTGCGACCTGATGGCGAGCGCCGTCCCCGCCGCATACGGCGCCCTCGTGGAGGTCAATCGGCGCGGATCTTGTTCTCGCGAATGAGCTTGCCCCAGCGTTCGTAATCGCTGCGGACCACCGCGCCGAAGCGTTCAGGGTCAAGGCCAGTCACTTCGAAACCCATTTCCTGCAGGCGGGCGGACAGGGCAGGGGAGAGCACCGCGGCGCGGATATCGGCGGCGATTCTCTCGACGATCGGCTTGGGTGTTCCGGCAGGGACGAAAATGCCGTGCCAGCCGTCGATGTTGAGGCCGGGGAAGACTTTGTCCATCGGCGGTACGCCCGGCAGCGCATCGAGCGTCTTGGTGCCGGTCACCAGCAGCGGCCGGACCTTGCCGGATTTCGCCAGCGGGATCATCGACTGCGTGGTGTCGAAGACCAGATCCACCTCTCCGGCGAGCAGCGCCTGCAGGGCGGGAGCGCTTCCCTTGTACGGGACGTGCGTGATGTCGATTCTCGCCGCGCTCTTCAGCAGTTCCATGTACAGGTGCAGGCTCGAACCGTTGCCGCCGCTGCCGTAGTTCAGGCGCCCGGGCTGCTTCTTCGCCAGCTCGATCAGCTCGCCGATGGTGGACACGCCGACCTTCGGATGCGCGCCGAGCGCGTTGAGATACACCGTGGTCTGAATCACGCCCGTCAAATCGCGCAGGACGTCGTAGGGCGTCTTCTGCAATTGCTGCGTGATCAGGATCAGGGTCGCGTTGAGTAGCAGCGTGTGCCCGTCGGGCGCGCTCCTGGCGACGTGTTCGACGCCGATGGCGCCGTTCGCCCCGATGCGGTTCTCGACCACCACCGGTTGGCTCCAGGTGTCGCGCAGCCTGGCGGCGAACAGCCGCGCCAGAACGTCGAGCGTTCCGCCGGGCGAGAAGGTGACGATCAACCGAACCGGCTTGCTCGGAAAATCGGCCGCATTCGCCGCCGGCATGGCGCCCAGCGTCAGCAGCAGCGAAACCAAGAGCCGTTGCGCTACTCGAGCCATTTGCCTCCTCCTATCTCGTCGTCGCCCCCGCGGAAGCGGGGGCCCAGAAGGCTCAAACACCTCCTGGATTCCCGCCCCCGCTTCCGCGGGGGCATGCTTACCACGCGGGAATGACGATGATCAGATCCTCACTCAAGCCACTGCCAGCGGAATCTTGAACTCCTTGATCCGCTTCTCCCATTCCGCCGGACCGCTCTGGTGCACCGCGTTGCCGCTGGCATCCACCGCGACGGTGTCCGGCATGTCCTTCTCCTCGAACTCGTAGATCGCCTCCATGCCGAGGTCGCCGAAAGCGAGCACGCGCGATTTCTTGATCGCCTTGGCGACCAGGTACGCTGCGCCGCCCACTGCCATGAGGTAGGCCGCCTTGTGTTTCTTGATCGCCTCGATCGCAGCCGGGCCGCGCTCGGCCTTGCCGACCATGCCGATCAAGCCGGTCTTGGCGAGCATCATGTCGGTGAATTTGTCCATGCGGCTGGAGGTGGTGGGGCCCGCGGGACCGACGACCTCATCCCTCACCGGGTCGACCGGCCCGACGTAGTAGATGACGCGGTTGGCAAACGATACCGGGAGCTTCTCGCCCTTATCCAGCATCTCCTGGATGCGCATATGGGCGGCGTCGCGGCCGGTGAGGAGCTTGCCCGAGAGGAGCAAGGTATCGCCCGGCTTCCAGGTCCGCACTTCGGCGGGGGTGAGCGCGTCGAGATCGACGCGGCGCGCACTGGCCGCAGGCGACCAGCTCACTTTCGGCCAGTCCTCGAGCGATGGCGGCTCGAGCGCCGCAGGCCCCGAGCCGTCGAGGACGAAATGCGCATGGCGCGTGGCGGCGCAGTTCGGGATCATCGCGATCGGTTTGGAAGCAGCGTGCGTCGGATAGTCCCTGATCTTCACGTCGAGCACGGTGGAAAGTCCGCCCAAGCCCTGCGCGCCGATGCCGAGCGCGTTCACCTTGGTGTAGAGCTCGATGCGCAGCTCCTCCAGTTTGTTTCTCGGCCCGCGCGCGAGCAGCTCGTGCATGTCGATCGGCTCCATGAGCGACTCTTTTGCCATCAGCATCGCCTTTTCCGCGGTGCCGCCGATCCCGAGTCCCAGCATTCCCGGCGGGCACCAGCCTGCGCCCATCACGGGCACCGTCTTCAGCACCCAGTCGACGATCGAATCGGAGGGGTTGAGCATCGCGAACTTCGACTTGTTCTCCGAGCCGCCGCCCTTGGCGCCGACGTTCACCTCGACCTTGTCGCCGGGCACCAGCTCCATCTGAATCACTGCGGGCGTGTTGTCCTTGGTGTTCTTGCGCGTGAAGATCGGGTCGGCGAGCACCGAGGCGCGCAGCGTGTTGTCCGGGTGCGTATAGGCGCGGTGAACGCCCTCGTTGACCATGTCGGCGACGCTCATCTTCGCCTCGAAGCGCACGTCCATGCCGATCTTCAGGAACACGTTGGCGATGCCCGTGTCCTGGCACAGGGGGCGATGGCCTTCGGCGCACATGCGCGAATTGGTGAGGATCTGCGCGATGGCGTCTTTCGCCGCCGGCGAGCGCTCGCGCTCGTAGGCGCGCGCGAGGTGCTGGATGTAGTCCTTCGGATGATAGTAGCTGATGAACTGAAAGGCGTCGGCGATGCTGGAGATGAAATCTTCCTGCTTGATGGTGGTCATGGATAGTCTCGGGATGCTTGGTGTGCGGAGATTGAATTCTAGCATTCGCGCACAGGCGGGCATTGCGCTAGGTCACAAAGCTACTAGCTGGTCGGAGGGCAATCCCTGCATTCGCAGTCGCTGCGGTAAGCTTGATTTTTCCCGGTGGAGTTGCCCGAAGTAGCCCCGACCTGACATGCGGGCAATTCGCAGTTGCGGGAACAAGGAGTATCGTTGTTGCAGTTTCCGGCCACCGGCCGCAGCAGCCCGCGGCGGCTGGCTTTTGGCATAATCCCCGACTCTTTTGCAAGAAGAAACTTCCGCAGGAGGTAGTGCAAATGACCAGTGCGACGATCGAATCCGTATTGCAGGAAGATCGCCTGTTCGAGCCGTCTCCGGAATTCGTCAAGCAGGCCAATGTGTCCGGCATGGCCGCGTACCAGGCGCTGTGCGATGAGGCCGAACGGGATTTCGAGGGTTTTTGGGGGCGGATGGCGCGCGAGCAACTGCTCTGGCACAGGCCGTTTGCCAAGGTGCTGAACGAGTCGAACGCGCCCTTTTTCAAGTGGTTCGAGGACGGCGAAATCAACGCCTCGTACAACTGCCTGGAGCGGCACCTCAAGACCCAGCCGGAGAAGACTGCGATCATCTTCGAGGCCGACGACGGCAAGGTGACGCGCATCAGCTACCGGCAGCTCTACCACAAGGTGTGCCAGCTCGCCAATGCGCTCAAAGCGCACGGCGTCAAGAAAGGCGACCGCGTCCTGATCTACATGCCGATGTCGATCGAGGTGGTGACCGCCATGCAGGCGTGCGCCCGCATCGGCGCGACGCATTCGGTGGTGTTCGGGGGCTTTTCCGCGAAGAGCCTGCACGAGCGCATCCTCGACGCCGGCGCGACCGAGGTCATCACCGCGGACGGCCAGTTGCGCGGTGGCCGGGAGATTCCGCTGAAAGCCGCGGTCGACGAGGCCTTTGCGATGGGCGGCTGCGAGGGCGTGAAGAACGTCATCGTCTACCGGCGCACCGGGTCCAAGGTCGAGATGCGCGCGCCGCGCGACAAGTGGTGGCACGAGGTCGTGCAGGGACAGTCCGATACCTGCGAGCCCACCTGGGTCGGCGCCGAGCACCCGCTGTTCATCCTCTACACCTCGGGATCGACCGGCAAGCCCAAGGGCGTGCAGCACTCGACCGGCGGCTACCTGCTCCAGGCCATGCTCACCATGCGCTGGGTGTTCGACCACAAGCCGACCGACGTATTCTGGTGCACTGCGGACGTGGGCTGGGTCACCGGACACACCTACATCACCTACGGCCCGCTTGCGGTGGGGGCGACCGAGGTCATGTTCGAGGGCGTGCCGACCTATCCGAACGCCGGGCGCTTCTGGAAGATCATCCAGGATCACAAGGTGAGCGTTTTCTACACCGCGCCGACCGCAATCCGCTCGCTGATCAAGGCCGGGCCCGACCTGCCGAAGAAATACGATCTGTCGTCGCTGCGCATCCTGGGCACCGTGGGCGAGCCGATCAACCCGGAGGCCTGGATGTGGTACTACAAGACGGTAGGCAAGGAGCGCTGCCCGATCGTCGATACCTGGTGGCAGACCGAAACCGGCAGCCAGTTGATTTCGCCGCTCCCGGGCGTGCACGCGCTGAAACCCGGTTCGTGCACGCAGCCGCTTCCCGGGATCATGGCCGCGATCGTCGACGAGACCGGGCAGGAGGTCCCGAAAGGCAAGGGGGGGATCCTGGTGATCAAGCGGCCTTGGCCGGCGATGATCCGCACCATCTGGGGCGATCCGCAGCGGTTCAAGAACGGTTACTACCCGCAGGATTTCAAAGGCAAGTATTACCTCGCCGGCGACGGCGCCAGCCGCGACCAGAACGGCTATTTCACCATCATGGGCCGCATCGACGACGTGCTCAACGTCGCCGGCCACCGCTTGGGCACCATGGAGATCGAGTCGGCGCTGGTCGCCAATCCCCTGGTCGCTGAAGCCGCGGTGGTGGGCCGGCCCGACGAGATGACCGGCGAAGCGATCTGCGCTTTTGTCGTTCTCAAGCAGGCGCGGCCCGCGGGCGATGCGGCGCATAAGATCGCAGGGGATTTGCGCGAGTGGGTCGGGAAGGAAATCGGGCCGATCGCCAAACCCAAGGACATCCGCTTCGGCGACAACCTGCCCAAGACGCGCTCGGGCAAGATCATGCGCCGGCTGCTGCGCTCCATCGCCAAGGGCGAGGAAATCACGCAGGACGTCTCCACGCTCGAAAATCCTGCGATCCTGGAGCAGATCAAGCAGGTCGCTTAAAGAAGAATTGCGATGCCCGCGCAAGCGGGCGTGACGAACGCGATTTAATCTGCTACACGCTCGGGCAGCATTGCCCGAGCCGCCCTTATGGGCTATCCTGCGCCCCTTGCGGAGAGATGGCCGAGCGGTCTAAGGCGCACGCCTGGAAAGCGTGTATACGTGAATAGCGTATCGCGGGTTCGAATCCCGCTCTCTCCGCCAAGTTTGATTCCAAAGCCTGTCCAGAAACCGCCGTTTCCCCTCGATTCTCCCTCTAGAAAGTGATTCAAGGCTGTTCGGACCGCTCTATCGAGAGCACGATGATCCATCCTCCTTTCGCGCCTCGGTGGAACTCCCCGCGGACGAGCCATCCGGGCACGCAGGAACGCGACTGAGCGTATAGAGCGACATGACGACGTCGGCGTGCTGGTTGCGTACGAGAACCCGGGTGCGCAGCACGCCGCGGTCGGCGCGCGTCTCCGAGCGCCGGATCTCGACGATTTCGCGCTCCACGACCAGGCGGTCGCCCGGACGGACCGGCTTGAGCCAGCGAAGCTCGTCAATGCCCAGTCCCACAACCGGTGTTTCGCCATAGCCTCCGGCCTGCACGAACACGTGCATGGAAAGCGCGGCGATCTGCCATCCGCTCGCGATCAGCGATCCGAAGGGGCCTTTACCCGCGCGCTCAACGTCCGTGTGCATGGGCTGCGGATCGTTCGCCTTGCCGAACGCGATGATTTCCTCGGCGCTGAGGGTGACCGGCTCGCTCACCCAGCGCTCGCCGACGCGAAAATCCTCCAGGCAGCGCGCAGCGCTCATGGGTGTTGCGTTCCCTGCCAATAGGGAGCTTTCAGCGCATGCTTCACGGGAATCACCGTGCGCTCAGCCTTGATCATGCGTGGGCAAAAGCGACGCCCGAAACAGCGATTGCGCCAACTAGAGAAGGCCGAGAGCCCCGGCGCGCAATCGCCCAAGCGCGTAAACGGCGCGTAGCAAAGGCACCGGAAAACCGATTGATTGTGCCGCCTCGACTACGGCGCCCATGATGCCGTCGATCTCCACCGTGCGGCCCGCCTCCGCGTCCTGAAGCGTCGAGGTCTTGATGTTGCCCAGCTTGCGCGTAGCCGCGATCCGCACTTCGGGTTGTATATCCACCTCGATGTCCAGGGCCCGGCCCAGCGCGAGCGTTTCGCCCATCATGGCGACAAAAATCCGGTACACCCGCTCGTCATCGATCAGCCGGTCAGTCGAGCATCCGCACAACAGGCTCACCGGATTGAAACAGATATTGCCGAGCAGTTTTGTCCACACTTCCCGCCGCACACTGTCGCTCGCTTCGGCGGCCAATCCCGCCCCCTGCAGCACTCCGGCCACCATTTCGGCGCGCTGGCTCGCCCCGCCGCTAGGCTCACCGATCACGATGCGGCTGCCTGCCGCGTGCCGCGCAAAGCCGGGCTCGGGCGCCGAGAATGATGGATAGACGATGCAACCGATCACGCGCGAAAGCGGCACTTCGCGCTCGATGACGCCCTCGGGATCGACGGCGTTCAGCCGATGATTCGCGAGCGGCCCCTGGTCGCCCAGGAAGAACCACCACGGCAGGCCGTTCAGCGCCGGGAGGACCACCGTTTGTGCGCCGATCAAGGGACCGACCGATTTCGCCGCGCTCGGCAGCGAGGGGGCCTTGACTGCGAGCAGCACCAAATCCTGGGCGCCAAGTTCGCGCGCGTGTTCGCTGGCGCGCACCGTTTCGGTATAGCTCCGGCCTTCGCTTTCCAGCCGGATGCCGCGGGCCCGGATTGCCTCCAGGGTTTTACCCCGCGCCAACACGCTGACTTCGTGCCCCACGTGCGCCAGACGCGCCGCGAAGAACCCACCGACGGCGCCAGCTCCCACCACTCCGATTTTCATTGATCCATTCTCCTACGCTGCCGGGGTCTGCCATTCAATGGAGCGCCGCGTCACTTGGGCAGCCTCGTCGAGCGCTGTTGATTGAGTTCATCGACGATACGCGGCAGGCGGCTATCGGCCTCCCTGCGCAGGTTCTCGTACAGGCTGTTGCCATGAGCGTCGATCGCCACCGTCGCCGGACCGAGACCTTCGACGCGCAGCTTCACCAGCCTGAACTGGCAAATCAGGTCCTTCCAGCCCACCGCGACCACTTCCTTGATCGATCGCGACTGGAGCGTGGACGCGCCGCCGAGGAACGAAAGGTAGACGCAGCCCGCTTCCTTCATCGCCTGCGCGCAGTGCAGGTCCAGACCGCCCTTGCCGCCGACTGCGCGAAGGCCGAACGCCCGGATGATCGCCGGCATCTGCGCATTGAACCGGGTGCTGGTCGTGGTACCGAGATAAAGCGCTTCGAAAGCGCCGTCAGCCGTGTCACGGCTGAAGTTGCTCAGATGGAAGAAGGCCGCATGGGTGAGATCGATCGGAGGCGGGGCTCCGGATTCTATGCATTCCATGATTCTCTGATGCGTCGGTAAGCCGATGGTTATGACTATATCGCCGTCCAGGGTGACCATGTCGCCCAGCGCGAGCGACCTCACGGTCTGCTCTTCAAGGGGCAGTTGCAACCTGTGCATGGTGCTCATGACTGTCCTCCCTTTCTACTCATAACGCACGATCTCCCCGTTGTCGTAGATCCGCGCCCGTGTCCTGCGGTTGATCCAGCAGTTGAAGCTCACGGCAACCGGCGTGAAGCCGTGGCCCGAAGAGTAGTTGATATGCACCGCCAGGGCGGTGGTATCGCCGCCCGTTCCCATCGGCCCGAAGCCGGTCTGGTTTATCGCCCGCACCAGGCGCGTCTCCATGGAGGCGAGGATTGGTTCTGGGTTCTGCTCGCCAATGGGACGCAGCGTCGCCTCCTTGGACATCCGGGCCGCGGTGTCGAAGGTCCCGCCGATTCCGACGCCGATCACGACCGGCGGGCAGGGCTGCGAGCCGGCCCTGATCACCGTTTGAAGCACGTATTTTTCGATTACCTCGAGGGTCGGATAGCTGAAGATCTCCAACGCCACCCAGCGGCCCGAGCCGAGAGCCTTCGGGGAGCAGACGATCTCGACGTAGTCCGCATCGTCGATGAGCTCGAAGCTCACGATCGGCATGCCCTTGCCCTTGAAGTCCCGTTCGTTGGTCAGGGGGTTGGTGACATGCAGAAGTATGGGGGGCCTGATGGTCTTGACGAGCTCCTCGAAGCCATCGGTGATAGCCTGCCGGATCTTGCCTTCGAATCTGACCCTGGTCCCGATTCTAACGCTGTACACCGGAACCCCAGAATCCGAGCACAGGAGATGGCCGCTTTTCTCCGCCGCGTCCGCGCTCTCCAGCATCATCATGAGGGTTCTTCGGGCGACC
>JACPRN010000105.1 GCA_016189945.1 Betaproteobacteria bacterium
GGCCCGAAGGTCCCGCGCCGATGACCGCGATTTTTTCCTTGCGCGTGATTCTCGCTTGGACCGAAGGCGGCTGCGAGCGCTCCCAGTCTGCCACGTAGCGCTCGAGGTGCCCGATCGCGACCGAATTGAACCGCTGGGTCATGCTGCATTCGGCTTCGCACTGGGACTCCTGCGGGCAGACCCGCCCGCAGATCGCCGGCAGCGGGTTGGCCGAGCGCAACAGTTGCGCCGCGCCGGCCATGTTGCCCACGGCGACGGCGTGTATGAAATCGGGAATCGGGACCTGCACGGGGCAGCCATCCACGCACACCGGATCCTGGCAGCGCAGGCAGCGCTCGGCTTCGAATACCGCGTGCGAAGGCGTGTATCCCGCGTTGACCTCGATGAAATCGTGTGCGCGAAGCGCTGCTTCGCGCACCGGCATCGGCGTCTTCTCAGCGCGTTTGATGGGCATCAGCGCGACTCCCTCGCTTCCATGCACGTTAGCCGATCCAGGGCCATTTTCTCCTCGCGTACATACGCCTTGTTGCGCCGCATGGCCACGTCGAAATCCACCTGGTGGGCGTCGAAACACGGACCCTCGACGCAGGCGAATTGCGCTTTTCCGCCGACGGTGACGCGGCAGCCGCCGCACATGCCGGTTCCGTCGACCATCAGGGGGTCCATCGAGACCAGCGTCCTGATTTGCGGGCCGCGCGTCGTTTCGGCGACCGCGCGCATCATCGCCATCGGTCCGATGGCGACGACGTGGTCGGGCCGTCCGGGTCCGTCGCCGTCGATCAACTGCGCCAGACGCTGCGTGACGAAACCCTTGAATCCGGCCGAACCGTCGTCGGTGCAGACCTCGACATTGGTGCATACGCCGCGCAGCTCATCGGCGAGGATGACCAGGTCCTTGGTTCGCGCCCCCAGAATGGCGGTGGTCCGATCGCCGCGGCCGGTGAGCTGGTGCATCAGGCACAGAAGGGCCGCCGAGCCGAATCCGCCGCCGACGCCGCAGACGTGGCCGCCGGGCGGTATCTCGATCGGGCTGCCGAGCGGGCCGGCGACGTCGAGAATGTCATCGCCCGCCTCGAGCGCGCACACGCGCTTGGTGGTTGCGCCGACTTCCTGCACCACGATGGTGAGCGTGCCCGTGGCGCGGTCGAAATCGGCGATGGTGATGGGGATGCGCTCGCCGCCCTCGCGCACGCGCAGCATCACGAATTGCCCCGGCTGCGCCGAAGAGGCGATCAGCGGCGCGTCGATGCGGAACAATTTTGTGACGGGCGTGAGCCTGCGCGTCTCGATGATTCTCGGCATGTTTTCCTCCGGCCTAGAGCAGCGGGTGCTCGTGCATGGCCTTGATTCGCGCCCAGCGGCGGTCGGTTTCGGCCTGAATCGCGGCGACGATCTCGGCGTTCTCGCCCTTGAGGAGATAGCGCGTCTTGCCCATCAGTCCGAGCCAGTCGGAAACCGGATGGCGCCGGCCCGAAGCGTCCGGGTCGTAGTTGAGCGTCGTGTGGCCGTGTTCGACCTCGTACAAGGGGAAAAAGCACGAGTCGATCGCCGCCTGCATGACCGGCTGGGCCGCGTCGTCGGCGGTGCGCCAGTTCAAGGGGCAGAAGGAAAGGATCTTCCCGTACACGAGCCCCTCGTTTTTCGCATAGAACTGCGCCTTGGCGACTTTTCGCATCAGGTCTTCGGGATAGCCCTCGCTCGCGGTGAATACGTAAGGCAGGTGGCATGCGGCGAACACCTGCGCCGTGTCCTTGTGGTGATAGCGCTTGCCCTGCAGCACGGGGCCGACCTCGCTGGTCGAAGTGCGATGGCCGAAGGGCGTCGAATAGGAAAGCTGCGCGCCGGTGTTCATGTAGCCCTGGTTGTCGTACTCCAGGATCATCATGCGGTGGTTGCGGTTGGCCGCGCCGATGGCCGGGCCCATGCCGATGTCCATGCCGCCGTCGCCCGAGACCATGACGAACGTGATGTCCCGCGAGGCGGGCAGCTCGCCGCGGCGCACGCGCTCGTGATACATCTCGACCATGCCCGAGAGCGTCGCCGCGCCGTTCTGGAACAGGTTGTGGACGTAGTTGATCCGGTGCGCGGTCGTCGGATAGCCGGTGGTCACTACCATGGCGCAGCCGGTCTGGAACAGCACGACGACGTCGCCTTCCATGACGTTGTAGGCCTGGTGCAGCGTCGGAAAGGCGCCGCAGCCCGGACATGCGCCGTGTCCAGGACCGATGCGGTTGGGCACCTCGGTCATCTTCCACAACGGCGCAAGCTCCACTTCCAGCCGGCCGGTCGCCTCGTTGCGGCGCACTTTCGCCATGCCGCGCGAAACCTCCTCGGCGCGGATCGGCGGCAGGCCGGCTGGGGCCTTGCGCTCCGGCCGGCCGGGGGTCGCCCCGTGGTAGGCAAAGGGCTCGGCGATGTGCGCAGGTCCCGCGGCGGCGATCGCCTGGGCAAAGAACTGCTCGGCGTCTTCGGCGTAGAAGTCCTTGCCGCCCAGGCCGTAGACGCGCGAGAGCACCTGGGCGTGGTTTTGCGGGTCCCTCTGGATCGCTGCGCGCACCTCAAGCGACAGGTTGCCGCCATCTGCGCCGTAGGAATCGGCGCGATCGCCGATGGTTATCACCTTCGTGCGCTTGAGCGCCGTGCGGAACTCCTCCGCGGGGAAGGGCCGCAGCACGTTGGGCGAGAGCACCCCGACCTTCTTGCGCTTGGCGCGCAACTGGTCCGCGGTTTCCTTGGCTGTCTCCGCGGCCGAGTTGATCAGCACCACGGCGACCTCGGCGTCGGCCATCCGGTAAGCGTCGAGCATCGGATAGGCGCGGCCGGTCAACTTCTCCAGCTCGGCGAATACCTCGGGAATCACGCGCCGCGCCGCCTCCATTGCCTGCCACTGCTGGACCTTGTTGTTGATCAGGTCCGGGTCGTTCATGTACGGGCCGAAAGTCCGCGGATGCTCCGTGTCGAGCGGCGAGGGGTAATCCGGCCGCTTGCCCAGGAACGCGCTCACCGCCTCCGGGTCGTCGAACACCTGGATGCGCCGCTTCTGGTGACTGGTGATGAAGCCGTCGAAGGCGATGAGCACCGGCAGTCGCACCTCCGCATGCTCGCCGATCTTTATCGCGGCGAAATTCATGTCGTACACTGCCTGCGGATCGCGCGCGCACAGCATGATCCATCCGGTGTTGAGCGCGTAGTAGATGTCGGAGTGGTCGCCGCGGATGTCGAGCGGTCCGGAAATCGCCCGCGCCGCGATGTTGAGAACCATCGGCACGCGCGTGCCCGCCTGCACCGGAAGCTGCTCGAGCGAATACAGCAGACCCTGGGCGCTCGTAGCATTGAGCACCCGGCCTCCGGCGAGGGCGGCGCCGTAGCAGATGCCCGCGGCGCCGTGCTCGCCGTCGCCGGCAACCATCACGATCTCATGCTCGCCGTTGGCCCCCATCTTGGAAAGGTTCTCGGCGATCTCGGTCGAGGGCGTAATCGGGAAATAGCCCATCATGTGGAAGCCGATGTCGCGCGCGGCCAGGGCCGCTGCCTCGTTTCCGCTCTTGAAATCGAGCTTCTGGCGCGCGGAGCCGGCACTGACGGACGCGCGATCGGGGGCCCTTAGGGTCTGGGTCGTCATTGCCTACCTCACGTGATGAAACCGGGAAACAACGGCACGCGCAGCCGTTCGGCGAGTCCCGGCTGCTCTATTTCCCTGGTCAGCGCGCCGGTCGGGCAGGATTCGACGCAGCGCAGGCAGCCTTTGCAGTAGCGATAATCCACGCCCACCAGTTCGCGCTCGTACTTGCCGCCCTCGGCGCCGTCGCCCCAGGCAAGGCAATAATCCGGGCACACCAAGTCGCACATGCCGCAATGAATGCACTTGTCGCGGTCGAGCACCGGTATCAATCCGGTGCGCGAAGCCGAAAGGTCGTTCCATGCCATGTTTCCCGGCTCGGGGATGATCCCGCCCTCGGGCTGCGTGCGGTAGCCCCACGCCGGTTCGCCGCGCGCGATGGGCAGGTCGCTCTCGGCGCGCCCGACGCCGGGAATCTCCTCGAAATCGGTGGCGCCGCGGCGGAACGCGCGCTCGTTCGATGCGACCGCTTCCGGGTGCCGTCCCGCGAATTCCTCGGACAAGGCCTCGAGAATGATCTCGCTGTCGAGAAAAGGGAATTGGCCGCAAAGCGTGCCGAGCAGCACGGCGTTGGGACGCGACTTCTCCTGCATGGCGATGGCCAGCGCATCGACGCGAATCACGCGCGCCGTGCGCGGCAGCGCCGCCAGCACCTCGGGAACCGGCCCCGGCGGCGCGTTGTAGATGAACGTGCCCTCCTTCAGCAATCCGGCAAAAGTGGCCGGGTTGTGCAGAAGGGCGGCGTGGAAGACCACGATCGCATCCGGGGTTTCGACGGGCGCGCTGGTGCGAATCGGCCGTTCCGATGGTCCCAGGCGCACGAACGAGCGCACCAGAGAGCCCTTTTTTTCCGATCCGTACGAGGAAAAATGCGCGCCGTTGAGTCCCATTCGCAGCACAGCCGCTGATGCCAGCACCTGTCCCGCAGCATGGGCACCCAAGCCGCCGATCGACTCGAACCGGACCTCGAAAAACCGCTCGCCGCCGGGCAGATCTGCGGGCCGGCTCATCGGCCGGCTGCCGGACTTGGTACGAGGGGGAACCCGTTTGGCGCAATTGGGCCGGGTAACACCCAGAACAATGGTGGGCAAATCATCGCCGGATTCTGGACCGGGAATTCCGAACTGGACTTAATCCAGATCAAAAACGCTGCTTGCGCGAGGGCGGCGCGATTAATCCGCAATGCTTGCGTTGCTTCGAACGAGGGGATTATCCGCGGTCGAAATTCTGTATGACAGGCACGACAAAACGACCCTTCAGCGACAGCAACTCGGCGCGGTGCAAGCCTGCCAACTTGGCGAGAATTCTCTCGCCGTTTTCCAGCAGATGAATCTCGATGCGCCGCCGGTCCTCCGTGGAACGGCGGCGCCGCACGAATCCCTGTTTTTCACAGCGCGAAATCAACGCGACTACGCCGTGATGCTTCGCCTGCAAACGCTCCGCAAGCTCTCCGACCGTCGCCCAGTCGCGGCTGGGATAGCCTTTGACATGGAGCAATAACAGATACTGCCGCGGCGTGATTCCGTGCCGCCGCGCGATCCGCTCGCTGAATCTCACGAATTTCCGGATTTGATAACGGAAATCCGAGAGGATTTCGAAATCATGCTTGGTCAGGTGCAGATCGTCGGATCTGGGCACTTAGCGTCCGTCAGGCGAAAAGATTCGTCACAACGCCTAGCATCGTGACCGAATTTCGCCCCACCCGCAAGCAAGCCACGCGAATGCGGCGTGATTGCTCCGGCGTCAGTGCAACAGCACGATTTGCATCAGCAGCAGCCAGGCCAGCAGGCCTGCGCCCGTAATTACCGCTGCCATCTGCAGTGCCCGCACGTCTTCATGCAAGTGAACCAGCGCGTACACACCGCGGTAGGTCAGCACCAGCGAGCACAGCAGCGCCAGTCCGCCGACGAGGACGACGACAACCAGATTCGGGACGAACAACACCAGCGACGATAGCCACAGCGGAATCGGCGCAATCGCCGCGAGGGTGAAACACTCCCGAAAATCGGCCACAACGTCGTTTGCCCGCGATGCCAGATGCATGAGCCAGGCCATCAATGGAACTGTGGCCAACTCGGCGAGAAGGAATACTCCGGCGGCGCTGAGCCACTGCCGGGGCGAAATACCAGGCACAAACACCTCGCCGTAGTTCGCGCCGGCGCAATAAATCATCGCCGGCGGCAACAGAGATAGGGGGAGAACTACGAGCGCAAATGTGCGCAACATAGATGGACGCTGTTTGATCAGCTCGTCCCATTCCCCATGAAACGAGAACATCATGGTCGGCATCTGCAACAACCGCACGGAAGCCTCCTCTGCTGAGACAGCTCGATCGGGGAACCCGATTCGTGGCAAGCTATTTATATCACGTTGTGATATAAATCGTCAAGGACGTTGTGCAAGGGCCGCAGGGGGTCACCGGCTTCGATACCCTTGTGTCGCGCGCGAGTGCTAGACTTATCCAACATCAAGTTTAGTTATGAGGCGATTTCAGCCGGCATACGGATACTGCGTATGAAGAGAATTGACAAACATGCGTCTGCAGAAACGCGGGCTGGCCGACAGGACAACACGATATTTCCGACCCAAGGCTTGTCGCGTAGCGCCTTCAGACGCGGCAGGTCGACTAAGGCCGCCCCCGTGTACTCGCCGCCGGACAGGGCCGAACTGGTCGAAAGGCTGCGCCAGTTCCGAATGTTCGAGCGTATACCCCTAACCGTGTTGGATGCAGTGGTAGCGGGTGCGCATCCGCGGACCTTTCATCTGGGCGAATCTATCTGGAGGTGGGGGGACTCCGCCAGGGAGATTGCGCTGATCAGTTCTGGCTTCGTCAAGGCATCGCGCCGAGGACGAAACGGAGCTAGCACGACATATGGCTTGTACGGACCTGGGGACTCCATGGGCCTTTATGCCTTTTGGGCTGGAATGCGCTATCCAACC
>JACPRN010000101.1 GCA_016189945.1 Betaproteobacteria bacterium
CCGCGGAACACGGCGTCTCGGCGACGGTGATCGACCTTCGCACCCTGGTGCCGCTCGACACCCAGACGCTGCTGCGCGAGTCGGCGCGCACCGGCCGGGTATTCACCGTCGAGGAGAATCCGAGGCTGTGCGGCTGGGGAGCCGAAATCGCCTCGATCATCCAGGAGGAGGCTTTTGGCGCGCTCAAACAGCCGATCGTGCGCATCACGACACCGCACGTTCCAGTGCCCGCGTCGGACCAGCTCGAGGACGCGGTCGTGCCTTCGGTGGCGCGCATCGTCGGCGAGATCCGGCGGGCGATGGAGGCGCACCGCGCCGGATGATGCGTTGATCGAGGCGCGATGAACGTGATCATGCCCCAGTTGGGGGAGACGGTGACCGAGGGCACGGTCACCAACTGGTACAAGAAAGTCGGCGATGCGGTGCGCGCCGACGAGCCGCTGTTCGACGTCGAAACCGAAAAGGTGAGCACCGAGATCCCGGCGCAGATGGACGGGATACTGGCGGAAATCCTGGTCGAGACCGGCGTCCCGGTCCCGGTGGGAACCGTGCTCGCGGTCATCGATTCTGCTGCCGCCGGCGCGCCGTCAGCGCAGCCTGCTGCATCGGCACGAGGAACATCCTCGGCGACCGCACCCAGTGCTGCAATCCAGGCGCCGGGCGCACCCGCCGAGGCGGGAGACAGTGAACGCGTGCCTCTGTCCAGGATCCGCCGCCAGACGGCAGAGCACATGGCGCGCTCGGTTGCGACCAGCGCGCACGTGCTGCAGGCGGTCGAAGTGGATTTCCACCGGGTCGAGGAGGCGCGTAGCGCAATTGGCGAGCAGTGGAAAGCGCGCGAGGGCTTTTCGCTCACCTGGCTGGCTTTTATCGCCCGCGCGGTGTGCGAGGCGATCGCGGAATTCCCCTGGGTAAACGCCAGCTTTGCCGGGGACGCCCTGACCGTGCACAAGCGCGTGCACCTGGGCATCGCCGTGGATCTCGATTTCCAGGGGCTGGTGGTGCCCGTGGTGCGCGATGCGCACCGGCGCGATCTGCCTGGCCTGGCGCGCGAGATGAACCGGCTCGTGCTGGCAGCTCGCGGCGAAACCTTGAAGCCCGATGACGTGAGCGGCGCAACCTATACGCTGTCGAATTCCGGTTCGTTCGGAACGTTCTTCACCGCGCCCATTATCAGCCAACCGCAGGTCGCCATCCTTTCCACCGACGGGGTGCGCAAGAAGCCGGTTGTCGTCGAAGGGCCGCAGGGTGAGGTAATTGCGATACGTCCTGTCGGCGTGCTCGCGCAGTCGTTCGATCACCGCGCGTTCGACGGGGCCTATTCGGCAGCGTTCCTGCGCAAGGTGCGGCAGATTCTCGAGGAGCGGGACTGGGTTGCCGAATTGAAATGACCGGTATGGATGTTGGATCCGGAGGAGGAACGACATGAATGCTGAAAAAGCCAAACAGCCCCGGCTCGGGTGGATCGGCACCGGGCGCATGGGATTTGACATGTCGCGCCGGCTGGCCAAGGCCGGTTGCGACCTCACCGTCTGGAACCGCACCCGCGCCAAAGCCGAGCCGCTCGTCAAGGACGGCGCGAAAATCGCCGACAAACTCGCCGATCTTGCCTGTTGCGACATCGTGTTCGTCATGGTGTCGACCTGGAACGACGTGAAGGAGGTCATCTCCGGCCCGCAGGGGCTGCTCTCCGAAGCGAAGGGTGGCGGCGGGGCGCCGCGCATCGTGGTGGAATGCTCGCCGCTGTCGATCGAGGCCTCGATTGAACTGCGGCAGGCCTTAGCGGCCTGCGGCACGCAATTGCTGGCTGCGCCCTCGAGCGGCGGCGCCCCGATAATCCGCGCGGGCAAACTCGCTTTCGTGGTGTCGGGTCCGAAAGAGGCATACGATGCCGCTGCGCCCTATTTTGCGATGATCGGGCAGGTCGCCGCCTACGCAGGAGAGGGCGAGCTGGCGCGCATCGTCAAGATCTGCCACAACGTGCTGCTCGCCGTGGTGACCCAGAGCATGGCCGAGGTCACCGTGCTTGCCGAGAAAGCCGGCGTGCCGCGGCATGCCTTCCTCGACTTTCTCAACAAGAGCGTGATGGGATCGACCTTCACGCGTTACAAGACGCCGGCCTTCGTCAATCTCGATTTCACGATCACGATTCCGCCGAGCTTTCTGCGCAAGGACGTCGAGCTGGGACTCGAAGCCGGGCGCAAGTTGGAGGTGCCGATGCCGCTCGCTTCGATCACCCGCGACCTCATCCAGTCCACCATAGGCCTGGGAATGAACGCGCAGGATTTTGCGGTCCTGCTGGTGCAGCAGGCGCGAGCCTCGGGAATCGAACTCAAGCCCGAGAACGTTCCCGTAACCGACGGGCTGTCGTGATTTTCGTGCAGCGGGGCAGATCGACAGTGCGCCTGTCTGGACCATCGCCTGAACGCGCGAACGGAGGCAAGTGATGGTGGCGATTGCGAAACAGGTGGGGGAGAAGCGCTACCGCGAATCGTACGGGCGCTATTTCGAGGATTTCGAGGTCGGGCACGTCTACGAGCACCGCCCTGGACGAACGATCACCGAGAGCGACAACATCCAGTTTTCGCTCCTCACCATGAATCACCATCCGCTGCACTGCGATGCGGCCTTCGCGCAGAAGAGCGAGTTCGGCAAGCCGGTGGTGAACAGCGGGCTCACCGTGGCGATCGTTCTCGGGATGAGTGTCGCCGACGTGAGCCAGAAGGCGGTCGCCAACCTGGGCTGGAAGGAAATCAACCTGCTCGCGCCCGTGTTTCCCGGCGACACGATCTACGCGGAATCCGAGGTGCTGGAGAAACGGCAATCGAGGTCGCGCCCGAACCACGGCATCGTTACCGTGCGCACCACGGGCAAAAAGGCCGATGGCTCGATATTCATGACCTTTGTCCGCAGCGCGCTGATCCCAATGCGGGGGCATGGGGTCGAGGATGCAGCGGGGTATTAGTTAATCTCCGAGTTGACTGTTGACGGTTCTAGGGAAGAATCTGGCGTTGTATGGGTCTCGTGTTTTCGTGCAGTTGCAACTTCGCAACTGCACGAAAACACGAGATTGATAAAGGCAAGAGCAGCCTCTTTGGCACCAACCGCCTCAGGAGACAGAACATGGCCGCCGTAGCTTCACCGCTCCAGAACACGGCATCATCGGCCGCGGCGCCGATTTCGCAAACGCTCGCCGAATTCGCCGCGAGCTTCGGCTACGACGCGATTCCCGCTCCGGTGCGGGTAAGAGCGAAGCACCTGGCGCTCGACGCGGTCGGCATCGCGCTCGCCTCGACGAAGTTCGATTTCGCGCACCGCGCTTTTTCCGCTCTCGCGGATCTGGGCGGAACAGGCGAAGGCGTGGTGCTGGGATTCGCGAGCCGGCTGCCGCTGCGCGACGCGGTGCTGATGAACGGCATCCTGGTTCACGGGCTCGATTACGACGACACGCACGTTCCCGGGATCGTTCACGTGTCTGCGAGCAGCCTGCCGCTCGCGCTCGGTCTCGCTGGGCACGTGAACCGCTCCGGCCGTGACCTCCTGGCGGCGTATGTACTTGCGATCGAGACCTCCGCGCGGCTCGGAGCGGTCGCCAAGGGAGGGTTTCACCAGACCGGGTTTCACCCGACCGGCCTGATCGGGACATTCGGCTGCACGCTCGCGGCAGGATTTCTCTATGGCATGAACGCCGCCAAGCTCAAGATGGCGCAGGGAATTGCGCTCTCGGTGGCCTCGGGCAGCCTCGAATTTCTGCAGGACGGCGCCTGGACCAAGCGCATGCATCCGGGGTGGGCCGGCGTGGCGGGAATCACGGCGGCATCGCTTGCGCGGCGGGGATTCATCGGACCGGATGCCGCCTACGAGGGACGCTTCGGCCTCTACCCGAGCTACCTCGGCGCCGAGGCGAAGCAATGCGACTATTCGCTCGCGACCCGTGGTCTGGGCAAGACCTGGGAGGTGGGCGAAGTCGCGATAAAACCTTATCCGGCGTGCCATTTCGTCCACGGATGCACCGACGCTGCACTTGCCCTTCGCGCCCGGGGCGTTCGGGCCGGCGACATCGTCCATGTGCGCGCCTTGGTTCCGCAGGAAGTGGTGAAGACGGTGTGCGAACCGGTCGAGAACAAGCGGCGACCGGCGAACGGCTATGACGCCAAGTTCAGCATTCCCTACGCGGTCGCAACCAGTTTCGTGCGCGGCAAGTTCGGACTCGCCGAACTGGAAGAGGAGGCCCTGCGCGATCCGGATGTTCTGGCGCTCGCCGACAGGGTCGACTACGAGGCCGATCCGAATTCCGAATTCCCGAAGTCCTATTCGGGCGAGGTGATCGTTCGGCTCAAGGACGGGCGCGAGCTCTCGCATCGGGAGCAGATCAACCGCGGAGCCGCCGATCGCCCGCTGTCGAACGAGGAAATCATCGCGAAGTTCATGGACAACGCGCAACTCGCGGTTTCCCCATCGCGCGCCGGGAAGATGCGCGACACGATCCTTGCCATGGATGATGCCGGAAGCGCGCGCGAATTCGCCTCGGTGCTGGGCGCCTGATGCCCGTGTGCCAATCAAGGAAACCGTTCGATGAGTAACGCAGGCCCCGCGCAGTTCGACCGGGAAAAGGAGCAAATGGTGCTCGAAGCGGTCGAGCGTTTCCTCGAGCGCGAAGTGCGCCCCGTTGCGCACCAGCTCGAGCACGATGACACCTGGCCCGCCGAGATCGTCGAGAGCATGAAGGAAATGGGGCTGTTCGGTTGCATCATCGGCGAGCAGTACGGAGGACTGGGCCTGTCGGCAAGCACCTATGCCAAGATCGTCGAGCGCATATCCCGGGTCTGGATGTCGGTCTCGGGGATCATCAATTCGCACCTGATCATGGCTGCCTGCGTGCAGCGTAACGGCACCGAAGAGCAGCGGCGCCGTTATCTGCCGCGCTTTGCCAGCGGCGAGCTGCGCGGCGGGCTGGCGCTCACCGAGCCCGACTGCGGCACCGACCTGCAGGCGATCAGGACCGTGGCGCGCCGCGACGGCGATTTCTACCTCGTCAACGGGACCAAGACCTGGATATCCAACGGCATTCACGGCTCGGCATTCGCTGTGCTGGTGAAGACCAATCAGAAGGCCGAGCCGCGCCACAGGGGCATGAGCCTGTTCATATGCGAGAAGGGCCCGGGATTTGCAGCTTC
>JACPRN010000110.1 GCA_016189945.1 Betaproteobacteria bacterium
GCTTTCTGATCGCCCATTTCGGCCTGCGCGCTGGCGATGTTGAGCATCGCGTCGGGCGCTTTGGCATTCTCCGGCCAGGTCTTGATCACCTTTTCCTGCGCCGCGATCGCGACCTTGTAGTCCCGCAGCGCGTAGTAGGCGTTTCCGACCCAATACTGCGCCGAGGGGACGAGCGGGCTGTTGGCGTAATTCACCATGAAGGTCTGGAACGCCGCAATCGCAATCTGGTAATTGCCGACCTTGAAAGCGCTGAGCGCGCTCTCGTAGGCCTGCTTTTCGGACTGCGCGTCGCGCTCGGCCTGCGCCGCCTTCTCCGTCATCTGGCTCTGCGCCTGTTCGAGCTTTCTCATGCGCGCGTCCAGGTCCACGTACAGGTCTTTTTGCCGCCGCTCGATGGTCTGGGACTGGTTGACGAGCACCTCGATCTGGCCGCGCAGCCGGGCAAGGTCCTGCTTCAGGCCGTCGATCATCTGCGCCAGATCGAGCGCCCGCTCCCTCGCCGCCGATTCTGCCCTCGACATGCGCTCGGCGAGCGATTGCTGCTCCGCGGCGATCTGCTCGATCTTGGCCGCCACCTGCTCGACTTGCGCCGTCATCTGGGCGCGCACGTCGGCGATCTGCCTGCGCGCCACGTCGTCGTCGAAGAGGCCCGCCTGCGCCGCCCCGGCGGCAAGCGCGAGCGCGAGGACCGGAAGGCCCCGCCGCATCGCTCAATACTCCCCGCTGTAGAGCATGTCGCTGCGCCGATTTTGCGCGTAGCACTCTTCGGTGTTCGAATTGCAGCGCGGCTTCTCTTCGCCCAGGCTCACCGACTCGATCTGGGACTCCGATGCGCCCATCAGCAGCAGCAAGCGCTTGACCCCGTCGGCGCGGCGCTGCCCCAGCGCGATGTTGTATTCGCGGCTGCCGCGCTCGTCGCAGTTGCCTTGAATGAGCATTTTCGCGCCCTTGTTCTGCGCCAGATACTTGCCGTGCGCCTCGATCAGGGGCCGGAATTCCGGCTTGATCTCGTCCTTGTCGTAGTCATAGAAAATCGAGCGCTTGGACAAAATGTTGCTCGGGTCCTTGAGCGGGTCGATCTTGACGCGCGGCGGCGTAACCGGCTGCGCCGCGGCCGGAGGCCGCACTGCCGGCGCGGGTTTCTGCGCCGCCCCGGGCGTGCGCTCCTCGACGCCCGCCTTGGGCTCCTCTTTGGCCGGTTCGCCGGCGCAACCGTAGAGCACGGCCAGCGCGACCGCTGCGATCAGTTTCTTCTTCATGACCATTCCTCCTTCAGTTAATTTGCCAGAAACGGCCCCCATGCCGGCTCGCGCACGTCGGCGGCCTTCACGGTCAACCGCTGCTTCACGCGCCCGTCGGACGAAGTAGCCGAAAGCACGCCGCGTCCGCCCAACTCGGTTGCATACAGAATCATGCGGCCGTTGGGCGCAAAACTGGGCGACTCGTCGCGCTGCGTGTCGGTAAGCACCTGCATCTGGCGGTTGGCTAGGTCCATGACCGCGAGCTGGAAGCGCCCTTCGCGCCGCGTCACGAAGGCGAGCGTCTTGCCATCCGGGCTCAAGCGAGGGGTGACATTGTATCCCCCATCGAAGGTGATGCGGCTCGGCTCGCCTCCCGATGCCGGAATCTGATAGATCTGCGGGCTGCCGCCGCGGTCGGAAGTGAAGTAGATGGTGCGGCCGTCGGGGGAGAAGAAGGGCTCGGTGTCGATGGCGCTCGAGGTCGTCAAGCGGCGCACGTTGCTGCCGTCGGCATTCATCACGAAGAGCTGCGAGCCCCCCTCGCGGGAAAGCACTGCGGCGAGCTGCCTGCCGTCGGGCGACCAGGCGGGGGCGCTGTTCGAGCCCCTGAAATTGGCCACCACGTGGCGCTGCCCCGTGGTGAGCGAATGGACGTAGACGACCGGCTTCTTGCTCTCGAAAGACACGTAGGCAAGCCGCGAGCCGTCGGGCGACCACATGGGCGAGATGATGGGCTCGCGCGAGGCGAGCGCCACCTGCGCGCCCTGGCCGTCGGCATCGGCGATCTGCAGCTCGTAGCGGGGGCCCTGCTTCACGACGTAGGCGATGCGCGTGGAGGCGACTCCTCGCTCGCCGGTCAACTTCTCGTAGACGAAATCGGCGATGCGGTGCGCGGTCGCGCGCACCTGCGCCTGCGTGAAAGTAAACACCACGCCCCCGAGCGAGGCCTGTTTCGGGACATCGAGCAGGTGAAAGCGCGCCTCGAACCTGCCGTCGGCAAGGCGCGCCACCTGCCCGATCACCAGGGCATCGGTGTTGCGGCTCTTCCAGTCGGCGAAATTGATCTGCGCGGGCTCGGTAGGCAGCGGATCGACGCCGCCGGCGTACTGGGCGCGAAAGCGGCCGCTGCGCGCGAGGTCCGCCTCGATGACGTCGGTCAGGCTCGACGGCAGGGCGTTCTCGCCTGCGAATGCCAGCACCGCGACCGGAATCTGGTTTGCCCCGCCGCCGGTGATCTCGATGGTGAGCTGGGCCTGCGCGATGCCCGAAACGGCGAGCAGCCAGGCGGCAAGAATCTGGAGAGCGCGTCTCATGCAGCCCGGATTATAGCCGCCTCACTCCTGCGGCCGAAACTTGAGCTGCAGATCGCGCTGGAACTGCTCCCGGCGATCCGGCATGGGCAGCGGCGAGGACTTGAGGATCGCCCGCTCGACCGCCTCGTCGTAGCGGCGATGGCCGGAGGACTTGCGCAGCCTGATGTTCATCACCTCGCCGTTGGGCAACTGCACCACGTCGAAAATCGCCTCCGGATTGCCGGAAATATCGGGCGGCAGCACGATATTGGATTTGATCTTGGCCTTGATCTTGTTCGCATAGCTCGCGTCAACCAGCGGCCCGGCGGGGGGCGGCGCCGCTTTCTGCGGCGCGGCGCGGTTTTTCAATTCGCGCTCCACCTGCGCCAGTTCGCGCTCGACCTGTTCGCGCAAATCCTGGGCCCGGTCAAGTTTCAGCGGTGGTTCCTCTTTCTTCGGCGGCGCCTTCTTGGCTTTTTCAAGGGCTATGTCGGGCTTGGAGGGCTTCGGCTCGGCCTTGGGCTCGGGCGCAGGCTTGGGTTTGGGCTCGGGTTTCGGCTCGGGTTTCACTTCCACCTTGGGCGGCGCCTCGCGCTGCTCGATCGCGGGCGGCCGGTCCCAAAGCTCCACCACCACCGCCTCCGGCGGCCTCGACACCCAGTGCACGCCGAAGACCAGAAAGCCGAACAGAATCGCGTGCACCAGGAGCGAAAGCGCCACCGCGGGCGTGGCGCCCGGATCGCGCGAGGCAATAACCGCGGCCATGGCTATCTCGCGGCTGGTTTCACCAAGAGGCCGACGCGCCGGACATTGTTGCGCTGCAGCTCGTCCATCACGCGCAGCACCGCCTCATAGCGCACGTCCTTGTCCGCGGCGATGACCACCGGCTGATCCGGGTTCTTCGCCTGATTCTCGCGCACTACCCTCACCAGCTCGGCGTTGGATACCGAGCGCTCCACCGAGCGGCCCGTCTCCTTGCCGCCGGCGCGCTCGCGCAGCATGATCGAGGCGTCGGCGCGCACGATGACCTCAAGCGGCGCGAGCGGCGGCTGCGAGGACTTGCCGATGCTCGGCAGATCGACCAGGCCCGGGTTCACGAGCGGCGCGGTGACCATGAAGATCACCAGCAGCACCATCATCACGTCGACGTAGGGCACGACGTTGATCTGGTTCATGAGCTTGCGCGGCCGCATCGCTACCTCAGGTGTGCCTGGCGCTGCAGAATATTGGAGAACTCCTCCATGAAACTCTCGAAGCGCACCGCGAGCCGGTCGACATCGTGCGAGAAGCGGTTGTAGGCCACCACCGCGGGGATCGCCGCGAACAGGCCGATTGCGGTTGCGACCAGGGCTTCGGCGATTCCCGGCGCCACCGCGGCAAGGGTCGCCTGCGACACATTCGCGAGGCCCCGGAAGGCATGCATGATGCCCCACACGGTCCCGAGCAGGCCCACGTAGGGGCTGACCGAGCCCACCGAAGCGAGAAACGACAGATGAGACTCCAGGCTATCCATCTCGCGCTGGTAGGTGGCGCGCATGGCGCGGCGCGCCCCGTCGACCATCGCGCTCGGATCACCCGCCCTCTGGGTTTTCAGTTTTGCGAACTCGCGGAAACCGGACTCGAAAATGCGCTCGAGGCTCCCCGTGGAATGGCGGTGGTTGACCGCGCTCTGGTAAAGCGAGTTCAGGTCGCTGCCGCTCCAGAAGTCGCGCTCGAACTGCTCGGTCTGCCCCTTGGCCAGCCGCGTAGTGAAAATCTTGCGAAAAATGAAGTACCAGGACAGGAACGACACCGCGAGCAGCAGCACCATCACGAATTGCACCACGGCGCTCGCGTTCCACACCAGCGAGAGTATCGAGAGGTCTTGGGTCACGTTCATGAGGCCTCTTGCAGTTTCTTGCGTATCGCTTCGGGCAGCGCCACGGGCTTGTAGTCGCGCGCATCGACGCAGGCAAGACCGAGCGTCGCGCTGGCGAGCACGTGCTCGCCGCGCCTGACCTGCTGCTCGAATTCGAGCCTTACCCGCCCGATCCGGCTTACCCTTGCGGTGATCGTGAGCCTGTCGTTGAGCTGCGCCGGCTTATGGTAATCGATTCTGGCCGAATGCACGACAAACAGCACGTGCGCTCGCCGCGCCAGCGCCCCGAGGTCGAACCCGAGCGAGGCGAGAAACTCGGTGCGCGCGCACTCCATGAAGTCCAGATAACGCGTGTGGAACACCATGCCCCCGGCGTCGGTGTGCTGATAGTACACGCGCTGCGGCCAGATGAAAGCTCTATGCGTCATCGAACAAGGCGCCGCTCGCCGGCCGCTGCGGCGCGGCAAGCCCGAAGTGGCGGTAGGCGGCAAGCGTGGCCACGCGCCCGCGCGGCGTGCGCTGCAAATAACCCTGTTGAATGAGGAAAGGCTCGATCACGTCCTCGATCGTCTCGGCTTCCTCGCCGATCGCGTGCGCGAGATTTTCCAGCCCCACGGGACCGCCGGAAAATTTCTCCATCACCGCAAGCAAGAGCTTGCGGTCCATGACATCGAAACCGATGGCGTCCACGTCAAGCATCAGCAGCGCCGCATCCGCGACCGCACGCGAGACCGCGCCGTCCGCTTTGACCTGGGCGTAGTCGCGCACCCGGCGCAGCAGCCGGTTGGCCACCCGCGGCGTGCCGCGCGCGCGCCGCGCGATCTCGAGCGCGCCCTCGCGCGCGACCTCCACCTGGAGGAGCTTGCCCGAGCGGATGACGATGCGCTCCAGCTCCTCGGCGCTGTAGAACTCCAGCCGCGCGACGATGCCGAAGCGATCCCGCAATGGATTGGTGAGCATGCCCGCGCGCGTGGTCGCGCCCACCAGGGTGAACGGCGGAAGGTCGAGCTTCACCGAGCGCGCCGCGGGTCCCTCGCCGATCATGATGTCGATCTGGTAGTCCTCGAGCGCCGGATAGAGGATCTCCTCGACGATGGGCGAAAGGCGGTGAATCTCGTCGATGAAAAGCACGTCGTTGGGCTCGAGGTTGGTGAGGATCGCAGCCAGATCCCCGGGGCGCTCGAGCACCGGCCCGGAGGTGTGGCGCAGGCTCACGCCCATTTCGCGCGCGATGATGTGCGCAAGCGTGGTTTTCCCAAGCCCCGGCGGCCCAAACAAGAGCACGTGATCGAGCGCCTCTTTTCGCCCGCGCGCGGCTTCGACGAAAATCGAGAGTTGTCCGCGGATTTTTTCCTGGCCGACGTATTCGGCGAGCGACTTGGGCCGCAGCGCGCGCTCGAACGCCTCCTCCTGGCCGGAGGCGGGCGCCGCTGAAATGATTCGATCGGTTTCGATGGCCACGCGCTATCTTACAACGTTGCCCGCGGGGTCCTCACGCCTTGGCCAGCGCTTTGAGCGCCTGCCTGATTCCGTCCGAGACCGAGAGGCCTTCGGGCAGGAGCTTCACCGCGCGCTGCGCCTCCTTGTCGCTGTAGCCCAGCGCGAGCAGCGCGTTCAAGATGTCGCTTGCGGCAAGACCGGGGCGGCTGACAGCCAGGCCCGCAGCGGCCTCGGCGCCCAGCTTGTCCTTCAATTCGAGCAGCAGCCGCTCGGCGGTCTTTCGGCCGATTCCGGGAATCTTCACCAAGCGCCCCGACTCCTGCGCGGCCACCGCGTCGACCAGCTCGGCGACCGAGAGCCCGGAGAGCACCGCGAGCGCGGTGCGCGCGCCCACCCCGCTTATCTTCAGCAACTGCCTGAATACGCGCCGCTCCGATTCGCTGCCGAATCCATAGAGCAGGTGTGCATCCTCGCGCACCACCAGATGCGTGTGCAGGGTAACGCGCTCGCCGATTCCCGGCAGGTTGTAGAAGGTGCTCATCGGCACCTCGATCTCATAGCCGATACCGCCCGCCTCGACCAGAATCTGCGGCGGATTCTTCTCCAGCAGAACGCCGGCGACGCGGCCTAGCACGCTCGCCTGCCCAGCCGCTCAACTGCGGGCTTCAAACCAGCCTCCCGCGCCTCACCCGAAATCCTCGGGTGGGCACTGTTCCCAGCCCCTGCCCGCCGTGCGCGTGGCAGACCGCACAGGCGAGCGCGTCCGCCGCATCCGGACCGGGGGCTCCCGCGAGCCGCAGCAATCGCTTCACCATTTCCTGTACTTGTTCCTTTCTTGCGTGGCCGTTGCCCACCACCGACTGCTTGACTTGCAGGGCGGTGTATTCGGCGACCGGAAGACCGGCGTCAACCGCGGCGCAGATCGCCGTTCCCCGCGCCTGGCCGAGCGCAAGGGTGGAGGCGGGGTTGATGTTGACAAACACCTGCTCCAGGGCGACCTGCTGCGGCCGGTGCAATGCGATCACCTCGCGCAGGTTGAGCAGTATGCACTTGAGCCGCTCCGGCAGCAGCCCCGAGGGCGCGCGGATGCAGCCGCTGGCGACATAGTCGAGCCGGTTGCCGCGCTTGTCGATGACGCCAAACCCGGTGACGCGCAGCCCGGGATCGATGCCCAGAATACGCACGCTCTCGTGTGGCATGCGCCGATTATAGACGCAGAATCCAGGCCGGAGGAGCCGAAACCAAGGAGGTTGGTTCTGCCTTTCTTCAATCTCGCGTTTTCGAGCAGTTGCGACGCAACTGCTCGAAAACGCGAGACCTAAATAACACCAAAATCTTCCCCGGAATGGTCAGGCTCGTAAGTCACGGCTCCTGCCCCTCGATGACCGCAGTCGTATAGACCGCCTGCACGTCGTCGAGCGATTCCAGCGCGTCGAGCAGCTTCTGCATGCGCGCGCCCTCCTCGCCCGCAAGCACGACCTCGCTCGTGGGCTTCATGGTCACTTCGGCAAACTCGGGCTCCAGGCCCGCTCTTGCCAGTCCGTCGCGCACGCGCTCGAAATCGGCCGGCGCGCACACGACTTCGATCGAGCCGTCCTCGTTCGCCACCTCGTCGTCGGCGCCGGCTTCGAGCGCCGCCTCCATCACCCTGTCTTCGCCGGTGCCGGGCGCAACCACGAATTGCCCGCAGTGCGAAAACAGAAAAGCGACCGAGCCGTCGGTGCCGAGGTTGCCCCCGTTCTTGGCGAGCGCGTGGCGCACTTCGGCCACGGTGCGGGTGCGATTGTCGGTCATGCAATCGATCATCAGCGCCGCGCCGCCGATGCCATAGCCTTCGTAGCGGATCTCCTCGTAGGTGACCCCTTCGAGTTCCCCGGTACCGCGCCGGATCGCGCGCTCGACGTTTTCCTTGGGCATGTTGGCCGCGTACGCCTTGTCGATCGCAAGGCGCAGGCGGGGATTCATGCTCGGGTCGCCCCCGCCCATGCGCGCGGCCACGGTGACCTCCTTGATCAGGCGCGTGAACACCTTGCCCCGCTTGGCGTCCACCAGCGCCTTCTTGTGCTTGATGTTGGCCCACTTCGAATGTCCTGACATGGTTTTCTGCCGGGGTTCGCGGAAACGTATAATTTTACCCTTTAGCCAATGCGCAGAAGAGGCATTTCCATGGCAGAACCGCTGTTGGTCGCAAAGTCGGGGAAGACCGCGCTCGAGCTGCTTCCCGCACTCGCAAATCGCCATGGCCTGATCGCAGGCGCGACCGGAACCGGCAAGACCGTCACGCTGCAGCGCCTGGCCCAGGAGTTTTCGCGCGCAGGCGTCCCGGTGTTCATGGCCGACGTCAAGGGCGATCTCTCCGGCCTTGCGGCAGCCGGCACGATGTCGTCGAAATTGAACGAGCGGCTGGACGCACTGAAGATGAAGGCGTTCGAGTTTGGCCCCGCGCCGGTCGTCTTCTGGGACGTGTTCGGCACTGGCGGCCACCCGGCGCGCGCGACCGCCTCGGACATGGGGCCGCTGCTGCTCGCGCGAATGTTGAACCTCAACGAAACCCAGCAGGGCGTGCTCACGCTCGCCTTCAAGATCGCCGACGATTCGGGGCTGCTGCTCCTGGACCTGAAGGACCTGCGCGCGATGCTGGGCTATGTCGGCGAGAACGCGCGCGGTCTCACCACCCGCTACGGCAACGTTTCGGCGCCCTCCATCGGCGCCATCCAGCGCGGTCTGCTCGCGCTCGAGCACCAGGGCGGCGAAGCGCTTTTCGGCGAGCCGGCGCTTGACATCGCCGATCTCATGCAAACCGATTCGCGGGGGCGCGGCGTCATCAATATTCTCGCCGCCGATGCGCTCATGAATTCGCCCAAGCTCTATTCGACCCTCCTGCTCTGGCTGCTCTCGGAGCTGTTCGAGCACCTGCCGGAGGCGGGCGACGTCGAGCGCCCGAAACTGGTGTTTTTTTTCGATGAAGCGCATCTGCTCTTCGCCGATGCGCCCAAGGCGCTGCTGGAAAAGATCGAGCAGGTGGTGCGGCTGATTCGCTCCAAAGGCGTGGGCGTCTATTTCGTCACCCAGAACCCCGCGGACATTCCCGAGGCGGTCCTCGGCCAGCTCGGAAACCGCGTGCAGCATGCGCTGCGCGCCTTCACGCCCCGGGATCAGAAAGCGGTCAAGTCGGCCGCGCAAACGCTGCGCCCCAATCCGAAGCTCAACGTCGAGCAGGCAATCACCGAACTCTCGGTAGGGGAGGCGCTGGTGTCCTTCCTCGACGACAAGGGCCGCCCGGCGGTGGTCGAGCGCGCGCTGGTCGTCCCGCCGGCTTCGCGCATCGGCCCTTTGAGCGAGACCGAGCGCGGACAGGTAATCAGGTCCTCGGTGATCTACGGGCACTACGAGAAATCGATCGACCGCGAATCGGCCTACGAGAAACTCACCCAGCGCACCTTGGGGCGCCAGGAGGCGACCGCGGGCGAAGCGTCCGAAGCGCATCAACAAGCCCTGGGCGGTGGGTCCGCCGGCGGCGGCATCATGGGCTCGCTCGGCAGCATCCTCGTCGGCCGGACGGGGCCGCGCGGGGGACACCGCGACGGTTTGCTCGAATCCGTGGCGAAGAGCGCCGCGCGCACCATAGGCTCGCAAATCGGCCGTGAAGTCGTGAGGGGCGTGCTCGGCTCGATCCTCGGTGGCTCCAGGCGCCGCTAGGCTTTTCTTGGACGCGTCGGCTCCTGCCGCCCCCGCGGTGAGCGCGCCCGCAGCGGCGGCACGCGGATACCGCGCCATCGGCATCGCGCTCGCCGTCGCCGGCGTCGCCCTGTTCGCGCTGCGTCCCATCATGGTCAAGCTCGCCTACGGCTACGGCGCCGATCCGGTGACGCTCCTTGCGCTGCGCATGATTTTCGCGTTGCCCTTCTTCCTCGCTGCAGCGCTATGGGGCCGGCGCGGCAAGCAGCATTCGCCGCTTTCGCGCCGCGACGTGATCGCC
>JACPRN010000102.1 GCA_016189945.1 Betaproteobacteria bacterium
GTCGGCGTCAATCCGGGCTGAGGTGCCATGAGGGGTACTCGAGGCGAGTCCATACCCGTGGTGGCTCGAACGGTGACATCGATGTCCAGCGAGGTGAGAATCCACTCGGTGACCCCGCTCACCTCGCTGCATTGGCCGAAACGCCCATGGGTCACGCCCTCGATCCCGGACAACAGCAGCCGTACCGCAGGATCAAACGAACTCGGCACTTCCTTGGTGATCGTCACTTGCGGTTTGTCGCCGCTCGTGATCCCCACCGTAGATCGTTCGGCGCGCGCAAATCTCAGCACGTCTTCCAATACGCCCCTTCTGCCTGATAGCGCAGAAACATTCCGTTGCAACGCCGCGAACAACTGGGCCTCCAACCTGGCGAAAGACAGGACCTGACTACTGTAACCGCCCGCGATGCCGAACGACAGGGAGGGTTTTTGCCCATTTTCCTCTCGAGATAATGACATCGGCATAGTCTTGTTCTATGCCTAAATTGAAGCAGGCAGGGGCACCGTCAATCCTGACGGCTGGGCGGTATCAAAACCACGCCGAGGGGGTACAAGATGAGGCTACTCGTAGCGATCTTGGCGTTGGCATTGGCCTTCGCTTTCGCTGTCTCTGGCTCTCAGGTAATAGAGTCGTTCCCGAGCCAAACGAAGACGACTCGACTGTCCTCCCTTTGACAGTCAAGTCCTTTCGCGGAACCGGAAAAGCGACTGGATTGAATCCAGGGGTCTGGCGTTTTTGTCTGCGGCGGCTGCCCAGCGGTCGGCCTCTTGTCGCGACGACACCTGCCGTTCTTTCAACCTGCACCCTGATCACTTCCGTCATCCCGCTCTGATTCATATCGCAAATAACGACCGAAAGCGAAGACCCCAACGGCCAGAGCCGCGCTGATCCAAGCCACGGTGAATGCGAGTTTCCTTCCCTTCCATAACGCCGCGAACCAGCGATTGAATTCGTCAAAGAGCACGAAAGCCTTTCCGCCGACTCGCTGGACCTCACGGACATATACCTTGGAATTGCTCGGGGAAATGGGATAGGGGACGCCATCGACGACGATCACCTGATACGCCCCGTCGATATCCGGCCGATCATCGGCTATGAAATAGATCAGAACGGAGGAACAAAGACCGGCGACGAGGATGATGATGGCGGCGACGTTGCAGCGCTTCTGAAGAGTATGCTCCATGGCAAGGCGTCGAATAACGGAAATCTGCGTCTGAGACGCGGTTGGCTTGGAAAAGATGGATCCGACCTATGCTTGATAAGACCATGACCACTAAACCATCGGCAATCATCGTCGGACTCCTCACGCTCACCATTATAGGGTGTGCCTCCGACGGAACTTACTCCACGACACGCGCCCGCCCTATGCGTACCCATATCCGGCACAAGCGGCGCCCTCTTACTGGTACTACTGTGCCAGCGCCGGAGCCTACTATCCCTATGTCCAGCTTTGTCCTGAAGGGTGGCAACGGGTGATTCCACAAGGGTATTAGGACCCGCAGCGTTTTCTCCTTGGGATTTCGAAAGCGAGACAGGCTGGTCATGCTGCCGGCGGTGCCGGCAATCATTGCTTAGCCGACCATCGAACGCGCGATCAGACCGGCTGGGCCCAATTGCTCGAATTGGGAATGGTCGGGGTGAGAGGATTTGAACCTCCGACTCCTGCGTCCCGAACGCAGTACTCTACCAGGCTGAGCTACACCCCGAACTGGACTGGAGTAGACGCGGACCAATGCGCAATGGGAGATCTTCTCTCCTCCGGGCCCTAGTAACTGCGCTCGACCGCAAAGCGCGTCAATTCTAGCAAAGATTGCTTGTATTTTGAATTCGGCAGCCCCGCAAGCGCGTCGCTCGCCCCGCGCGCTTCCTCCTCGGCCTGAGCGCGGGTGTATTCAAGGGATCCGCACTCGCGCACCGCAGCGAGCACCGCGCCGAAATTCTCGCGCCCCCCTTTCTCGATCGCGCTGCGCACCAGCGCCGCGGTCCCCGCATCGCCCTGGCGCATGGTGTAGATGAGGGGCAGCGTGGGTTTGCCCTCGTTCAGGTCGTCGCCGAGATTCTTGCCGATCTCCTGCGCGTCGCCCGAGTAGTCGAGCACGTCGTCGATGAGCTGGAACGCCGTGCCGAGGTGCGCGCCGTAGCGCGCGAGCAAGTGCTCCAGCGCATTGTCCGCCCCGCCGAGAATCGCCCCGATCTGCGCCGCGGCCTCGAACAGTTTCGCCGTTTTGCGCCGGATCACGTTCAGGTACTCGGCCTCGCTGGTCGAGGCGTTGTGGGTGTTGAGCAGTTGCAGCACCTCGCCCTCGGCGATGGTGTTGGTCGCGTCCGCCAGCACGTCCATCACGCGCATGCTCTGCACGCTCACCATCATCTGGAACGCGCGCGAATAGAGAAAGTCGCCCACCAGCACGCTGGCCGCGTTGCCGAACTGCGCGTTGGCGGTCTTGCGTCCGCGCCTCAGATCGGATTCGTCCACGACGTCGTCGTGAAGCAGCGTGGCGGTGTGGATGAATTCGACCACCGCGGCAAGCTCGTAGTGGTGTGTGCCCTTGTATCCGAATGCGCCCGCTGCGAGCAGCACCAGCGCGGGTCGCAGGCGCTTGCCGCCGCTGCCGATGATGTATTCGGCGATGGTGCGCACGAGCGCGACGTCGGAGTCGAGCCGGCGCCGGATCAGGGCGTCGACCGCCTCCATGTCGGCCGCGACCAGGGAAAGAATGGATTCGGGCTGCAAGGGTTAATGGCCGCCCAGAGCGCGCAGTGCGGAAATGGCAGCGCCCGGAGAATACCACAAAACCTTTTGACCGCCCAACCTAAGCGCATGTATAATTACGAATTTTCCGGAAAACCTCGGGGCAGCCAGCATGTATGCGGTGTTCAAGAGCGGGGGCAAACAGTACCGCGCCGCGGCCGGTGAAACGGTCAGGGTGGAAAAACTTCCCGCCGGCGTCGGCAGCGAAGTCGTCATGGATCAGGTGCTGCTTGTCGTCGACGGCGAGCAGGTGAGACTCGGAACGCCGCTCGTTGCGGGCGCATCGGTGTCGGCGAAGGTGGTGGCGCACGGACAGGCCGACAAGGTCAAGATCTTCAAGCTGCGCCGGCGCAAGCATTACGAGAAGCATCAGGGCCACCGGCAGAAGTTCACCGAGCTGGAGATCACCGGCATCAACGGCTGAAGTCAGGAGTCACTACACCATGGCACACAAGAAAGCAGGCGGCAGCTCACGAAACGGCCGCGACTCGCAGGCCAAGCGCCTGGGCGTCAAGCGCTACGGCGGACAGACCGTGGCGGCCGGCAACATCCTGGTGCGTCAGCGCGGCACGCGCATCCACCCCGGGGACAATGTCGGCATGGGCAAGGATCACACGCTCTTTGCCCTCGTCTCGGGCAAGGTCCAGTTCGGTTTCAAGGGCCCGGACAAGCACCACGTGGTGAACATCGTCGTAGCCTGAATACTACGCGGCCGGGAGCAAAGGCCCTATCGCTGCGATAGGGCTTTTTTGTTTGTGCGCCCAATGCGGCAATGAAGTTCGTCGACGAGGCCAGGATCGAAGTTCGCGCGGGGAACGGCGGCAACGGCGCCGTGAGTTTCAGGCGCGAGAAATTCGTTCCGCGCGGAGGACCCGACGGCGGCGACGGCGGCCGCGGCGGCAGCATCTTCGCGGTCGCCGACCGCAACATCAACACCCTGGTCGAATACCGCTTCGCTCCCCTGCATCGCGCCAAGGACGGCGCGAGCGGCCGCGGCGCCCAGTGCAACGGGCGCGGCGGCGAGGACGTCACTCTGCGCATGCCCGTGGGCACCGTGATCACCGATCGCGCAAGCGGCGAACCGGTGGCCGACCTCTCGGCGCATGAACAGGTCGCGCTGCTCGCCCGAGGCGGGCGCGGCGGCATGGGAAACGTCAATTTCAAGTCGAGCACCAACCGCGCGCCGCGCACCGCCACCCCCGGCGAGAAAGGGGAACACAGGGTGCTCAGGCTGGAGCTCAAGGTGCTCGCCGATGTCGGCCTGCTCGGATTGCCGAACGCGGGCAAGTCGACGTTCATCCGCCAGGTGTCGAGCGCGCGGCCCAAAGTGGCGGACTACCCGTTTACGACCCTGCATCCGCACCTCGGCGCGGTGCGGGTCGGAACCGACCGCAGTTTCGTCATCGCCGACATTCCGGGACTGATCGAGGGCGCCGCCGAGGGCGCCGGTCTCGGGCATCAGTTCCTGCGCCACTTGGCACGCACGCGCCTGTTGCTGCATATTGTCGATATCGCGCCTGCCGACCCCGATGCCGATCCGGTGCGCGACGCGCGCGCGCTCGCCGCCGAGCTCAAGAAATACGATGACGCGCTCCACGGCAAGCCGCGCTGGCTGGTGTTCAACAAGATCGACATGCTGCCTGTGAAGGATCGCGAAGCCGTGGTCGCCCGATTCCTCAAGCGGATGCGCTGGCGCAAGCCGCACGCGTGCATCTCGGCGCTCACCAGCGAGGGCTGCCGCGAGCTCACCTATGCGATCATGGCGCACCTGGAGGCAGAAGGACCGGTGGACCGATGAAGGACGCACGGCGTTTTGTGGTCAAGGTGGGCAGCTCGCTCGTCACCAGCCAGGGCGCGGGCCTCGACCTCGGCGCCATCGCCCGCTGGGCAAGCCAGATCGCCGCGTTGCGCCAGGAGGGCCGCGAAGTGGTGCTCGTCTCCAGCGGCGCCATCGCCGAAGGCATGCAGCAGCTTGGCTGGTCGGTGCGCCCGCGCAGCATCCACGAGCTGCAGGCGGCGGCTGCCGTCGGACAGATGGGTTTGGTGCGCGGCTACCAGAGCTGCTTTCAGGAGCACGGCCTGCGCACCGCGCAGGTGCTGCTGACCCACGCGGACCTCGCCGACCGGCAGCGCTACCTCAATGCGCGCTCGACCTTGCTCACGCTGCTCCAGTTGGGGGTGATACCGGTCATCAACGAGAACGACACGGTGGTGACCGACGAGATCAGATTCGGCGACAACGACACCCTGGGCGCCCTGGTCACCAACCTGGTCGAAGCCGATTACCTGGTCATCCTCACCGATCAGGCCGGATTGTTTACCGCCGATCCGCGCACGGACCCGAATGCCCGCCTCGTCGCCGAGGCGAACGTCGGCGACCCGAAACTCGAGGACATCGCCGGCGGCGTCGGTTCAGTGACCGCCAGGGGGGGCATGCTCGCCAAGATCATCGCGGCGAAACGCGCCGGCCGCAGCGGCGCGCACACCATCATCGCCTCGGGTCGCGAGGACGATGTGCTGCTGCGGCTCGCCAGGGGCGAACGGGTGGGAACGCTGCTCTTGGCGGGGACGACGCCGCTTGCCGCGCGCAAGCAGTGGCTTGCCGACCACGTCCAGGTCGGCGGGCGCATGCTGCTCGACGAGGGCGCGGTGCGCGCGCTGCGCTCCGGCGGCAAGAGCCTGCTTCCGATCGGGGTCAGAAGCGTCGCGGGCGAATTCGAGCGCGGGGCCGTGGTCGCCTGCACGGGACCGCACGGCGAGGAGGTCGCGCGCGGCCTGGTGAATTACAGCGCCCAGGAGTCGCGGCGCATCGCCGGCCACGCCTCGAGCGAGATTGAATCGATCCTGGGCTACGTCGACGAGCCCGAATTGATCCACCGGGACAATCTGGTCCTCCTTTGACGCCTCGGCCGGATTGCCCGCGCGCGGTCGGGCTCGCTGCAGCGAGCGCGCCGGCGCGGCCGCTCGGACTACAGCGGCTGGTTCCACATCTGGCCCTCGGTCGAGGCGCGCGGGTGGCCCCCGCGTTTGAGCGCCTCGATCGCCTCGCGCGCGTCCCTGACGATCAGGCGCCCGGGACAGAAGAAATCGTCCGCGAGCGCGGCGTGCTGGCGGTTCGCCTGCATTCCGGTGATGCGCGCCCACTTGGGATCGCGCGCCTGCGACCAGGTGCCGTCGGGCCGTCCGAACGCGTAGATCTTGCTCTCGCGCCCCTTGCACTTGATGCCTTCGAAGCTCAGGTTCTTCGCCCCGCTCGGGCTGCGCGCGAGCAGCGCGTAGCGGATCACGCCGTCCTTGCCGACGCTCACCGAGGCCGGGTCGATGAAGAACTCGAACGAGGTCGCGCCGCTCACCTGAAACTTGATCAGCGACTCATCCTTCGGATAGGGCGGCAACCGCAGCTTCTGTTCCTCCCAGGGCTTTTCCTCGGCGCTTTCGGGAAAATAATACGGCTCCGAGGGCTGCGCGAGCGCGGCCAGGGGCGCGAGGGCAGCGAGGAAAAATGCCCGCGCCTGCGCGCTCACGCAAGGTCCTTGACGAGGGCTTCCCGCAGCGCGGGCGGAACGCTGAGCGAGGCCGAGCATGCCGGATGCTCGACGCCGATCTTCAATCCCGCGCCTCCTTTGAGCTTTTGCGCCATGTCCGCAGTCAATTCAAAGCGCAGGAAGTGCACCGCGGAGGTCTTCTCAGCCGTCTCGCGCTCCAGGTCCTCGTCGGCGATCGCCCACAGGCGCTCGCAGCCTTCCACTTCGATCCAGACCCTGTCCTCGACATCGATCAGCCTGGCGAGCCATTTGCGCCTTTCCTCGGGGTCGGTGTACTCCAGCATCATGGTCGCCTTGAAGTTGCGACCGTCGGGAACAAGCGGGTTGTAGGCCGAGAGCTCCTCCTCGATGCGGTCTTCCTCGAAGATGCGCTCGATGCGAAGCATCTCCTGGACCTGGTAGCGCACGGTCAGCTCGTCCTCGAAAACCAGCGTGATCGCCTCGCCCAGGTGCAGCGTGCGGTTCTTCTTGTGCGCCATCGCCTTGGCCCGGAATTCATTCCGGTTCCTCGCGTACGCTTCCAGCGGCATCAGGCTTTGTCGGTCGATTTTCGGCATGGCGGTCATCGCGGGCGCGGCCCCCTTTCACAGTCCATAGGCGATGCGCACCAGCGTCAGCGGATGGCAGCGGCGCGCGCGGCTCTCCCCGATCCCCTGTTCGATGTGGCGGCCGGCGATGGCGCAATCGGAGCTGACGTAGTCCGGATCGCCCGCGGCCATCTGTTCGAATACCGGGCGGCCGATCTTCATCGAATTGTCGAAGTACTCGGCCTTCACCCCCCAGGTGCCGTCGTGGCCTGAGCAGCGTTCGACGGTGCTCACTGTCGTGCCCGGAATTATCTGCAGCAGCTCGCGCGTCCGCTGTCCCATCTTCTGTACCCGAAGGTGGCACGGAATGTGGTAGGACACCCTGCCGAGCGGCTGCGCAAAATCGGTCTTGAGCAGCCCGTCGCGATGCCGCAGCACGAGGTATTCGAAAGGATCGAACATCGCGCGCGCGACCGCATGCACCTCGGCATCCTCGGGGAACAGCAGCGGCAGCTCCTGCTTGAACATGAGCGTGCACGAAGGCACCGCAGTGAGGATCGCGAAGCCCTCGCGCGCCAGCCGCGCCAGGACCGGGATGTTGAATTCCTTCAGGCGCGCGACCGCCTCCAGATCGCCAAGCTCGAGCTTGGGCATGCCGCAGCACGCCTCCTTTTCGACCACCATGGCCGAAACCTCGTTGTGCGCGAGGATGGCGAGCAGGTCGTGGCCGATTCCGGGCTCGTTGTAGTTGACGTAGCAGGTGGCGAACAGCGCCACCTTTCCGGGCGAGCGCTCGCCGTTGACCACGGCATGTTCACCCGAGGTCTTGGCGCCGGCACGGAATTTCGTCGGACTGTAAGGCGGCAGCTTCCGCTCCTTGTGAATTCCGAGCGTTCCGTGCATCAGCGCGCGCGCGGCCGCATTGCGGTTGGCCGCGTTGACCGCCTGGGCGACGACCGGGATCGCGGCCAGCTTGCCCATGGCGTCGGTCGAGGACAGCAGGCGGTCGCGCAGGCGAACTTCGCCCTTGCGGAACCTCACCGCCTTGGCGCGCAGCATCAGGTGCGGGAAATCGACGTTCCAGGGATGCGGCGGCACGTACGGGCACTTCACCACGTAGCACATGTCGCACAGGTAGCACTGGTCGACGACTTCGCCGAAACGCCTCTTGTCGACGCCGTCGATCTCGCCGCTCGAACCTTCGTCGATGAGGTCGAACAGCCGCGGGAACGCGGTGCACAAGCTCACGCAGCGCCGGCAGCCGTGACAGATTTCGAACACGCGCTCCATTTCGCCGATGAGCCGCGCCTCGTCGTAGTACTCGGGCGCGCGCCATGCGATCGCATGCCGCGTTGGCGCCTGCAGATTGCCTTCCTGCGCGCTCACGTATCGGCCTGTCCGGGGGTCGGGAAACCGCCCCGGAGGCAACCGGGCGCACGCGCACGCCTCCGGGGACGGGCTCTCATCGAGATCTTCAGTCGACGAATTGGTCCAGGGCTTTCTGGAATCGGTTCGCGTGCGAGCGTTCCGCCTTTGCCAGGGTTTCGAACCAGTCGGCGATTTCCGCGAATCCCTCCTGGCGCGCGGCTTTCGCCATCCCCGGATACATGTCGGTGTACTCGTGGGTTTCCCCGGCCACTGCGGCCTTCAAATTCTGCCGCGATGCGCCGATGGGCAGGTCAGTCGCCGGATCGCCCACCTGCGCCAGATAATCGAGGTGGCCATGCGCGTGGCCGGTTTCACCTTCGGCTGTGGATCGGAACAGGGCGGCAACGTCGTTTTGGCCTTCGACGTCGGCCTTGTTGGCAAAATACAGGTAACGCCGATTGGCTTGCGACTCGCCTGCAAACGCGGCCTTGAGATTTTCGTGGGTCTTGCTTCCCTTGAGTTGCATCACAACCTCCGTGAGAAATGCGGTTTAAGATATTAGACTTATTCTAATACGTAGAAATAGTACAACGGAACGGCGATGTAGTCAAGAAACACTCCCGCCCCACCGGTTCAACCCGTCGCGCCCGGCGCGGCGCAACTGAATCCCTTGACGACTACGGCGCGCGCCGCAGCGTCTTTGGCGACGCGCGCAGCCGGTCCCGGCGCAAAAAGCGCGCGAGTTCGATAAGCGCCTGCTGGTACACGTCCCGCTTGAAGTCGATCACCGATTCGAGCGGCACCCAGTACTCATGCCAGCGCCAGGCGTCGAATTCCGGGTGTTCGCTCGAGCGCAGCGAGACGTCGCAGTCGCGGCCGATCAGCCGCAGTAGAAACCAGATCTGCTTTTGTCCGCGGTAATTTCCGCGCCACTCGCGCTTGATCCATTGCAACGGCACGTCATAGCGCAGCCAGTTGCGCGTACGCCCCAGGATTTTCACGTGCCCGGGAAGCAGGCCGATCTCTTCCTGCAGTTCGCGAAACATCGCCTGTGCCGGCGTCTCGCCGTGCTTGATTCCGCCCTGCGGGAATTGCCAGGAATGTTCCCTTACACGCTTGCCCCAGAATACTTCGTCGCGCCAGTTGCACAGGATGATGCCGACGTTCGGGCGATAGCCGTCTCGATCGAGCATACGATGTCCAGCACCAAATCAATTGCGCCCATTTTTCCATACTTCGCGCGCAAATCAAAGCTGCCGCGCGCGCTATCGGCGCACGGGGAAGTGGCGCAATGGGCCCCGGGACTCTAGAATGGCGCGTTATCTTGAACCGCGGACCATGCGCGTTACTCAGTTTTTTCTGGCGACGCTGAAGGAAGCGCCCGCCGATGCCGAAGTCGTCAGCCACAAGCTGATGGTTCGCGCCGGACTCGTTCGAAGGCTCGCCGGCGGCATCTACACGTGGATGCCGCTCGGCCTGCGCGTCCTGCGCAAGGTCGAGGCGATCATCCGCGAGGAAATGAATCGCGCCGGGGCCATCGAGCTGTTCATGCCGGCGGTGCAGCCCGGCGAGCTGTGGCAGGAATCGGGCCGCTGGCAGAAATACGGGCCCGAATTGTTGCGCCTCAAGGACCGCCACCAGCGCGATTTCTGCATCGGCCCGACCCACGAGGAAGTGATCACAGACATTGCGCGGCGCGAAATCAAGAGTTATCGCCAGCTTCCGGTCAATTTCTACCAGATCCAGTCCAAGTTCCGCGACGAGATACGACCGCGCTTCGGCGTCATGCGCGGACGCGAGTTCATCATGAAGGACGGCTATTCGTTTCACGCCGGGTACGAGGATCTGCAGCGCGAGTACCAGAACATGTACGAGACCTACTCGCGGATCTTCACGCGCCTCGGGCTTCGCTACCGCGCGGTGGCGGCCGACACCGGGTCGATCGGCGGCACCGGATCGCACGAGTTTCACGTCCTCGCCGAGTCGGGCGAGGACGCGATTGCCTACTGTCCCCAGTCGCAGTACGCCGCGAACGTGGAACTGGCCGAGGCGCTCGCCCCGGCCACCCCGCGCCCTGCCCCGATGGAAACCATGCGCAAGGTGCCGACCCCCGGAAAGACGCGCTGTGAAGACGTTGCCGAGATGCTCGGCCTGCCGCTCAAACACACGGTGAAGGCGATCGCGGTGATGCACGACGACGAGTTCACCCTGCTGCTTTTGCGCGGAGACCACGCGCTCAACGAGGTCAAGACCCAGAAGCTGCCGGGTCTGGACCCGTTTCGGTTCGCGACCGATGCCGAGGTCGAGCGCTTTCTCGGCTGCCGCCCCGGCTACATCGGCCCGGTCGGAATCGGCCCTTCGATCCGCGTCGTCGCCGACCGCAGCGTCGCGGTGATGGCCGATTTCGTCTGCGGGGCAAACGTGCCGGGATATCACCTGACCGGGGTCAATTTCGGACGCGATCTGCGCGAGCCCGCGTTCATCGCCGACATTCGCAGCGTTACCACGGGCGACCCGAGCCCCGACGGCGCCGGCATGCTCGAGATCCTGCGCGGCATCGAGGTCGGGCACATTTTCCAGCTCCGCACCAAGTATTCCGAGGCGCTCAGGGCCACTTACCTGGACGGGAACGGTCAGTCGCGGCCTTTCGAGATGGGGTGCTACGGCATCGGCGTCACGCGCATCGTCGGCGCAGCGGTCGAGCAGAATCACGACGAGCGCGGGATCATCTTTCCGCAGGCGATTGCGCCGTTTCAACTGGCGCTGGTTGCGATCGGCTACCGCAAGAGCAAGGAGGTCGGCGCGACGGCCGACGCCCTTTACGCCGACCTGCGCAAAGCGGGGGTCGAGGTGCTGCTCGACGATCGCGACGAGCGCACCGGCGTGATGCTCGCAGACATGGAGCTGATCGGCATCCCGCACCGCGTGGTCGTCGGCGAGCGCGGGCTCAAGACCGGGGTGATCGAGTATCAGGGCCGGCGCGAGGGGGAACCGACGCGGGTGCGCGTCGCCGAAGCGGCATCGTTCCTGAGGGCAAAGCTATGCTGAAGACACTGCGCCCGGCGCTCGCCTGTGCCGCGCTCGCGCTGGCCGCGAACGCGCATGGCGGCGCCCAGATCTACGAACCGCTTGCCGACAGCGTGCGCGCGGGGCTGCAGTCGGCCATCGCCGACCAGCCGGCGCCCCGCCACGGATTCACGGACTCATTGGAGGCGGTCCACTGGCTCACCGAGATGTCGCAGCGGCTGGAGCGCAGGATCCCGCATCTGGGCACGCGTCTGGATTTGCTGCGCACGGTGCACTACGAGGCGACGCGCTTCGGACTCGACCCCCAGTTGATCCTCGCGCTGATCCAGGTCGAGAGCAACTTCCGCAAGTTCGCGCTGTCCAGTGCCGGCGCCCGCGGCTACACCCAGGTGATGCCCTTCTGGGTGAAACTGATCGGAAGAAAGGGCGACAACCTGTTCAACCTGCGCACCAACCTGCGCTACGGCTGCGTGATCCTGCGCCATTATCTCGATCTGGAATCGGGGAACCTGACGCGGGCGCTGGGCCGCTACAACGGGTCGCTTGGCAAGCCGGAATATCCGAACCTGGTCCTCGCGTCGCTGAAAGCGCGCTGGCGCTACGAGCCGAAGCGCACGGCACGCGCCTACTGAACCGGCGCGGCTTGCCCCGCCCCGTCAATCGGGAAAGACCGCGGCGATCGAGTTCTGCATGGCTTGAGCCGCGGCGCGAGGATCAGCGGCCTGGCGGATCGGTCGCCCGACCACGATGTAATCGGCGCCGTTTGCGAACGCCTGCACCACGTCGACGACCCGCTTCTGGTCGTCGGGGGCCCGGTTTTCCACCGGCCGGATCCCGGGCGTCACCACGATCAACCGCTTGCCGATCTCGCGCTTCAGCATCGGCGCCTCGAGCCCCGAAGAGATGACGCCGTCACAGCCCGCTTCCAGCGCGCGCCGTGCGCGCGAAAGCACCAGTTGCGCAACGTCGCAGCGGAAACCCAGGTCGTCGAGGTCGCCGCGGTCCAGGCTGGTGAGCGCCGTCACGGCGAGAATCTTCACCTCGCCCTTGCTGCGTCCGGCCGCCTCGAGCATGGCCTGGTTGCCGTGCACCGTCGCGAAGGTGACACCCTTGTTGCGAAGTGCACGCACCGCCGCGCCCACCGTTTCCGGAACATCGAAGAACTTGAGGTCGACGAATACCTTCTTTGCCTGCCGCGTCAGCCAGTCGATCAGCTCGAAATATCCTCCGGCCATGAACAGTTCCAGCCCGATCTTGTAGAACGTCACCACACCGCCCAGCCCCGCGACGAAGGATTTCGCCTCTTCGGCGCTCGGCAAATCGAGGGCAACGATCAGCCGCTCCTCGCGCGGGATCGAATTCGCTTCGGGTTCAACGACGGACATGTTCCTCATTTTAGCTGATCCGAAATCTGGCGCCTTTCTCCGCAATGGCACGGCGATTTCCGAACTTCCGCGGCCGCGGGCTGTCGTTGCGAGGAAGGCGACACGATGAACAGAACCGGATCCGCTGCAGCACGGGCCCGCAGCTTCCTGCGCGCACGCCAGTACGGATTGCTCGCGACGCTCTCGCGCCGCTTTGCCGGTTATCCCTATGGCTCGGTCGTGCCCTACGTCCTCGACCACGCAGCCGAACCGGTGATCCTGATCAGCAGCCTGGCCGAGCACACGCGCAATCTGCGCAGCGACGGCCGCACGAGCCTCCTGGTGCAGGATCCCGCAGCCGACGTGCAGGCGGGCGCACGGCTGACCCTCGTCGGCGATGCCGTTTCGCTTGAGGAGGA
>JACPRN010000103.1 GCA_016189945.1 Betaproteobacteria bacterium
ACGCTGCCGCTGCTCGCGCTCGCGCTGCCGCACGTGGGGCATTTCCAGACGCGAAACCGCGGCACGCTCGGCGGATCGGTGGCGCACGCCGATCCGAGCGCGGAAATTCCGCTCGTGCTCGCGACCCTCGGCGGGACGGTGGAACTCGCCTCCGGGCGCGGCACGCGGCGAATCGGCGCGCGCGAGTTCTTCGTCGACGCCCTGACCACCGCGCGGCAATCCGATGAACTTCTGACCGGGCTCTGCTGGCCCAGGCGCCGGGCGGGCGCCGGACACGCCTTCGGCGAGACCTGCCAGCGCCGCGGCGATTTCGCTATCGTGGCGATTGCCGCCGTCGCGGTGGTGGAGGCCGGCGGCAGGCTTGCGTACCTTGCGCTGGGGCTGGGCGGGGTCGAGGGGCGGCCGGCGCTCGCCGACACTGGAGCGTTTCTCGGCCGCAGCGCCGATGACAGGCTCGCGCGCGAAATCGCCGCCGCCGCAGCCGATGCGGCCGATCCGATGAGCGATTCGAAGGCAAGCGCCGATTACCGGCGCGCGCTGGTGCGCTCAGTCGGCGCCGCCGTTCTGGCGGCGGCGTTCGCAGATTCGGGGAGACATTGACATGCTGCGGCTGAAAGCCGGTGCTCGTCATAGCGTCACGCTGAAAGTCAATGGCCGCGTGCACACCGGACAGGCCGAATCGAGAACGCTGCTCTCGGATTTCCTGCGTCACGAGTTGAAGCTCTTCGGCACCCGGGTCGGCTGCGAGCACGGCGTGTGCGGCGCGTGCACGGTGATGGTCGACGGGCGCGCCGTGCGGAGCTGCATGCAGTACGCGGTCGAATGCGACGGCAGCGAGGTGCGCACCGTGGAAGGCCTGGCGCAGTCCGGCATGCTGAACCGCCTGCAGCAGGCGTTTCACCGCCGCCACGCGCTGCAGTGCGGATTCTGCACCCCCGGCATCCTGATGTCCGCCACCCACTTCCTTCAGGTCAGACCCGATCCGACCGAGGCCGAGGTTCGCGACATGCTCTCGGGCCACATCTGCCGCTGCACCGGCTACTATCCCATCGTCCGCGCCATCCTCGAGGCGGCCGAAAGCGTGCGTGAAGAAAGGAGCTGAGCATGGACCTTGCGAGCGCTTTCTCGATCACCGTCGCGCGCCGGCCGGACGCAATCGCCGTGGTCGACGGCGGCCGGCGCTTGAGCTTTCGCGAGTGCCACGCCGAAAGCGCGCGGCTGGCGGGCGGGCTTGCGCGGCTCGGCCTGCGCGCCGGAGACCATCTGCTGCTGCTGCTCAAGAACCGGTACCAGAACGCTGCGCTGTACTGGGCCTGCCACATGCTCGGCGTGATCTACACGCCGCTCAACTGGCGCGCCCGAGCCGCCGAGATCGCCTATTGCCTTGGCGATGCGAAGGCGAACGCCGTCGCGTTCGAAGGCGCTTCGGCAGAAAGCGTGCGCGAGGCTCTTGCTCAGAGCGGGCTGGAAGCGCTCCCGCGGGTGGTGCTTGCGGACGTGCGAACCGAGCCCGGCGACGCGAGCTATGCGGATCTTGCCGCAGGACCCACGCTCGAGCGGCCGATTGCGGCCGAGGAGGACTCGACCTGCCTGATGCTCTACACCTCGGGGACGACGGGCAAGCCCAAAGGCGTGCCGCGCAGCCACCGCAACGAGTTGGCCGCCACGGTGTCGATGATCGCGCACAACCGATACGTGTTCGGCGATTCGGCGCTTGGCGTCATGCCGATGTACCACACCATGGGCGTGCGCGTTTTGCTGGCGGCGGCGCTCCTGAACGGCAAGTTCGTGTGCGTTCCCGCCTACGATACCGAACTCGCGCTGCGGCTCATCCAGGACGAGGGAATCACGACCATGTTCCTCGTGCCCACGCTTTACTACGACATGGTGAATCATCCCGATTTCAGCGCCTTCGATCTGCGCTCGCTCAAGCGCATCGGCTATGCGGGAATGACGATGACGAACGCGCTTTCGGCGGCCTGCATGGATCAGCTCAAGCCCGAGCTGTTCGTCAACTATTACGGCACGACCGAGGTCTATACGCTCTCGTTCTGCGACCACGTGGATGCCAAGCCCGGCTGCGCCGGCCGCCCCGGACTGAACCAGATGCTGCGCCTCGTCGTGCCTGACCCCGAAGGCAAGTCCGGGCCGGACGATCTCGTCGCTCCCGGAGAACCCGGCGAGATCATCGCCAGCCTCGCCAGCCCCGAGGCCTTCGCCGGCTATTGGAGGCGTCCCGACGCGAATGCCAAGGCATTGCGATCGGGCTGGTATTTCACCGGCGACCTGGGCCGCCGGGACGAAGACGGCGAACTCTACGTCATCGGCCGCCTGGACGACATGGTGATCACGGGCGGCGAGAACGTGTACCCGGAAGAGGTGGAAAACGCGCTCTCGCACTGCCCGCTGGTGCGCCGCGCCGCGGTGATCGGCATTCCCGACGAACGCTGGGGGCAGAAGCTCGTGGCCTTCGTCGAGCCGGCCGCGGGTGCCAGCGCCGAGGGGCTGGCGGCGTACATGGGCGAAGCCGCACTGGCCAACTACAAGCGGCCGAAGGAGTACGTGCTGATCGAGAGGATTCCGCAGTCGCCGGTGGGCAAGATCCTGCGGCGCGAGCTACGGGCGGGGAACTACAGGCGAGTGCAGTGAGGACGGCGGTGTTCGACGGTGGATGCTTTTCACGGAAGTGATGACGAACTTGGGGAAGATTTGGTTTCTATTGATCTTTACCAAACTGCGTGACAACGGTAATTACGGGCGCTGTCATTCCCGCGCAAGCGGGAATCCAGAGTAGTTCAGCGATAATCACTGGATCCCCGCTTTCGCGGGGATGACGGAAGCATGTCATGCGGTTACGTAATCCTCAATAATACGGGCAACGGCAAAATCAGCAGCGCTGATTCCGGCTCGCCGGGTTTAGGATTTTTCTGGAAGGAGCAGGCATGAACGAAAAGTACGCCACGCAACGGGGAGAGCTTCTCAAACAACTGGACGGCATGCGCCTGGAGTTCGACGCCCTGAAACGCGTCGCCACTCTGGTGCTCGACCGGCCTCCGCTCAACGTCGTTTCGTACACGGCGCGCTCGCAGATCGCGGCGCTGTTCGACGAGTTGGGCCGCGATCCGGAGGTCGGCGTAGTCGTCGTTCGCGGCGCAAACGGGGTCTTCACCTCGGGCGGCGACGTGCGCGGGTTCTTCGACGTGCCGCGCGACGGCATGTCGCACCTCGCCTGGAACATTGCGGCGCCCGAACGCTGCCCGAAGCCGGTCATCGCCGCGCTGGAGAAGTACGCGTTCGGCGTCGGCTGGGAGCTTGCGCTCGCCTGCGATTTTCGCATCGCCACCAAGGACACGCTGGTGGCGCTGCCCGAAATCACCATCGGCCAGATGCCCGGTTCCGGCGGCAGCCAGCGCGTGCTTCGCATGGTCGGCATGACGCGCGCCAAGGACATGGTCATGTTGGGCCGGCGCCTTTCGGCCGCCGAGGCGCGCGAGTGGGGCCTGCTCACCGAAGTGGTCGAGGACGGGGCCGCGCTCGACAAGGCGATCGCCGGCTACGCCGAGAGGCTCAACGCGCTCTCGCCGCTCGCCCTCTCGACCGTGAAGCGCGTGCTCAATCAGGGCGAGGACGCGAGTCTGGAAGCGAGCTTCGATCTCGAGGGCCATGCCTACGAAAAGCTGCGCGATTCGCACGACTACAAGGAGGGCGCGCAGGCGTTTTTCGAGAAGAGAAAGCCGAAGTACACCGGCAAGTGACGCAAGCCAGCCGGTTCGACCGGCCAGCGGCTATTTGCACAGGAGGCGCAAAATGGGAACAAAAGTCAACCTGATCGACACGACACTGCGCGACGGGCAACAGTCGCTGTGGGCGACGCGAATGACCACCGCGATGATGCTTCCGATCCTGCCGGTGATGGACCGGGTCGGCTACGATGGAATCGAGTGCATGGGCACGGCGGTCATGGACTCCTGCGTGCGCTACCTGAAGGAGAACCCGTGGGAACGCCTGCGGCTGCTCAAGGAGCGGGCAAGGCGCACGCCGCTGCAGATGGTTTGCATCTGCATCGGCTTTTCCGTCGGCAAGGCGCTTCTGCCCGACGACATGCTCGACCTCTTTTTCACGCGCTGCGCCGCCGGCGGCATCGACCGGTTTTTCCTGACGGACGGTCTCAACGACATCCGCAACTTCGAGGTGCCGACACGGGCCGCGCACAAGGCGGGCGCGAAGATCATGGGCTGCGTCGTCTACTCCATCAGCCCGGTGCATACCGATGAGCACTTCGTGCGAAAGTCGAAGGAACTCATCGGCATGGGGGCCGACATCCTGGTGCTGAAGGACCCCAACGGCGTCCTCACCCCGGAACGGGTGCGCACCCTCGTTCCGGCGATGAAGGCGGCCGCGGCAGGCCGTCCCTTCTACTGCCACTCCCACTGCGTCACGGGTCTGGGCCCGGCAACCAACCTGGAGGCCGTCCGCTGTGGAGCCGAGGTGATCTGGACCGCTTCCCGGGCGCTTGCCAACGGGTCTTCGCTTCCGGCCACCAGTTCGATGCTGCGCGACTTGAAGCGCGCCGGCTACGAAGTCGATCTCGACCAGCAGGGGATCGCCCAGATCGAGGAGCATTTCTTCGCCGTGGCCAGGCGCCACGACAAGCCGATCGGCAAGCCCGCCGAATACGACCCCTCGTTCTACAAGCATCAGATGCCCGGCGGCATGATTTCCAACTTCCGCGCCCAGATGGCGCAGCTCGGACTGGAAAACCGGATCGAGGAAGTGTTCGAGGAGATTCCGGCCGTGCGCGAGGACCTGGGCTGGGCGCTGATGGTCACGCCTTTCTCGCAGGTGATCGGCACGCAGGCGGCGCTCAACGTCCTCTACGGCCGCTACAAGGTGACGCTCAACGAAACGGATCAACTGGTGCTGGGCCGCTACGGCGAGACGCCTGC
>JACPRN010000132.1 GCA_016189945.1 Betaproteobacteria bacterium
CAGGAACACCAGGTCCTCGGTGCAGACGTTCCCGGCAGCGCCGGCGTGGCCCGCGAACGGGCAGCCGCCCAGCCCCGCCACCGAGGCGTCGAAACGGGTGATGCCCATTTCGAGGCCGGCGCAGGCGTTCGCGATCCCCATGCCGCGCGTATCGTGCAGGTGCAATTCGAGTTCGAGCCCGGGAAATCGCTCGCGCACCGCGCCCACGGTGCGCTTGATCGCAAGCGGGGTCGCCCAGGCCATGGTATCGGCAAGCGACACGCAGGCGAGCCGCACGCCCTCGCCGCCGGCGAGGTCGAGTATCTGCTGCACGATTTCCACTGCGCGGGACGGGGGCACGTCGCCTTCGAAGTTGCAGCCGAATGCCGCCATGATGGTCGCGCGCTCGACCTCGATGCCCTTCTGCTTGTAAATCGCGATCATCCCGCGCGTCACCTCGATCTGTTCTTGCGGCGTGCGGTTGAGGTTCTTGTGCAGGAACTTCGCCGAGGCGCTGAAGGAGATCGAGCCCTTGATCTCGAGGCGCCCGGTGCCGATCGCGCGCTCCAGCCCCTGCGGGTTGAACCACAGGCCGGTATAGGCGACGCCCGGTTCGGGCCTGATGCCGCGGACGACTTCCTCGGCATCAGCCATTCCCGGCACCGCCTTCGGGCTGACGAAGGAAACGATCTGCATGTGCTTCACGCCGGTACGCGCGAGCGCATCGATCAGCTCGATCTTGCGCGCGGTCGGGATGGGGCCTTTCTCGAACTGGAAGCCCTCGCGCGGGCCTTCTTCCTTGATGTGGATTCTCGTCGGCAGACTGCTCATGATTTCTCCTGGTTCGATACGCCGCCGCAGCAGCGGCTCGGATCGCTTATCGGACGAGCGTCGAGATCTTGCCCAACCACCGCGGATCCCGGCTCGTTCGGCTTGCGTGTCGGTGGGGCGCCTCCCGTTTCCCTAGTACGACTTCGGCATTCCGAGCACGTTGTGGCCGATGAAAGCGAGGATGAGATTGGTCGAAATCGGCGCGATGCGCTGCACGCGGCAGGCGCGCCACTTGCGCTCGATGTCGTATTCGCGCGCCACGGCGTATCCGCCGTGACACTGCATGCACTCTTCGCCCGAATTCCAGGCCGCCTCCGAGGCGAGCATGCGCGCGATGTTGGCCTGCTCGCCGCAGGGTTGTCCCGCCTCGTAAAGCGCGGCCGCAGTGCGCACCATCAGGTCGGCGGCCTTGTACTGCGCATAGCAGCGCGCAATCGGAAACTGGATGCCCTGGTTCTGGCCGATCGGCCGGCCGAACACCACGCGCTCATTGGCGTATTTCACCGCCTTGTCGATGAAATAGCGGCAGGCTCCCAGAGATTCGCTGGCAGTCAGAATCCGCTCCGGGTTCATGCCGTCGAGTATGATGCGAAAGCCCTTGTTCTCCACCCCGATCAGGTTCTCCACCGGCACGCGCAGATTGTCGTAGAAGACTTCGTTGGTTTGATGGTTGGGCATGTTCTCGATGGGACGGATGGTCATGCCCTTGCCCACCGATTCGCGGATGTCGACCAGGAGCACGGACAAGCCGTCGGTTCTCTGCTTGACCTGATCGGCGGGCGTGGTGCGCACGAGCAGGGTCATGAGGTCGGAATTGAGCGCCCGCGAAGTCCAGATCTTCTGCCCGTTCACCACGTAATGATCGCCGTCACGCACCGCACGCGTCTTCAGATTCAACGTGTCGGAGCCGGTAGTCGGTTCGGTCACCCCGAAGGACTGAAAGCGGATCTCCCCCGAAGCAATGCCGGGCAGATAGCGTTCCTTCTGCGCCGGCGTGCCGTGCTTGACCATCATTCCCATCATGTACATCTGCGCGCGGATGTTGGTCGAAGTGCAGCCCGCAGCGTCGATTTCCTCGAAGATGACGCAGCCGGCGCGCAGCGGCAATCCGGCGCCGCCGTATTCCTCGGGAATCAGCGCGGACAGATAGCCCGCTTCGGTCATTGCCTTGGTGAATTCAACGGCATGCTCGCCCTTCTTCTCCTGGTCGCGCCAGTATTCCCCGGGAAAGCCCTTGCAGATCGCCTGAATTGAGCGGCGTATCTCAGGGAAATCCTCGCCGTACGGAACCATTGTCAGAGCGTCATTGCCCGATGAATTACTCATAGCTTTCCTTCCCCTAGTACCAGATGAGTGTCTTCGCCCAGAGTGGGCGGTTTTTTGCGCAGCGGCGGACGCGTCCCGTCGAACGATAGCGGCAATCCCATCAGAGAAACGCTGCCGTCGGGGGCGTGCTGCAGCATCTCAAGCGCTTTCGTTTGCGGATGGTCCATGACCTGGTCGAGCGTCTGCAGCGCGGCGCACGGTACGCCGACGGCTTCGAGCCTCGATATCCATTCGCTGCGCGGGCGGGTCCCCACCACGGCTTCCACCGCGGCGTTGACGATTTCACGGTTGCGGACCCGTTCCGGGTTGGTGGCGAAGCGCGGATCATCGAGCCACTCGGCGTGGCCAAGCGCTCCCGCCAGGCGGCGGAACAGATTGTCGTTGCCGGCGGCGATGATCACGTAATCGTCGGCAGCCTTGAAGACCTTGTACGGGGTCATCGAAGGACTTTCGGTTCCCCGGCGCCCGGGGACGTTGCCGGTAACCACGTACGCCGCAATGAGGGAGTGCATCCACGAAAGCGTCGTCTCGAACAGCGATGTGTCTATCTCGCAGCCTTCGCCGGTCTCGCTGCGCCTGCGCAGCGCGGACAGAATCCCGATCACCGCCCACATTCCGGTGCCCACGTCGACCAGCGACGGCCCCACGCGCACCGGCGGGCGGTCTGCTTCGCCGGTGACGCTCATGATTCCGCCGAAAGCCTGCATGAGGGGATCGTAGCCGGGCCGGTCTACCAGGGGCCCGCGGGCTCCGAAGGCGTGCAGATTGCAGTAGATCAACCGCGGGTTGTCCTTGCGCAGGCTCGGCGCGTCCAGACCGAGCTTGCCGATCAATCCGGGCCGCATGTTCTGAAACACGATGTCGGCCTTGTCGACGATGTACTGGCGCAACGCGGCGCACTGTCCGGCATCCTTCAGATCGATGCCGAGCGAGTACTTGTTGCGGTTGAGCGCCTGAAACGAGGTCGCCATGCCGTTCGAGAACGGCGGACCCCATGCGCGGGTGTCGTCTCCCCCGACCGGATTCTCCACCTTGAGCACCGCCGCGCCGAGGTCGCCGAGCACATAGCCAGCGAAGGGCGCAGCGACGCTGTGGCCGATTTCGACCACCACGAGGCCGGCGAGCGGTTGGCTCGCGTGCAATTGCTCCTGGGGTTGCCTCGACATCCCGCGACTTTGTACGCCCTGATATCTTGCCGGCGATTCTAGCATGGTCGATCCGCGCTCCCGGCCCTGCTTCACGCGATTCAGCGGCCGAGCGCATCTAGCGCGACGTTGCGACCGGGGCTTAGTCCCAAAAACGGGTAGACTGCTCGCGGAAAAATCTGGCAGCATTGATTACGAGCGACGGCCCCTGGCGAGGAAACAGTGGAAGAAAAGACGGCTTCGAAAACAGACGCTCCCAAGCGATTTGCCGCGCAGGATCTGCGCGGCTGGCTCGATCGAGTGGAGGCCCTTGGAGAACTCAAACGCGTGAACGGCGCCCACTGGAACCTCGAACTGGGGTGCATCACGGAATTGAACAATCGGCAGCGCGGCCCATGCCTCCTATTTGACGACATCGTCGACTACCCCTCCGGGTTCCGCATCGTCACCGGCACCACCGGTACCCCGGCGCGCCTGGCGGCGACGCTGCGCCTGCCCACCAATCTGAGCACAGCGGAGCTCGTGAAGGCGCTTCGGGAGAAGTCGCGCGATTGGTCGGCCCGGGCCGGGGATTTCCCCCCGCAATACGTGGACTCGGGTCCCGTGCTGGAAAACATCAAGTCGGGCGTCAATCTGCTGGAGTTCCCGGCGCCGAAGTGGAATGAACTGGATGGCGGCAGGTTTCTGGGGACCGGCGACGCCGTGGTCACTCGGGGGCTGGAGTCCGATTGGATCAATGTCGGTACTTACCGCCTGATGGTACACGACGAGCGTACATGCAGTTTGAAGATCGCTCCCGGGCATCATGGGCGCGAGCAAATGGAGCAACACTTTCGGGCCGGCAAGCCGTTCCCCGTCATCGCCTCGCTCGGCCATGCTCCGCTCCTGTTCCTTTATGCCAGTGTGGAGCTTCCCGCCGGCGTGTGCGAATACGACTATATCGGCGCCGTCATGGGAGAGCCGGTAAAAGTCATCCGCGGAGAGCTGACAGGACTGCCGATGCCGGCGGCTGCGGAAATCGTGCTGGAAGGGTTCTGCCGTCCCGGCAACATGAAAGAGGACGGCCCTTTCGGAGAGTTCCTTGGCTACTACTCCGGGCACGAAGTACCGGAGCCGGTATTTGAAGTCGAGCGCATCTACCACCGGAACGACCCCATTCTGCTGGGCTCGCCTCCAGGGCGACCACCGCAGGATTTTTCTTATTCCAAGACGATGTTGCGCTCGGCGCTCCTGCACGATGCGCTGGAGAAGGCCGGAATGCCCGTCGTCGCCTGCTGGGCAGACGAAGTGGGCGGAGGCCGCACCCTGCTGACGGTTTCCGTTCGCCAGCAGTATCAGGGCCAAGCCCGTCAGGTGGGTCTTATGGCTTCCCAGTGTCACGTGGGGGCGTGGCTTGGCCGTTTTGTCATCGTGGTGGACGAAGACATCGACCCCTCGAATCTCGCCGACGTGATGTGGGCCGTGTCGACGCGATGCGACCCGGCGCGCGACATCCAGATACTGGAACGGACCTGGGGCACTAAAATGGACCCGGTCAGCGTCACCTTTGACCAGAAGGTGCCCTATCACTCGCGCGCCGTCATCGATGCCTGCCGGACCTATGAGTATCGCGACGTCTTTCCGCCGGTGGCCGAAGCAAGCCCCGAGTTTCAGCGGCAGATCAGGGAGAAATGGAAGGACTTGCTCGGGACCGGGGATTAGTCTTATGGCGCCGGCACCTTGGCGGGGGTGTTCGCAATTTTACTGGAGGAGCTGCGAGATGATGCATCGCCCCGTAGTGCTACTTGCCAAAGCATTCGTTTTCCTGCTTGCTTTTCAGTGGGCCGGCCATGCAGCGGCACAAGCGTCCGACTATCCGTCACGGCCGATAAGAATGATCATTCCCTACGCACCGGGAGGCCCGGACGACTTGATCGGCCGCATCGTCGGGAAGAAACTGAACGAGCTGTGGGGACAGCCGGTCGTAATCGACAATCGTCCTGGCGTGGGGGGAATCATCGCCATAGACGTCACCTCCAAGTCGGTGCCTGACGGCTATACCTTGGCAGTGGGCGATCTGGGCCAACTCGCGATCGCGCCCGGCCTGTATGTGAAACTTCCATACCACCCTTTGCGCGACCTGGCGCCGGTGGCCAAAGTTGCGTCATTTCCCTACGCGCTTGCCGTGCACCCGGGCGTGCCCGCCAGAACCGTCCGGGAATTGATCGAACTGGCTAAATCGAAGAAAGTCCCGATGACCTACGGCTCGACCGGAACCGGCGGAACGACGGACCTCGCGATGAGACTCTTCAGTTCGCTGACGGGCGTTGAGCTTCTGCAAGTGCCGTACAAGGGTTCCGGCCCCTTTGTGACCGCCCTCCTTGCCGGAGAGGTCGATATGGCGATCACCGACATGGCGGTGGGGGGTCCCCAGGCCAAGGCAGGCAAACTGCGCCTGCTCGCCGCCGCCAGCGACAGGCGCCTGGTCCTCGCGCCGCAGTTGCCGACCATAGCCGAGGCCGGAGTCGAAGGCTATTCGATAGAATTTTGGGGTGGCATCGTGGCTCCGGTGGGCACACCCAGAGACATTATCAACAAGCTCAGTTCCGCAATCGACAGCGGCCTCAAAGCGCCCGATGTTCAGCAGCGTTTTAATGAAATCGGCTATGCGCCGGTCGGCGGCACGCCTGAGCAGTTTGTGGCAACGATCCGTGCCGATATCGAGAAATACGCACGGATCATCAAGAATGCCAATATCAAGCCGCAGTAGCGGCGGCCTGATCGCTTTGACCTTTCGTCGAGCGTGCCTCTACTTCTTGTTGAAACGGGCGATGTCTTCCTCGAGGACCTTCACCATCGCGCCTCTCTGCGGATCGCTCCTCATTCTTTCCCACACGCCTTTGCGCACCAGGTCCTTCATCCTTTGCAGCTCTGCCGGAGGC